>CALMGC010000098.1 GCA_937863505.1 uncultured Sphingomonadales bacterium | reverse complement strand
CCCGCCAACGACCGGATGACGCAGCTCTACCGGCAGGAGGCGGACACGCTCGCCCGTCTGATCGAGCGCGACAAGCTGCTGGTCGGCGAGGCGGAGCTGCTGCGCGAAGCGGTGGCGGGGGCGGACGGGGAGGCGCTGCTGGCGAAGGCGGGGGAGATCAGGGCGGGGATGGACCGGATGGCGGAGGCGCTGCGCGAGCGGGGGGCAATGCTGGTGTGAAGTAATTCCATCGGTGGATTGAGCTACATATGCCCCAGTCGCCCTGAGCTTGTCGAAGGGCGGGCAACCGTTGTGCGCTGCGCCTGTGCTTCGACAGGCTCAGCACGAACCGTGTTAAGTGGTGGTCTAAATTACCCTAACCCTTTGCCCCCTCCCACGCACCCACCTCGTCCTCGTACCGCCGCGTCACCACCAGCCCGCTCGCCACTCCGTCGCTGACCTCGACCGTCCCTTCCCAATCCCAGGTCGCGTTGCCCGCCAGCGTCACGCTCCCGTTCTCCTCCGCCCGCGCCCGCACCCGGCCGCCGCGATTCAACACGGTCAGCCACTCGCCCCACGCGCGCCTCTCCGTCAGGCACGCGGCCCAGGTCGACGCCGCCATCGCGCTGCCGCAACTGTCGGTCAGCCCCACCCCGCGCTCGAACGTCCGCACGAACAGGTCCGCCTCGCCCCGAAGCTCGACGAACGACACATTGGCGCGGTTGGGCAGCCAGGCGGGCGCGGCCTCGCAGGCCTCGCCGAGCCGCACCAGCTCCGCCGCGTCCACCGCCCCCACGAAGCTGACCAGATGCGGATTGCCGATCGACACCGCGGTGAAACGCCGCTCGCCGTCGAGCTCCGGGACGACCGCGTCCACCACGCGTGCGTGCGCGCCGAGCGGCCAGCGCGCGGCGTCGAGGCTGACCGGCCCCGCCCGCTCGCCGATCGTCACCACGCCGGGCGCAAGCTCCGCCTCGCGCCATGCCTCGACGCTGCCCCCCTTGGTCCGCACCAGCGCGCGCTCTACGCCCAACGCCCCAAACCCCGCGCGGGCGACGCAGCGCAGGCCGTTGAGGCATTGTTCCGCTTCCGATCCGTCGCTGTTGAACATTCGCATTCCGAACGCGTGCGTGTCATCCCCCGCCATCAGCAGCAGCAGCCCGTCACCCCCCACCGGCCCCGCCCGGTCCGCCAGCGCGCGCGCGACGCTCGCCCACTCGGCATCCCCAAGCATCAGCGTGCGCGCGTCGACGAGCGGGAAGTCGTTGCCCGACCCGTGGCAATGAACCAACGACAGCCGCATCACCCCATCGCCGCGACCATCTCGCGCTCCGCCGCGATCAACGGCGCGAAGCTCGGCCGGGCGAGGATCGCGTCGAGATAGGCGGTCGCGCGCGGATAGCGCGTGCCGTCGAGATCGACCCCGACATGCTTGAAATTGGCGAACGGCGACGCCACCGCGATGTCGGCCAACGTGATTCGATCCTCGACCAGATAGCCGCTGTCGGGGATCACCCGCTCGAGATAATCGAGCAGCGGCGGCACCTCGTCGCGCTCGGCCGCGACCGCCGCGTCGATATTGCCCGCCTGTTTCAGCACCTTGGGCGCGACAAAGCGGTTGAAGAAGATCGGCCCGCCCGCCTTCATCACCAGCGTGTCCGCGAACTCCTCATACCAGATCGCGCGCGCGCGAGCGATCGGATCGAGCGGGATCAGGTTCGGCTCGGGATGCTTCGCCTCCAGGTAGGTGACGATGGCAGTCGAATCGGAGATGACGAAATCGCGCCCGCCGTCCGCGCCCGGGTCGCGAAAGCCCGGCATCTTGCGAAACGGGCTCGCTTCCTCGAACTCGGGCCCGCCGCGCCCCATGCCTGCGGACTTGAGCTCGGCGCTGAGCCCTTTTTCCGCGACGAACGCCATCACCTTGCGGACGAACGGCGACAGGCTGCTTCCGTAAACGATCATCTCGGCCCTCCTATGGGAGCGCGTAATGGTCCCCCAGCCGGTCGAGCGCCAGCCCTAGCACCACCTTGCCCGCACGCCGCGGCCGGCCTAACCCAGCCTCCGCCGCCGCCAGCGGCTCGCCCGCGCACACCACGCGCCAGAGCACGTCGTTGAGGCCCCCGCCCACCCCCGCCATCGCCGCGTCGAACCGCCGCTTGGCGGAGAGCTGCGCCGTGGTCGGGTCAGCGCCCGAGCCGCCGCCGCCATCGACCCGGGCCGCATCCCAGCGCATCGTGACGGACGGCGCGAGACACGCGCGCTCGTAATCGCCGCGCAGGCGCTCGCCCGCCTCGTGCTGGCGCGCGTCGAGCAGCCCGCGCGCGCGAAGCCACGACAGAGGCGACTCGGCGCGGTTCACCGTCACGCTCCGCCCGCCCATTTTCACCTCGACCAGATCACGCATCGTCCATGCTCCATGTTGTCGGAGGGACTTGCCACAGCGTCACGCTTGTAGGACAGCAAAGAAACCGGAACGGTTAGGAGCTGGGCATGATCACCGCCATCCGCGAGGTGCGCCGCGCGCGCGGGCTGACGCTCGACGACGTCGCGCGCCGCTGCGTCCCGCCGACCACGCCGCAGACGGTGGGGCGGCTGGAGACGGGAACGCGCACCGTGTCGGTGGTGTGGCTCAATCGGATCGCCGCGGCGCTGGGGGTGGAGGCGGCGGACCTCGTAAAGCTGCCTGATCGGGTCGAGCTGCCCGTCGCGGCGACGCTCGACGCGGGTGGCGCGCACGCGCCCCGGCGCGAGGCGGTGCTGGGCGCCCCCGCGCCTGCGCCCGGAACGCTGGCGCTGACGGTAGCGGCGAGCGTCGGGGAGTATCGCGCGGGCGATCAGGTCTGGCTGGAGCCGCTGTCCCCCGACGCATTCGCGAGCGCGCTCAACCGCGACGTGCTGGTGCCGCGCGCGGCGGGGCGGTTCGTGTTCGGGCGGCTGTTGGGAGTGGATGCGGCGACGCTGACGATGCTGGCACCGGGGCCGGGTGCGCGGGCGGAGGTCGTGGCGGACGTGCCGTGGATCGCGCGGGCGGTGCGGTTGGTGCGGGGGCTGTAGGGCGGGTGCGGTAAGCGGCGGTACTCGCCTCTCCCGCGCGCGCTGTCCGGTCTGAGAATGACTGCTCCGCCTCGCCAGGGCGCAGGCGCTTTGTGCAGCGAGGAGCACGCACAAGGATGCTCCCACGGGCCGGGGTCGATGCACTAGCCTGCTCCGACGTGGCGGAATCGCGGAGTTGGGCGGGCATGCGCTGACCGTTGGCCGCGATACGGTCCGTCAGCGCGCCTTGGCGTGCCGCGCGACGAAACGCTTCAGCTCCACCCTGTCGACCGCAATCAGCGTGAAGTATCTGGCCGCGTGGACACCGTAGCCGCGTCCGCAGTGGTCGCACACGAACTCGCGCAGGAGGTCGGACCGGTAGAAACGCGGACGCGGCCGCGTCCGGCCGCTCGTCTTTACTTCGATCTTCAGGAGGCTGCCGCTCGGCTGGTTTCTCCCCAGGCCCTTGAACATCTTCCCGAGCTGCTGCTCGACGTCGGCCAGCGCGGCGTGCCGGACCATGTCGATCGCGGCCTCGCAGTCGTCTGGGTGCATAAACTCCTCGTCGGCCGCGACGACGCCGCTATATGGGCAGACCGTCTGCGGCGACCCAGGCTCCAGCTTCATGCGCGTCCGCGCCCCCCGGTCGATCCCCGCGGGCCGGTTGGCGTCTCCGAGCACGAAGTGCCGTGGGTGGGCATCCTCGTTGCGCGAGAACCTGTAGACCCTGCCGTCCGGCGTCCTCGGTGCCGGGATGCTCAGCTCCATGCGGCTACCGGTGCCGCCCGTGCGGTGCCGCTCAAGGTTCTTGAACCTCATTCGCCACCTCGTTTCGATCCGCTTCGCCCTATGTCCGGTTGGCGTACCGGTCGGACGCAACCCTGCCGGCTCTCCGATCAATCATAGGCTCCGGGCCAGTTCCGCATTCGCGCGCGCACGGTCCTATGACCGAGCATCTTCGAGAACCGCTGGTGATTTCGGTTCGCCATACGCCATCGCCCGGCCACGATCGCCGGGTTCACGCCAGCGGTCGCCGCCAAGTCCTCGACCTCGGCCCTGCTGGTGAACTCGCCGTTGTTAAAGCCTTCCCAGAGAGCTGGGGGGATGAGAGCATCCTGCGCGATCGCATCTGCCTCTCGTTCGATCCGCGTGGACGATCCGATGTCGAGGTCGTCGAGGATGGCGGGCAGCCGGTTCTCGAGATGCTTCCAGACATGCGCGAGCTCGTGCATGAGCGTGAACCGGAAGTTGTCGAGCTAGTCCCGTCGAAGCGTCAGCGCGACGAGGGGCACCCCGTCGGACCGGAGCATCGCGGCGCCGTCCAAGTGGGTTCCTGGCAGATGCGGAAGCGCAACGAAGGCGATACCAAACGCGCCCTCCGAGTCCTCGCGGAACGGCATCGACCAATGCTCCACCAGCGGTCGTCTGCTTATCACCGGAGGGCAGCTCTCCCGAAAGCAGCAGGGCGTAGGCTGGACCCCAGCGCTTGGCCCGGCCGCCGATCCCCTTCATAGCGGAGCGCAGTGTCATGGCGGTCATCGAGGTCAAGGGCGTGGACGTTGCCGATATGGCGGATAAGAGGTTTGCGAGCGCTGACCTTGAGACCTGCCGGGCGCCGTGTTGCGCGTCGACGATCGGGTGATCCACGCCTTCCAGCAGACGCATGGCCATGAGTTGCTCGACGCCGTGGGAGGACATCCCAAGGGTGTCGCGCGCAGTCGGAAGGCTACAGCGATCCGCGAGCGCGACGCTTAGGTTCTGAATCTCGGTATCGACGTTAAGCGAGCGCCGCCAGTCGGCGAGCAGGTCGAGTATGCCGCTCGACGCGCCGACCTGTCGCTTGGGGGTGAGCAGGCGCATGGTCCGACCGCCGTTGCCGTCGTTGCGGCGACCGACGCGGCGTGCGACATGGGACGCGGCGAGTTCGTTCGTGGCGTCCGGCCAGCCCATGACCGCTTTCCAAGATGTGGCGACTGCCTCCCAGAACCACGCGGGTTTCGTCGGGTATGGACGTGGTCGACGATTTGGTGAGGTCGGCCGTGCAGTGCTCGCAGCGGTCTATGCCCGGCGTCGCCGACCAGCCCGTCGGGCTGCACTCGGGGTTGCCGCAATCGCCGAGAAGGATCTCGCCGGTGACGGTGCAGGCCGGGATCAGGCGCAGATCCCATATGGCGCGATGGTGCGGCGAAGCCGCCGGCGCCGCCGGCGAGAAGCGCCGGACACGTTTCTTGATCATGAGCGACGGCAGCGTGACGCCCGCGAACGCGACGGGGTGGCGGTTGTTGGTGCACTCGCCCGGCGCGATCGGGGTAGCGCGTGCGAGCGGTTCGCCGGCGTCCACCCTCATTTCGTCCGAGGCGGCATCCGGCTCGTCGTCCGTGGACGCACCCTCTCCTTGTCCCAATCCGCGGTTGCTTTTGGTCTGCTTGGCGGGGCCCTTCTCGACCGGGTTGGAGCCGATCCGATCGTTGCCGACCGCCCAGTCCCGCACGGCGTCGCACAGGTCCTGACGCGTGATGCCGTCGTGACCGGCGCGCGTGATGTTGACGACGGCGGTCTCGACGATGCGGCTGAACTGGCCGATCAGCCCGCTCGCGGATTCCAGGAGCACCGGCCTACCGTGGCATGATCCGAAGCCAGGATTGCCTTAACCCCCAGCACCTATACTTCGCCGGCAAGACGCGGCGCTTGCTCGATGGCGCCGACGCTGTACACCGCATCCGCCGCGATCTGGTCGATCAGCAGGTCGGTGGTGATGGCGCGTTCGATCATGTTCGTCGCCAGTGCCGGCCTAGTTGCAATACCGTGCCCACGGACACATGGATCGCAGCTGGTCATGTCGTTCAATACTGTTATGACGTCAACGAGGCAGCCGCGTCGACATAGCGTTGTGGGAAACACGGAGCAGTCGAAACGGGTCTTCGACCTACTTGCATCGTGGTGACGTTCCGTCACCCTTTGCTGATCGCACGATGGAAGACCGCGCCGACATGTTCTGCGGGATCGACCTTTCGACCAGGAAGATAGACGAGCTTACCGGCCGATCGAGATTTCGACATTTCACCGAGGATACGCGTCGCGAACCCGCTCTCCAGCAGAGTCCCCACGCGGTCGTCGCGTGTCTTGCGCGACGGCTCGCCCAGCACCACGGCGATCAGCCGCCTGCCGTTTCGCTTGGCCGATGCCGCCAAGGTGAACCCGGCTTGCGCGGTGTAGCCGGTCTTGATGCCGTCGACGCCGGTCACCCGGCCTAGCAAATGATTGTGGTTGGCGATGCTCTGCTCGTTCCACACGAGCGTTCGCCGGCCGAACAGGGGGTAGCGATCCGGGTGCGACATGATGATCGCGCGCGCCAGGACGGCGATGTCACGCGCGGTGGTTCGTGTTTTCCGGTCGGGCAGGCCGGTCGCGTTTCCGAACTCGGTATCGACCATGCCGAGGGCGCGCGCCTTGCGCGTCATCAACCGTGCGAACTGCTGTTCGTTTCGAGCCAGCGCTTCCGCCAACACGACGGCGGCGTCGTTCGCGGACTTGATCGCGACCGCGCGCATCGCGGTCTCGACCGGGATGGTGCGACCGGACCACAGGCCCAGACGAGACGGCTCCTGCGACGCGGCCGCATCCGAGATTTTCAGGGCCTGGTGGAGGTGGAGCTTGCCCGAGTCGAGCGCATCGAACACCAGGAACAACGTCATGACCTTGGCGATCGAGGCCGGACGGCGGAGCTCATCCGCGCCATAGGCGTGGAGCACCTTACCCGAACCCGCCTCGATCAGGATTTCTGACGGGGCTGGACGGGCGGACACCGCGGTTGGGAGGACCAATCCCAGACATAGCGACGCGACCCCCAATGCCCGGCGCGCCCTCGCGATCACCTTCATCTGCTACCCACTCCGTTGCTGACCGTACCGGCCATAAACGGATATGGTTAAGGTCGGCTGAGCACGATCGCCGCCAGAGGATGCGGGTCCGCTCCGCCCCGAGCGACGATTATTTTCCGCCGATCGGGTTGGGCGCTCCGGCACCCGGGTCCTGCGGCAGCAGTTTGACGTCGATCGGCCCGGGATTCTGCGCAGCCGTTACCGGAAGTTGAACCGGCTTGTAGCCGAGCAGCGTCACGGTCGCCACGAACGCGCGAGCGCCAAGCGGCACGTCGCAAGGGGTGGTGCAGCGATAGCCCTGCGACGTCTCCACCGAAGCACCGGCCGGCGTTGTCCGGATCGTGAAGGCGGCGTTGCCGCTTGCTGGGGCGGAGCGGCTTTCCGGTACGGAAGCGCACGCCGACAGCGAGCAGGCCGCCAAGGCGACGGCGGTCAAGCGTGGATGAATGTTCACCGGCCATCTCCCCTGTTTGTGCGCTTCGGCGTAGGCGTGTGAGAAACAGGCACAATGACCAACGCCGACGTCAGGTGCCAGAATAGGACATTTGATCGCTGTTTCAGGTCCGCCGCATATGTTTGTCAGGACCTGGTTCGCCTAGCGACGATAAACGGGGTCGGCCTCTTTCAAGAATAAACGGATCGAACCGGTCTGCGAGCAGGGAGCGAAGCGATGCACGGCGGTATACCGATAGCCCTTCTGGCGACGGCGGTGGCGACGTTAGCCCCTCAGCCGCAGGCGACCGCCAGGCCGCCCTTACCGGCACCGGCCGTCAGCACCGCGCATCTGCCCCGGTTCCCCTATCTGCGCTGGCCCGGCGAGTTCGTTCCCCGCAACGGCCCGGTCGAACAAACGCTGGGCCATTTCCGCTTTTGGGACGGCAATGCGCTCCAGGACGTCGAGGGACGCACCTATCTGGTCACGCTGGTCCGGCGCGAGCGCGGCAAGCCTTTCGATGAACCTCTGATCCGCCGGACGATCGAAGGCGACCTGGTGCGGATGGGCGCGGTCCGCATCGCGTCGGGGCGCATTCCGCCCAGCGCGCTGGCCACGATAAACCAAGCGGACAAGCAGGCGCTGCTGCCGGGTTTGGGGGACGTTCGAAATAACCCTGTCCAGACCTGGATCATTCGGCGGCCCGATCGTCAGATCTGGATCCAGTTTACAGAAGGTCCCGGTCAGACCTCGATCGCGGTGGTGGCGACTCGTCCGGACTAGGACCCGGAAACCAGCCATCACACCGGATCACTCCGAATCGCTTCGCGGGCGCTTTCCGGCAACGAGCGCCGGCTCCGGGCTTTTGCGGAGCTGTTCCACATTGACTCGTCTGGTGAGGGCGGAGTCCTCCGCCAACGCCCGCTCCAGCGCCGCGCCGGTCAGGTGCGGCGACCGGCGAGCGGAGGGCGGCGGCATCGCCGAACCGCTCGGCTCGGGCACGGCGTGCGTTGCCGCGGGTGTCGTGACATCGGGAGAAGCGCCCTTCCCAGCCAGGATCACGCGCCTGCTCGACAAGGGCGGCCCCAAGCGCGAGTGTCTGGTGACAATCCGAGCCGTCGCCGGCGGCACCCCGGTCGGAACGGCGATCGTCACCGGGGCCTCGACCCTCGACGCCGCCCTGACCGGGGGCGCGATGGTCCGCACGGCCGGTCGCCCGAGCGGAGCCGGTACATACGGCCGTGTCAGGACCACCGCCGTCCCGATCGCCAATGCGGCCCCGACCAGCCCTATCGCCCAACCTATAGCACGGCCACCCTCGGCGACGCGCGCCGAGCGATGGTCGGTGACGGTGCCGATCGCCGGCGTTCCGGGCGACCGCGTGATATCCGCGATCAGCTGAGCGATGTCATCGGCCATCGCCGTCGGACCTCATCATGTTACCGCGTCCACGGAAAGGGCGGTCTGCGGGGCAGGATCGATCCTCTCATTCAGCGTCAGCTCCATGACCGGCGGCGCGGTTACTTGCAGCAGCCATTGCCGGTCCGCCTCCAGCCCCAAGGCGGTCAATGTGCCATGCTCATGCGCCCCCGTATCGAGTCCGATACGATGGCCGCCGAGCTCGGGGGTTCCCGGCTCGATCGTGTGCCCGTGGACGATCACCTTGTCGTATCTGTGCCGTTCGGAGATGAACGGGTTCCTAATCCACAGCAGATCCTCGTCGCGCTGCTCCATCAGCTTCACGCCGGGCCGCACGCCTGCATGGACAAAGAAATAGTCGCCCAGCGACCACCAAAAAGGCAGTCGGTCGAGCCATTCGACGATGTCGGGGAGCAAATTCGCGCGCAGTGCGGCAAGGATCGCGCCCGTGTCCTCCGATTGCAGCAGGGGCCACGGCACGCCGAGCCCGGCCAGCGTCGCCGCGCCGCCGAACCGGAGCCACTCGGCCAGAACCTGCTCATCGCCGTCATAGGCCTGGACCAGCACCGCCTCGTGATTGCCCTTGAGGATGACGAGGTTGGGCATGGCCATCTGCGCGAGATTGCGCAGGAGGTCCGCGGCTCTGGGTCCGCGGTCGATGAAGTCGCCCAACAGGATCAGCGTCGTCTCCGCCGGACCCCGCGCGTCCGAGTCACGCGAGATGTCATGGAGCAGCCGCGCCAGCAATTCCGCCTCGCCATGAACATCGCCGATGGCGTAGACACGCTTGCCGGACGGAAGGCGCGGTTTTCTGAGGCCGATCCGGTTCAACATTCCAAGGTCAACGTCCCGGCGGAGTGGAGCGCGATCGGAAGCTGGTCTTACCGACGCTCGTCATGCCTATCCTAGCCTGTCGCGCCGCCTCGGCAAACCGTTCGCGTCAGGTCACGACATCGGGCGCGACCCGGCCCGTGTGGCGCGCGATGCCCGCAAGCTCCTCCACCGCCGCGATCACCGGGGCGAGCATGTCCCCCGGCTCGCGGTCGAGCACGCCGGGCGACGGCTCGTATTGTTCGAGATAGACGCGCAAGGTGCTGCCCGAGGTGCCCGTGCCCGACAGCCGCAGCACCGCGCGCGCGCCGCCGGTGAAGAACAGCCGCACACCCTGACGCTCGCTGGTCGAGCCGTCGACGGGGTCGTGATAAGCGAAGTCGTCCGCGCGCTCCACCGTCAGCCCGCCCGCGACGGTGCCGGGCAAGGTCGCGATCCGTTCGCGCAGTCCCGCCACCAGCGTTCCGGCGCCTGCGCTGTCGACCTCCTCGTAATCGTGCCGCGCGTAGTAATCGCGCCCGAACCGCGCCCAATGGTCGCGCGCGATCGCGTCCACCGGCATGCCCCGCGCGGCGATGATGTTGAGCCACAGCAGCACCGCCCACAGCCCGTCTTTCTCGCGCACATGGTCGGAGCCGGTTCCCGCGCTCTCCTCGCCGCAGATCGTCGCCATCCCCGCATCGAGCAGATTGCCGAAGAACTTCCAGCCGGTCGGCGTCTCGAACGCGGGCACGCCGAGCGCGTCCGCGACCCGGTCGGCGGCGGCGCTGGTCGGCATCGAGCGCGCGACGCCCTTCAGCCCGCCCGCATAGCCCGGCGCGAGATGCGCGTTGGCGGCGAGCATCGCCAGCGAGTCGGAGGGGGTGATGAACCGCCCGCGCCCGATGATGAGGTTGCGGTCGCCGTCACCATCGGACGCCGCGCCGAGGTCGGGCGCGTCGGCGTCCATCATGAGTTCGTACAGCGCGCGTGCGTGAACCAGATTCGGGTCGGGATGGTGGCCGCCGAAATCGGGCAGCGGCACCGCATTGCGGACGGTGCCGGGCGTGAAGCCGAGGCGGCGCTCGAGGATTTCGACCGCATACGGACCCGTGACCGCGCTCATCGCGTCGAAAGCCATCGTCAGCCCCTGCTCCACCGCGCGGCGGATCAGCGGAAAGTCGAACAATCGCTCCATCAGCGCGGCATAGTCCGCGACGGGGTCGACCACCTCGACGGTCATGCTGCCGACTTGTGTCTCGCCAAGCGCGGACAGATCAACATCAGGCCCGTCCACGGTCAGCCAGCGGTCGATGGCGCGGGTGCGCGCGGCGATCGCCTCCGTTACCTTTTCGGGCGCAGGGCCGCCATTGGCGATGTTGTACTTGATCCCGAAATCGCCTTCGGGACCGCCCGGGTTGTGGCTCGCCGACAGGATCAGCCCGCCCGACGCGCCGCGCAGGCGGATCAGATGGCTCGCCGCGGGGGTGGACAGGATGCCGTCCCGCCCGACGACCGCGCGCGCATAGCCGTTGGCGGCGGCGATGCGGATCGCGGCTTGGGCCACCTCGCGGTTGTGAAAGCGCCCGTCGCCGCCGAGCACCAGCATCGCTCCCGGCCCGCGCTCGGCGACGTCGAACACGGACTGGATGAAGTTCTCGGCGTAATTGGGCTGCTGGAAGACGCCGACCCGCTTGCGTAACCCGGACGTGCCAGGCGTCTGGTCCGGGAACGGCATGGTAGGAACGGGGCGGGTCATGCGCGCCGCCTAACCGTAACCGGCGTCAGCGACCAGACTCTCCACGAAGCGGTCGCGAGCCGAGCTGTGCCGACTCGCGACACCCCCACTACGCCGCCCGAAGCGAGGTCGCGCGGCCGCGCCGGCGCCCGCGGCGGAGCGAGAAGCCGACCGCGCCCAACCCGGCGATCATGGTCGCCCAGCTGCCCGGCTCCGGCACCGCCGAGGCGATGTAGCCGTTGATGAAGTCCTGATACGGTCGCAGCCAGGTGTCGCCCGCGATCTCCCCGACCGACGAGTTGGTGCACTGCCCCGTCGACGAGGCGGTCGGGTCGACATCGGTCGGGCTGCCGCAATGCCCGTCCACCACCGCGCCGGTCACGCCGAAGGAAGTGACCGCGACGATCTGACCGTTGATGAACTCCGGCCCACCCGAGTCGCCGGGCGACGAGTCGCTCTCGCCGGTGATGCCGGTCTGCTTATTGCCCCCCGCGCGACCGAACACGTCGTGGAGCGGGTCGCCATTGTCGAAGTCGGACAGGAGCACGTTGCCGCTCACGTCCGTAAAGAACTGGTCGCCGTGATATTCGTACAGGTTCCTGCCCTGGCGCTGGTCATAGTCCGCAGCCACCGTGCCGGTGCCGCCCGGACCGCCGATCGTCCCGGTGCCGACACGGGTGAACGCCTGGAGCGGGTCGCCCTGATAGATGCTGTAGGTGTCACGACCGGTCGCGGCGGTTCCGAGCGTGAACAGCGCGAAATCGCCCCCCGTCGCGAGGTCGCCGGTATAGGTCGGGCTCACCTGCCAGTCGGTCGCGGTGTAGGTGCTCGCCGCCGTCCGCTCTCCGAGCGAAGGGGCGAAGAAGCGCACGGAGGTCACGGGGTCGTACTGCCCGCTCTCGTTGTAATTGTAGAGGCAATGCCCGGCCGTCAGCACCACGTTGGACGACACCAGCGACCCCGTGCAGAGCGATCCGAACCCGGTCGTCGCCGTGGAGGCCGTGGTGACGAACAGGCTGCCCACGCCGCTGTAGCTGCCGAACGTGCGCCCTGCGGTGACCGCGGCCAGCGTCGTATAGGTGATCTCGGGCTCGAGCAGCCCCTCGGCGCTATATTGGGCCGCCTCGGCTGAGGTGCCCCACAGGGCGCAAGCGGCGGCGGCCAGCAGCAGGCGACGTGTCACGAATAGGTGCTCCCCGATTGCATTAACTATTTGTTAGGTGCCTCACGCCGTCGCGCGATGCAAGCCGGTGTTCGGCGATGCTTGTGCAACTCGGAGGGGTGTGACTATTCTGCATCGTGACTGGGGGCATGTCATGGGCGAGACTTCGGATCCGATTAAGGCGGTCAGGGCCGAACCGCCGGTGGGAGACCTTCCCGACCCGCTCGCGGCGGCGGAGTCGAGCTGCCGTCGCGCGGTCGCCGCGGGGCGTCCGCGCGCGGCGGCGGATTTGGGGCTGCTGCTTTTCCGCGCCGGGCGGCGGGCCGAGGCGATGCCGTGGCTGGAGGCGGGGATCGCCGCCGGGGACGCGCGCGCCCAGTACCTGCTCGGGGTAGCGCTGTTCAACGGCGACCACATGACGCCCGATCCGGCGCGCGCGCGCGCGCTGCTCCGGGCCGCGACCGATGCTGGGATCGCGCAGGCGGAGGTCGCGTTGGCGGAGATGGGCGACGGCATCGACGCGCCGGCGAGCGACCTGCTCCTGTCCGCCCGCGCGACGGGCGAGATCGCCACGCAGCTCGCCCGGCTCGAACCACCCAAGCGACCGACGCTGGAAGCAATGGTGGGCGAGCTCCTCGCGCCCTTGCTGCGCGAACGGTTGGAAGAAAGGTTGCCCGATGCTGTCCGCCGGGCGGTGGAGCGGGCGCTCGCTCAGCCGAGGCCGGACAGGTCGTAGCGGAGCGGGCGTGGCCTGGCGGGCGCGGTGCCGGGCTCGCGGTGGCTGCCGGGCAGCGCGGCGAGGTCGAACCGGATCGAGGCGGTGGACTCGTGCGCTTGCGGCTTCAGGTCGGCCGCGGCGACTGGCGGCCGGCCGAGCGCCTCGTCGAGGCGGCCCGTGTCGGCGAGCGCGACCACCGTCTGCATCGCCGCCTCGCGCTTCGCCCGGGCCC
>CALMGC010000097.1:2177-17642 GCA_937863505.1 uncultured Sphingomonadales bacterium | reverse complement strand
GTACGCTGGCGTTCAAAGCGGTGCCCGCGCTGGTGGACCCCAAACAGGCGACGCTCGTCGCGCTGACCGCGGGCGTGCTGGTCGCGATTGGGGTGTGCCTAGCGTGGCTCCGCGCACCGGTCGCGACGCCGTGGCGGGAGGGCGCGCGGCTTATGGACGGCATCGGCTGGGCGATCGTCCTGCCGCAACTACTAGCCAGCCTCGGCGCGGTGTTTGCCGCCGCAAAGGTGGGCGACGTCGTCGGCGGCGGCATCGGCCACGCCATCCCGCACGGCAGCCTCCTCGGCGCGGTGATCGCCTACACGCTCGGTATGGCGCTGTTCACGGTCGCGATGGGCAATGCGTTCGCGGCCTTTCCGGTGATGATCGCCGCCGTGGGCGTGCCGCTGCTGGTCCGCGCGCATGGCGGCAACCCCGCGCCGGTCGCGGCGATCGGGATGCTGGCGGGATTTTGTGGCACGTTGCTGACCCCGATGGCGGCGAACTACAACTTGGTCCCGGCCGCGTTGCTCGACCTGCCCCGGCACGCCGTGATCCGCGCGCAGGCCCCGACCGCGCTGGGGCTGCTCGTGTTCAACACCGTGCTGCTCTATCTGGTGCTGCGATGATCGACGCCGCCCTCGCCGCCCGCTTCGCCCGGCTGACGCTCGGCCACCTCGGGCAGGAATACCCGCAGAAGCTCGATCATGTCATCAACGGGCCGGAAGACCTGCTCTCGCCCGCGCAGCTCCACCCCGCGTTTCACGGCAGCTTCGATTGGCACAGCTGCGTCCATGGCTGGTGGCAGGTGCTGACGATCGCGCGACTCCATCCCGACCTCCCCGAAGCCGCCACGATCCGCGCGCGGGCGGACGCGGTGCTGACGCCGGAGACGCTGGCGGGCGAGCTAGCCTATCTGGGTCGGCCCGGCGCGGCGGGGTTCGAGCGACCGTACGGTTGGGGTTGGCTGCTCGCGCTCCACGCGGAGGCGGCGCGGCACAGTGCGCCCTGCGGCGAGGCGCTGGAGCCGCTCGCGCGCGCGTTCGCCGCACGGTTCGCCGCGTTCCTGCCCAAGCTCACCTACCCCGTCCGCACGGGCACGCACGGCAACATCGCCTTTGCGATGGTCCACGCGCTCCACTGGGCGGAGACGCGCGACCCCGCGCTCGTCGCGCTGATCGGCGAGCGCGCGCGGGCGTGGTTCGGGGCCGACCGAGGCTGTCAGGCATGGGAGCCGGGCGGCGACGAGTTCCTGTCGCCCGCGCTGACGGAGGCGTTGCTGATGAGCCAGGTGCTAGGCGCGGACTTCCCCGACTGGTTTGCCGCGTTTCTGCCAGACGTCGCGCGCGACGAGCCCGCGACGCTGTTCACCCCCGTCCATGTCTCCGACCGGAGCGACGGCAAGATTGCGCACCTCGACGGCCTCAACCTCAGCCGCGCTTGGTGTTGGCGCAGCATCGCCCTCGCGCTCGGCCCGGATCATCCCGCCCATACCAGTATGCTCGACGCCGCCGAGCGCCACCTCGCCGCCAGCCTGCCCCACATCGCCGACGATTACATGGGCACGCACTGGCTGGCGAGCTTCGCCTTGCTCGCGCTCACGGCCTGAGCGCCAGCGTTTCCGCGTCGATGCGTCGCAGCATCGCTTTCAGTCCCGCCAGCTCCTCCGGCGTGAACGCGGCGAAGATGCGCGCCTCGAGCGCCAACGCCTCAGGCGCGACAGCGCGGTAGAGCGACCGCCCCGCTTCCGTCAGGCGCAGCAAATGCGAGCGCTTGTCCTCCGCGTTCGCCTCGCGCGCCATCAGCCCGCGCACAACCAGCGCGGCGGCGGCGCGGCTGACCGTTACCTTGTCCATCCGCGTTCGACGGCCGATCTCCTGCTGCGACACCCCGCCCGTTTCCGCCACCACCGCCACCAGCCGCCATTCGGGGATCGAGAGCCCGAACAGCGCCTCGTACGCGCGGGCGATCGTGTCGCTCACCAGGTTGGAGGTGAACGACAACCGGTAGGGGATGAACTCGTCGAGCACGAGCGGCGTGGCCATCGCGCCCGTCGTAAAGATTGACAGCCGCCCGGCAACCGCGCAAACTGGTTGCAATAGAAACTAATTAGGTCGCGCGCGATGGAGCACATGGACGTCAACCCGCTGGGGCTCGACGGGTTCGAGTCCGCGGAGTTCACTTCGCCCGACCCGGATGCGCTCGCGCGGCAGTTCGAGGCGCTGGGTTTCGTCGCCGCGTCTACGCACCCTACCAAGGCGGTGACGCGCTACAAACAAGGGCGCATCAACCTGCTGCTCAACCGCGAGCCGACCGGCCACGCGGCGGAGTTCCGCGCCGCGCACGGTCCTTCGGCCAGCGCGATGGGGTTCCGGGTGCGGGACGCACGCGCGGCGTACGAGGCGGCGATCGGGCGCGGGGCTAAGCCGGGGAGCGGCGGCGCGCTGGATGGCGTGCCCGCGCTTGAGGGGATCGGCGGGTCGCTGCTGTACCTCGTCGACCGGCACGGCGCGGCGGGGTCGCTCTACGACGGCTGGGATCAGGTCCCCGGTGCGGCGGAGGCGGAAGCCGCGAACAGCGTCGGGCTCGACCTGCTCGACCACCTGACCCACAATGTCCGCCGCGGCGAGATGCGGACCTGGTCGGCGTTCTACGCCCAGATCTTCGGCTTCGAGGAGCAGAAGTATTTCGACATCAAGGGCAAGGCGACCGGGCTGTTCAGCCAAGCGATGATCGCCCCCGACCGCGCGATCCGCATCCCGCTCAATGAGTCGCAGGACGACCATAGCCAGATCGAGGAGTTCATCCGCGACTATAATGGCGAGGGCATCCAGCACCTCGCGCTGACCACGCCCGACATTTACGCGACGGTGGAAAAGCTGCGCGCGCGGGGCGTGCGGTTGCAGGACACGATCGAGACCTATTACGAGCTCGTCGACAAGCGCGTGCCCGGGCATGGCGAGGACCTCGACCGCCTGAAGCGCAACCGCATCCTTATCGACGGCGCGGTCGGCGAGCAGGGACTGCTGCTCCAGATCTTCACCGAAACGATGGTGGGGCCGATCTTTTTCGAGATCATCCAGCGCAAGGGGAACGAGGGGTTCGGAAACGGCAACTTTCAGGCGCTATATGAAAGCATAGAACTCGACCAGATTCGCCGAGGCGTGATCACGGTCGATGCGTAGCATTTTGTCTCACGCAAAGACGCAAAGGCGCAAAGAGGGAGGCGTCCGCCGCGTTAGCGGCAACCATCTCGGCCAAGTACCTGCTGCCGCTTCGCGGCGATTGCTCTCTTGGCGTCTTCGCGCCTTCGCGTGAGTCAACCTTCTTTTTTCGGGAAGCGCCCATGCCCGACTACCTCCCCGGCTTCGCCAACCACCATTCCACCGAAGCGGTCGCCGGCGCGCTGCCCATTGGGCGCAACTCGCCGCAGCGGACTCCCTTCGGACTGTACGCCGAGCAACTGTCCGGTACCGCGTTCACCGCGCCGCGTGCGGAGAACCGCCGCTCGTGGCTCTACCGGTTGCGTCCGACCGCGAACCACCCCCCGTTCAAGTCCTACCCCGGCGCGTCGCTGTTCAAGTCCGCGCCGTTCGACGAGGTGACGCCCTCCCCCAACCGCCTCCGCTGGGACCCGCTACCCTGGCCCGATGCTCCGACCGACTGGCTCGATGGCCTCATCAGCTATGGCGGCACGGGCAGCGTCGCCGAGCAGAGCGGGGTCGGTATCCACCTCTACGCAGCGACAGCCAACATGACGCGCGCGTTCTTCAGCGCGGACGGCGAGATGCTGATTGTCGCCGAACAGGGTCGGCTCGCGATCGACACGGAGCTTGGCCGCATCGACCTCGCGCCCTTGCAGATCGCACTGATCCCGCGCGGCGTCCGCTTCCAGGTATCGCTCCCCGACGGTCGCGCGCGCGGCTATGTATGCGAGAACTACGGCGCGCTGTTCCGCCTGCCCGACCTCGGCCCGATCGGCGCGAACGGGCTCGCCAATTCGCGCGATTTCGAGACGCCGGTCGCCTGGTATGAGGACGTCGACGCACCGACCGAGGTCGTGCAAAAGTTTCAAGGCGGGCTCTGGACCACCACGCTCGACCACTCGCCCTTCGACGTCGTCGCGTGGCACGGCAACCTCGCCCCGTGCCGTTATGACCTCACCCGCTTTAACACGATGGGCACCGTGTCGTTCGACCACCCCGACCCGTCGATCTTCACCGTGCTCACCTCGCCAAGCGACACGCCCGGCACCGCGAATTGCGACTTCGTGATCTTTCCCCCGCGCTGGATGGTGGCGGAGGACACGTTCCGCCCGCCCTGGTTCCACCGCAACGTGATGAGCGAGCTCATGGGGCTGATCCAAGGTCAGTACGACGCCAAGGAGGGCGGCTTCGCGCCCGGCGGCGCGAGCCTGCATAACCAGATGAACGGCCATGGCCCCGACCAGGCGAGTTATGAAAAAGCGGTCGCGGCGGACCTGAAACCGGTGAAGATCGAGAACACCATGGCGTTCATGTTCGAAACCCGCCACGTCGTCCGCCCGACACGCTGGGCGACCCAGACCCCGACGATGCAGCTGGATTATGACGAGGTGTGGACCGGGTTCGCCAAGGCGCGGCTGCCGTGACCGCGATCGACGACACGCATGACGCGGGGCTGCGGAGCTGGGTTCCGGGCGCGGACGGGCACGCGGACTTTCCCGTCCAGAACCTGCCGCTCGGCATCTTCTCGCCACCGGGCGAGGCCGCACGGGCAGGCGTTGCGATCGGGGACATGATCCTCGACCTCGCCGACGCCGCGCCGTGGCTGCCCGAGACGGCGGCGCGGACGCTGGGTGGCGCGATGCTAAACGCGCTGTTCGCCTTGCCCGCAGCGGACCGGGTCGCGTTAAGGCGGCGGCTGTCGAAGCTGCTGACCGCGGACACGCATCGCGCCGCGCTGAAGCCGCTGCTCCACCCCGCCGCCGACTGTACGATGCACCTGCCCTGCGCGATCGGCGACTACACCGATTTCTACGCGGGCATTCACCATGCCGAGAACGTCGGGCGGCAGTTCCGGCCCGACCAGCCGTTGCTGCCCAACTACCAATGGGTGCCGATCGGCTATCACGGTCGTGCCTCGTCGGTGCGCCCATCGGGCGTCCCCGTCCGCCGCCCATCGGGGCAGCGCAAGGCGCCCGACGCCGACGCGCCCAGCTTCGGCCCGTCGCAGCGGCTCGACTATGAGCTGGAGCTGGGCGTCTGGATCGGGCGCGGCAATGCGCTGGGCGAGCCCATCCCGATCGGCGGAGCGAGCGAGCACATCGCGGGCTTCTGCCTCCTCAACGACTGGTCCGCGCGCGACCTGCAGGCGTGGGAGTACCAGCCGCTGGGGCCGTTCCTCGCCAAGAACTTCCAGACCAGCGTGTCGCCCTGGGTCGTCACCGCCGAGGCGCTCGCGCCTTTTCGCGTCGCGCAGCCGCCCCGGCCCGAGGGCGACCCGCGCCCGCTTCCGTATCTGTGTGACGAGCGCGACCAGCGCCACGGCGCGCTCGGCCTCGAGCTTGAGGTGCATCTGTCGAGCGCGGCGATGCGCGATGCCGGGCATGCGCCCGTGCGGCTCAGCGCTGGCACCGCCACGAGCCTGTACTGGACGGTGGCACAGCTCGTGACGCATCACGCATCGGGCGGGTGCAATCTGCAACCCAGTGACCTGCTCGGCACTGGCACGATCTCGGGACCAGAGGACGGCAGCTTCGGCAGCCTGCTGGAGATCAGCCGGGGCGGGAGAGAGCCGCTGACGCTTCCCACCGGCGAGGCGCGCACCTTCCTCGCCGATGGTGACGAAGTGACCTTGTCGGCGCGGGCGAGCGCGGAAGGGTTCGCCTCCATCGGCTTCGGCCAGTGCCGCGCGGTCGTGCTCCCGGCGCGCGCGTGACCGACGCGCGCGTGTTCGCGACGCCCGCCGGGGTAGCGCTCGGCCCGCTCGACGCGATCGCGGACGGGGCCGCGCGCAATTATGTCCTGCAGCTGCGCGCCGGGCGGTTCCACGGCTTTGTCGTGCGGCGGAGCAGTGCGGCGTGGGGCTATGTCGACCGCTGTCCCCATGCGGGCGTGCCGCTGGCGCAGCGCCTCGATGATTACCTGACGCCGAAGCGCGACCTGATCGCCTGCTCCTGGCACGGCGCGCTGTTCCGGGTGGAGGACGGCCTGTGCGTCGGTGGCCCATGCGCGGGCGCGCGGCTGACGGGGTGGCCGGTTGCGGTGGTCGATGGAATGCTGGTCACCGCCCAGCCCGTTCATGGCGCGTAGCCGGAAGGCACGCTAAGCGGCGCGCGTGAAAGCCTTTCTCCTCGCGCTCGCCGCTCTCGCCACTCCCGTTGTCGCCCAGATACCTCTGCATGTACAGACCTCGACCGAGGCGATCGCCGAGGACGCGGGCGAGGTCGCGCGCCAATACGCCATCTCGCTTCCCAAAGCAGAGCAGCGGCTTCGCGCGCAACAGGAGCTGGTTGCGACCACCACCAGCCTGGCCGAGACCTACCGCGACCGGCTGGCGGGCATTGTCCTCGAACAGCGGCCCGACTTCCGCCTTGTCGTCCTCCTCACCGGCGACACGCCCGAGCCCGACCAGTCGGTCGCCGCGGGCGGGCTCACCGTCCCGATCACCTTCCGCACCGGCGCGGCCGCGACGCGCGACCAGTTGCTCGACGCGCTCACCCGGCATCAGACCGAGCTGCGCGCCGCGTTCCCCTACCCGCCCGCGATGGGCGTCGACCCGCGCGGGGGCACGCTGGTGGTGATGCTCTCCGCCGCGCAGCTCGGGGCGGAGGACCCCGCCGACATCGAGGCACGGCTATCGGACATCGCCGGCGTGCCCGTCCGCGTGCGCCCGCTCGACCGGGAGGCGGACACGCAGGCTGCGGGCGGCGCGCGAGTGGAGGGCGATGTCGGCGCTCAGCGCTTCGTCTGCACCAGCGGCTTCGTCGTCACCGACGGGCAGCGCACCGGCATCGCCACCGCCGCGCATTGCCCCGACGAGCTCAGCCTTGTCGAGCCGGGCGGGCAACGGACGCCGCTACCCTTCCTTGGCCAATGGGGCTGGGGCTATCAGGACGTGCAGATCAACCTCAGCGCCGAACCGCTCGCGCCGCTTTTCTATGCGGACACCGTCAAGACGCTCGTCCGCCCCGTCGAGACCTGGCGCAACCGGAGCGCGACGATCGCGGGCGACATCGTCTGTCATCGCGGCGAGCGGACCGGCTATTCGTGCGCGGAGGTGGAGCTGACCGACTTCGCGCCGTCGGGCGAGCTGTGCGGCGGCGCGTGCCTGCCACGCTGGGTGACGGTGGCGGGGCCGAACTGCCGCGGCGGCGACAGCGGCGCGCCGGTGTTCGCGGGTACGGTCGCGTTCGGCATCGTCAAGGGCGCGAGCTATCGCGCCGACGGGTCGTGCGGGTTCTATTACTACATGTCGACCGACTACCTGCCCGAGGGCTGGTCGCTTGCCTATCAGCGGCCGCCCGCACCCATTGCCCCGCCGCCGCTCGCCCGATAGCTTCCGCGCGCCTTGCGAAGGAGTTGTCGATGCGCCGCCTCTTGCCCTTGCTGCTCTCCGCTGCCGCGCCCGTTTTGCTCTCCGCCGCGCCCGCGAGCGAGGACGCTACGTTTCAGGCGGTCGCGGGAGACTTCATCACCGGGCTGGAGCGGCTCCACCCTTCCTTCGCCACCTACCTCGGCGAGCACCGCTATGACGGGCAGGTCGAAGACCTCTCCGCCACTGGCCGCGCGCACGATCGCGCCTTCCTTCGAAGCGAGCTTGCACGGCTCGAACGGATCGACCGCGCGAGGCTGACCCGCGACGATCAGGTCGACGCGGCGCTGCTCGGCAACGAGCTGCGCTATCGCTTGTGGCAGCTCGACACGCTGCAGGACTGGCGCTGGGACCCGCAGGGCGCGAACGAGACGATCTCGGGCGGGCTGTACCTCCTCGCCGCGCGCCCGTTCGCGCCGTGGCCCGACCGCCTGCGCTCAGCAACCGCGCGGATGGAGGCGGCCCCGCGCATGTTCGCCGCGATGCGCGCGAGTCTCGACCCCGCGCGCGTGCCGCTGATCCATGCGCAGACGGTGGCCACGCAGAATGGCGGCGCGTTGCAGATCGCCGAGACGATGCTCGCGCCGCACAAGCGCGAGCTCCCCGCGGCCGAGCAGGCGCGCTTCGACCGCGCGCTCGCGACGCTGCGGACCGCGGTCGCCGAGCAGCAGCACTGGCTCGACACGGTGCTGGTCCCGCAAGCGAAGGGCGATTTCCGGCTCGGCCCCACGCTCTACGACCAGAAGCTCCGCTTTGCGCTCGACACCGACCTCACGCGGGCGGAAATCAAGGCGCGCGCGGTGCAAGCCGTCGCGGACACGCGCGCGCAGATGTACGCCATCGCGCGGCAGGTGCTCGGCGGCGGTGCCGGCGCGCCGCCCACGCCCGCCCAGCCGACGCCCGCGCAGCAACAGACCGCGATCGAGGCCGCGCTCGCGCTCACCTATGCCAACCGCCCGTCACGCGACGGGGTGATCGCGGCGGCGACGCAGGCCGTGAGCGACGCGACCGCATTCGTCGCCAAGCGCAACCTCGTCACCCTGCCCGCGTCGCCCGTGCAGGTCATCGAAATGCCCAAGTTTCGCCAGGGCGTCGCGGTCGCCTATTGCGACAGCCCGGGCCCGCTCGAGCCGCAACTCGGCACCTTCTTCGCGGTGTCGCCCATCCCGGCCGCGTGGACGGATGAGCAGACCAGCTCGTTCCTGCGCGAGTATAACAGCGAGATGATCCAGGATCTCGCGATCCACGAGGCGATGCCGGGCCATTATCTCCAGCTCGCCCACGCCAATGCGGGCGGCTCACCGCTGCGCGCGGTGCTCGCGTCGGGGCCGTTCGTGGAAGGCTGGGCGGTGTACGCCGAGGGGATGATGGCGGACCAGGGCTATCGCGACAACGATCCGCTGCTCAAGCTGACCGTGCTCAAGATGCGGCTGCGCTCGATCACCAACACCCTGCTCGATATCGGCATCCACGCGGAGGGGATGACCGAGGCGCAGGCGATGGAGCTGATGACCCGCACCGCTTTCCAGCAGGAGCGCGAGGCGGCGGGCAAGTGGACGCGCGCGCGGCTGTCGTCGACGCAGCTGCTGAGCTACTTTACCGGATTTAGCGAGCACATGGCGCTGCGCCGCGCGGCGATGGCGCGGGAGGGGGCGGCGTTCGACCTCCACCGCTATAACGACGCGGTGCTCGCCCACGGCTCGCCGCCCGTGCGCTATGTCCGCGCGCTGATGTTCGGAGAGCCGATCGCGCCCTGATCGGCGAGGCGGTCGAGAAGCGGCACTTGGCTCGCCAGCATCATCTCCCGCGCTTCCGCCAGCGTAAACCAGCGCGCCTCGTCCACCTCGGGAAAGGCCTGCACCCGCCCGCTTCGCGGCGGCCACTCCATCTCGAACGTCACGCTGGTGATCGCGCCCGCGTCGACCTCGCCCTCCCAAGCGAAGGCGTCCACCCGCTTGCCGCCCGCCTGCCGGATGCGTCCGAGCGGCACGAGCGGGCCGTCGATGACCAGCCCCAGTTCCTCGCGTACCTCGCGCCGAGCGGCGGCCTCGGCGTCCTCGCCCGGCTCGGGCGCGCCCTTCGGGATTTGCCATGCGCCGCGGTCCTTGCCGCGCCAGAACGGTCCGCCGGGATGGACGAGCAGCACCTCGACACCGCCCTCCCCGCGCCGCCAGATCAGCACGCCCGCGCTCAGCTCAGCCATCGGCGAGCTCGATCCAGGTCGGCGCGTGGTCGCTCGACTTGTCCCACCCGCGCACCTCGCGGTTGACCCCCGCCCCGCGCAACCGCCCGGCGAGCGCGGGGCTGAGCAGCAGATGGTCGATGCGAAGCCCGGCGTCGCGCTCGTAGGCGTTTCGGAAGTAGTCCCAAAAAGTGTAGATCATCGCGTCGGGATGCCGCGCCCGCATTGCGTCGGTCCACCCCTGCGCCAGCAACGCGGCGTAGCGCTCCCGCACCTCGGGCGCGAACAGCGCGTCCTTGGTCCAGCGCTCGGGCTTGTACACGTCCCGCTCGGTCGGCATGACGTTGAAGTCACCGATCAGCGCCGCCGGGAGCCCGCTCTCGATCAGCGTAGCGCCGTGCGCGATCAGCGTGTCGAACCACGCAAGCTTGTGGTCGAACTTGGGTCCCGGACGCGGGTTGCCGTTAGGCAGGTAGAGCGCGCCCACCAGCACGCCCGCGACCGCCGCTTCGATGTAGCGGCTCTGCGACGGGTCGGGGTCGCCGGGCAGCCCGCGCCGCGTTTCCACCGGCGCGCCGACCCGGCTGAGCAGCGCGACGCCGTTCCAGCTCTTCTGCCCGTGCCAAATTGCCTCATACCCCGCCTCGCGGATCGCGGCGGCGGGGAACTTCTCGTCGGGCGCTTTCAGCTCCTGCAGCGCGACCACGTCCGGTCGCGCCTCCGCCAGCCAGCGGAGCAGCACGGGGAGGCGACCATTGATGCCGTTCACGTTATAGGTGGCGAGCTTCATAGCGCCTGGCCTAAGCATAAACGCCATGCCCCGCCAGTTCAGCCTCCACGTCGTCGGCGCGGACTTCCCGAACCGCAAGGGCGGCAACCGCCGGTTCGAGATCCTGGTCTGCGCTCCCGGCGAGCCGGTCAGCCTCGTCCCGGAGCCGTGGAATCCCGCCGACCCGAATGCGGTGATGGTGCTGAGCGCGCGCGGCGTGCAGATCGGCTACCTCCCCGCCGAGCGTGCACCGTGGATCGGCGGGATGCTCCGCTCTGGCCGCGAGGTGCGCGCGGTATTCCAGCAAGCGACCGCGCGCGGAGCGGCGATCCGGGTAGCGCTCGACGGGGCGGTGCCGGTGCTGCCTGCCGTCACGACGGTGCCGACGCCGTGCGAGGATCACGACTTTTGGCCGGACCCGATCCCGCCGGATGACTAGGCGCGGAACGCGCTTCCTTCCCGGCGGTTGGCGCTTGAACAGCTATCGAAGGACCATCGCCATGCAAACCCGCACCCTCGGCTCGCAAGGGCTCACCGTGTCCGCGCTCGGGCTCGGCTGCATGGGCATGTCCGACTTTTACGGCGCGCGCGACGACGCGGAGTCGGAGGCGACGATCAACCTCGCGCTCGACCGGGGCGTGACGTTCCTCGACACCGCCGACATGTACGGCGTCGGCCGCAACGAGGAGCTGGTCGGGCGCGTCGTCCGCACGCGCCGCGAGTGGGTGGTGGTCGCGACCAAGTTCGGCAACGTCCGCGCGCCCGACGGAACCCAGCTCGGCATCAACGGCCGCCCGGAGTACGTCCGCGAGGCGTGCGACGCGAGCCTCCGCCGCACCGGGCTCGACGTGATCGACCTCTATTATCAGCACCGCGTGGACCCCAACACGCCGATCGAGGACACGGTCGGCGCGATGGCGGAGCTGGTCCAGGCGGGCAAGGTCAAGTATCTGGGCCTTTCCGAAGCCGCCCCCGACACGATCCGCCGCGCGCACGCCATCCACCCGATCACCGCGCTCCAGACCGAATATTCGCTCTGGACGCGCGACCCGGAAGCCGAGCTGCTGCCGCTGTGCCGCGAGCTCGGCATCGGCTTCGTGCCGTACAGCCCGCTCGGGCGCGGGTTCCTGACCGGTGCCGTCACCTCGCCCGACGCGCTGGAGCCGGGCGACGCGCGCCGCTCCCACCCGCGCTTTCAGGGCGAGGCGTTCGAGCACAACCGCGCGCTCGCCGAGGCGGTGAAGCGGCTCGCCGCCGACAAGGGCTGCACGCCCGCGCAGCTCGCGCTCGCCTGGGTGCTGGCGCAGGGCGACGATCTGGTGCCGATCCCGGGCACCAAGCGGCGCACCTATCTCGAGGACAATCTCGGCGCGCTCGACGTGACGCTGTCGGCGGAGGACCTCCACCGCATCGGCGAGGCGCTCCCGCCCGGCGCGGCGCAGGGCACCCGCTACGCGGCCGCCGGGATGACCACGGTCGGGCGGTGACTCACCGTCCCGGCGCGAAGGAGAACAGCTCCGTGCGGATCGACGGCGGCGCGCCGGGGGTGAACCACATCGTGTCCTGGATATGGCTGGCGGTGACGTACATGCGCCCGTCCGGTCCTTCGCTGAACGTGTCGGGCCAGCGCAGGCGGCGGTCGGTCAGGACCGTTTGCGTTCCGTCCCCGGCCACGCGCTTGATCGAGTAGTCGGTCGGTGAGGTGACGTAGAGCACGCCCGCGCGGCTCATCCACAGGCCGTCCGCGACGCCGGTCGTCGCCACGGTCCGTACCCCGCCCGCGCGCCGCTTCTCGCTCACCCCGTCGCGCAGCAGCGCGGTCGGAATCGCATATAGCGTCTTGCCGGTCAGCGCCTGCCAGTACAGCGTCGCGCTATCGGGCGAGATGGCGATGCCGTCGGCGGCGAAGGCGGGCTGGCGACCGTCGGGGCGGCGCAGCGGACGACCGTCGAGCGTCACCGTCACGCTCTTGTCGACCTGTGTCGAGGGGTGCCCGTCGAGCGCGCGGAACGAATGCCCGCTCTCCAGATCGACGACGATGATCGCGCCGCGCGTGCCGCTGTCGGTGTTGTAGCCGGTGCGGCCATCGGGCGAGATGCGGATGTCGTTGAGGTACGTCCCCTGCAACGCGACATCCTCCGGCACGGGGATCACCTTGCCGACACGATTGGTGGCGAGGTCGATGCGGACCAGCTTGGGCGCGCCCAACAGGATCTTCTCATTGCCCGGTGCGCCCGCGTCGACGACCCAGAGATGGCCGTGGCCATCGGGAACGATCGACTGGACGCAGACGAAATGGTCCGCGACGCCCAGCTCGTTCGCGCGCGCGTTGCGCCATCCGTTCCAGCGCGCGTCGGGATAGGGACGGAGCGAGCCGTCTTGCGCCACCTCCGCAACCGATACCGGCGCGTCGTCGGTCCAGCGCGGGAAGTTGACGAACCGCCGCCCGTCCGCCGTCACCGCCACGCCCGTCACCTGGTGCGCGAATTGCGCCACCGGCGTCAGCTGCGGGCCGCCCTGAGCTGTCACGCCCGCGGCCAGCGCCAGGGACGCCGTGGCGAGCGCTAGTCCGGCGTTTCTCATGCGATCACTCCCATTGCCAAGCGCATAACGGCGCGGGCTGGGCAAGGGTTCACCGCGCCCGCTATCCGACGCTCTCTTCCTCCGCAATCGGCGTGCTCGTGCGCTCCGCCGCCATCGCGCCCATGGTCACATAGTCGAGCTTGCCCGTGCCGAGCACCGGCAGCGCGTCCACGACGCGGATGTCCCGCGGCAAGCTCAGTTCGGGAACACCGTGCGCCTTGCCCCATGCGCCCAGCGCGGCGGCGGTCGCGTCCGCTTGCGTGGTGAACAGCACCAGCTGCTCGCCTTTCCGCGCGTCGGGGCGGGTAACGACCGCGTGCTCCGTGCCGGACCACAGCTGCGCGGCATAGCCCTCGACCGCGGGCAGCGAGACCATCTCGCCGCCGATCTTGGCGAAGCGCTTGGCGCGGCCGCGGATGGTGACGAAGCCTGCCTCGTCGATCGTGACGATGTCGCCGGTGTCGTGCCACCCGCCCGGCGGCGGTTGGAGTACGCCCGGCGCGTCCGCCTTCAGATAGCCCGCCATGATGTTGGGGCCGCGGATCGACAGCCGCCCGCCCTCCGCGATGCCGGGCACCGCGTCGACCCGCGCCTCCGTCCCGGGCATCAAGCGCCCGACGGTTCCCGCCTGGAAGTGCATCGGCGTGTTGACCGCGATCACCGGCGCGGCCTCGGTCGCGCCATAGCCTTCGAGGATGCGCAGGCCGAACTTCTCCGCATAGCTCCGCCGCGTCTCGTCGCGCACCCGCTCCGCGCCAGCGAAGATGTAGCGGAGTGAGTAGAAGTCGTACCCGTGCGCCATCCGCGCATAGCCGGACAGGAACGTGTCGGTCCCGAACAGGATCGTCGCATTCGCATCATAGGCCAGCGCCGGGACGATGCGGTAGTGGAGTGGACTAGGGTAGAGCAACGTCCTCACCCCCGACAGGATCGGCAGCAACGTGCCGCCGGTCAGCCCGAAACTGTGGAACACCGGCAAGGCGTTCAGCACCACGTCGCGCTCGTTGAAGTCGATCCGCGCCGACAGCTGCGCGCAGTTCGCGAGCAGGTTGCGATGGGTCAGCACGACGCCCTTGGGCAGCCCCTCCGACCCGCTGGTGAACAGGATCACCGCGGGCGCGTCGGGGGCGATGCGGTGGCGCGCATGGGTGCGCCCCGCCCAGCGCTGCGCGATGAGCGCTCGCAGCTTGGCGGCGCGGCCGATACCCGTGCCGATGTCCTCCAGATAGCGGACAGCGACCCCCGCTCTCTCAAGCCCCGCGACCGTGTCGCCGAGCTTCGCCTGCGTCACGAACGCGCGCGCGGTCACGACCGTGCGGATCTCGGCGGCGGTGCAGGCTGCGTGAAGGTTGCTCAGCCCGGCGGTGTAGTTGAGCATCGCGGGCACGCGTCCGGTCAACTGCAGCGCGAAGAAGCTCACCACCACGCCCGACACGTTGGGGAGCAGCAGCCCGACCGCCTCGCCCTGCCGTGTCCCCGCCGACAGCGGCCCGGCGAGAGCGCAGCAACCCGCGATCAACCGCGTGTAGCTCAGCGGCTCCCGCTTCACGTCCTCGACGATCGGCTCCTTGCCGCCATGAACGTCCTTCGCATCGAGCAATGCCCGGAACAGCGTCCGGTCGATGTTCGACGTCGCGAAGATCATCTCGCTCATCACGTCGTACAGCTTGCGCCCGGCGGCGGCGCGGCGCGCGCGGGCGCTGTCGCCCGCCACCTCGAACCTGCGCGGGGGCAGGATGGTGAGGTGGATGCGCGGGAACAGGCGGCGGCGCACCTTGCCGCCCATGCGGCTGAACGGCGTGTACTGCGCGCCGTCGATGCGGACGGGGACGATCGGCGCGTCCGCCTTGTCGGCGACCATGCCGGGGCCGTCGAACACCTTCATCAGCGCGCCGGTGACGGTGATCCGCCCTTCGGGGAAGATTACCAGGGTCCGCCCTTCGCGCACCGCCTTGACCATCGCCTTGGCCGCCATCGGGTTGAGGGGGTCGACCGGAAAGGCGTCGAACATGCCGAGGAACGGCTTGACCCACCAGGCGCGCGCGACCCGGCTGTGGATCGCGAAGGTGGGCTTGCCGGGCAGAAACGCGGCGAGCAGCAGCCCGTCGAGGAAGGATACGTGGTTGACCACCACGACCGCGCGCTCGCCGGGTGCGGGCATGTTCTCGCGGCCGCTCACCTCTATGCGATAGAGCAGCTTGAGCACGCCCCGGATCAGCGCCTTGAACACCGTTTCGGGCAACAGCCAGCACGAGATCAGCGCCACCGCCAGCGTCGCGAAGCCCATCGCGCCGATCACCCCCGGCACGCCGACCCCCGCCGCCGACAGCCCGAGCACCACCGCGACGATGCCCACGGTCGCCACCGCGTTGAGCAC
>CALMGC010000097.1:241-2167 GCA_937863505.1 uncultured Sphingomonadales bacterium | reverse complement strand
ATTGTTGGCGGCGATGACGCGCGACCGCTTCTCCGCGTCCGTCCAGGTCTGCAGGATCGCGTAGAGCGGCACCACGAACATGCCGCCCGCCACCGCGAGCAGGAAGATGCTCGCCAGGATCGGCCACGCCTGCGGCTCCCCCGCGAACGCGCGCCAATGCGTCGCGCCCGCGGGCGTGTAGCCCCTCGCCGCCGCCCACAGCGCGAGCAACGACGCCGCCATGCCGAGCGCGGCGGCGGGCACGAACCGCGCCGACACCTCGCCGCCGAGCAGCCGGTTCACCGTCACCGAGCCGAGCGCCACGCCGACGGAAAAGGTGAGCAGGAACAACACCACCACGTCCGGCCCGGCGCTCAGCGTCCCGCTCGCCAGCGCGGTCAGCTGCGCGGTGACGACCGTACCGACGGAGAAGAACCAGCTGATACCCAGGATCGCGAGCCACACGCCGCGTCCGCCCTGCGCCGCTTGCAGGATGCGCGCGGTGCCCCGGACGATATCCGCGTCGACCGTCAGCGGCGCGGCGGGCGGTGCGGGCGGCACGAGCAGGCTGACGAGCAGCCCGGCCGCTGCCACCCCGACTGCGATCTCGCCCGCATGGACCGGCGACACCAGCCCGCCCGACAACTGTCCCGCCAGGATCGCGAGGAACGTCCCCGCCTCGATCAGCCCGGTGCCGCCCATGATCTCGTGCGGGTGGAGGTGCTGCGGCAGGATCGAGTATTTGACCGGCCCGAACAGCGACGAATGCACCCCCATCGCGACGACGCAGCCGAGCAGCACCGGCACCGATTGCAGGCGGAACCCGACCAGCGCGACGCCCATGATCGCGATCTCGGCCAGCTTGACCCAGCGGACGAGCTTCGCCTTGTCGACCCCGTCCGCGAGCTGCCCCGCGACGGAGGAGAACAGGAAGTACGGGAGCGTGAACAGCCCCGCCGCGATCGTCGCCAGCATCTCCGCGCGCCCGGGCTGGCCGTGATACACGGTGTAGGTCGCCAGGAACACGAGCGCGAAGCGGAGCAGGTTGTCGTTGAACGCGCCGAGGAACTGGACGGCGAAGATCGGCGCGAAACGGCGCTTGCCCAAGAGCGACAGGTCAGGTGCGGTCATGGTGCGAACTCCCCGGTAGAGGCGTAGCGGATCGGTACGAGACGAGGGTTAACGGGCGGGCTCGGCCAGCACGCGGCTGTAGAGCCAGCCGACGCCGATCAGGCTGAAGCCGAGCGCCGCGAACGAAGCGATGCGGAACGCGCCGGTCAGGCCCGAGGCGTCGAACAGGAACACCTTGACCACCGCGCCGAGCATCAAGAGCAAGGAGGCGATCCGCCAGTCGCGCCCGCCAACGCGGCTTCCCCAGAGCAGGAACCCGATCGCCGCCGCGACGCCGAGTACGGAACGCGCGATGTCCTCACCCTGCGTGATCGCTCCGCCGATCAGCAAGCTGCCGTGCGCGACCTGCGAGAGTTCGGACTTCGTGAACAGGAGGATCAGCGCCATCTGCGCCCAGCCGCGCGCGCGCAGTCCCGCCGCGCTTGCCCGCCAACCGTTGACGGGCCCCCGCGCCGCCCAGACCAGCGCGAAGGCGATGCCGTACGCGGGTAGAAGTAGGTTCGCGACCGGCCATGCGCCGACGCCTTGCGCGCTCCACATCGGGTTATGGAGCAACGCGGTGAACCAGGCGAAGTGGAGCAACGCCGCCGCGCTCAGCCCCTGTGCGATGCCCGGCGCACGACGGTAGGCAGCCACGGCGGCAGCGGCGAGCAGCGCCTCCCACAGCGTGCGCTCGGCCATGCCCCGCGCGACGAACGCCGCCGGTGAGCCGATCGCGAACAGGTGTTTGTAAGCGACGTGGAGCGCAACGCCGCCGAGCAGCGCCGCCACCGCCCAAGCGCCGATCTCGGCCGGCAGCAGCGCTTCGATCCGAGC
>CALMGC010000097.1:0-231 GCA_937863505.1 uncultured Sphingomonadales bacterium | reverse complement strand
CCACCGCCCAAGCGCCGCGCCGCACGACAAGCTCGGGCCCGCGCCACCCGACCAGCGCCACCGCCGCGGCCGGAAGCGCGAGCCGGAGCAGCACGTCGATGATTGACGGCAGCGCTGTCACCAGCAACGGCACGCCGAACAGCGCCGCGCCCGCGCCCACCAGCCAACCGGCAAACGGCCACGCCGCCCATCCGAGGGCGAGCACGGCCGCGACGGCGAGCGCGGGTCGCC
>CALMGC010000096.1 GCA_937863505.1 uncultured Sphingomonadales bacterium | reverse complement strand
TGCGGGCAGGCGGGGCGCAGGCACGCGCGGCAGCCGAGCCCGATAGGGGTCGCCCCGCCGGCCAGGTCCAGCCTGCGCGCCGCCGCCAGTCCGCGCGCCTGTGCCGCCTCGACGCCGAGGCCCACCGCGAACTCCGCGCGGACCCCGCCGATCGCCGGTGCTTGCGGCGCGACCGTGCGCGCAGTCGTCAGCCAGCGCGCGCCATCCTCCAGCTCGACCAATTGCACTTGCGACACACCGGGCCGGTCGAAAGCATGGGTGAGTCGCCACAGCGGGCAGCGCCCCTCGGCCTCGACCAGCGCCGCGCCGCTCGCCCCCCCGTAGCGCTTCGACACCTGCCCCGCCCGATCGACGCGCAGCATGAAAAAAGACAGCCCACGCGCGCCGACGCGGCTCAGCGTCGTCAGCCGGTGCGCGACCTGTTCGTACCCAGCGCCGAACCGCCGCTGAAGCAGCTCGAGATCATAGCCGCTCGCCTCGCACGCGCGCAGGAAACGCGCATAGGGCATGGTGATCGCGGCGGCGGCGTAGCCGAGCAGATGACGGCGGAACAGGCGCTCGGCGGCGCGATCCGCCAGCGCCGCGCTGCGCGCGAGCGCCTCCATCTCCGTGCGTAGTTCCACCTGCGCGAGCTGAGTCGCGGCGGCGAAGGTTCGGCTGTGCGGCTTCAGCATCTCGCTTAGCTGCAACTGGCGCGCATGGAGGTCGAGCCGCCGCAGCGTGTCGCCCAGCACCTCGGCGGGAAGGATGCGAACGGTCAGCCCATGTTTGATGCGTAGCCGCTCGGTGAGCGCGCCGTACAGGTCCTCCGCGCCGAGTCGCAACTCGTCGGCGAGCACCTCCGCCGCGGTGTCGAGGTCGGCAAAATGGTTACGCCATCGCTCGATCTCGCGGCGGACTACCGTCGCCGGGTCGGGCGCGCCCGGGTCGGGGCTTACGCCCCCGCCGAGCTTGTCGAACACGCGCGCGAACGCTTCCGCCCCGCCCGGCGCGGCGGCGAGCCACTCCACCACCTCGCCGCGGTCGACCTCCAGATCGGCGAACATCGGGTCCGCCAGCCGCCGCCGCACCGCATCGACCCCGCCGCCCGGCTCCTGCCCGGTCAGCGCACGCGGGTCGAAGTCGAACAGCTCCGCCATGCGGACGAGCAAGGCGGCGGTGACGGGCCGCTGGTTACGCTCGAGCAGGTTCTGATAGCTGGCGCTGATCCCCAGCATCTCGGCCATCGCGGCCTGGTTCAGCCCGGCGTTGCGCCGCACCCGCCGGACCGCGTGCCCGGCGAAGAGTTTACGCTCGGCCATGTCGTACACGCTCCGGCTGGTGTTAAGGTCCCGCCTCGACGCGAGGAGGATGGACATGGCGCGTTTGCGGGAGGTTGTAAATCCTTTACAGATCATCAAGGGCGAAGTCGAGGCTGGGCCGAATGCGAGACGGTCAAAGGTCGTTCGGGGCTCAACTTCCTCAACTTACCCCGCAAGAAGCGGTGATCCGGTCAATGCCAAAAAATTCAACTCTCGACCACATGCCGCCGAAACCAATCGGCCATCGCCTCCTCGCTCAGCTCGCCCGCCGCCAGCGACAGCATCGTCCGGGTCGCGTCCGCCTTGTCGAACGCGACCGTCACGTCGTTGAGCTTCAGGAAAACGCGCGCCATCACCCAGGCGGTCCGCTTGCTGCCGTCCGCAAATGGGTGATTGCGCGCGATGCCGAACGCGTATGCAGCGGCGAGCGCACACAAATCCGTCTCGCCATAGCCGTGCTTGTTGAGCGGGCGCGCGATCGCGGACTGGAGCAGGCCGTCATTCTTTACGCCCGCCAGCCCGCCATGCTCGGCGAGTTGCCGATCGTGGATCGCCCGTGCCACTTCCGCGCTGAGGAAGCGCTGCACTGGAACGACGCTCATTTCGCGAGCACGGCGAGGATATCGCGATCTTCCCGCATGACCGTCTCTGCGGCGGTCATCGCCTCCACAAAGGCGGGGTCGTGCGCGCGCACCTGCATCCCCTCGGTGTTCTCGGTCCAGGAGAGCGTGTCGCCCAGCTGGACGCGCAGGCGCGCGAGGATGTCGCGCGGGATGATGACCCCGACCGAGTTGCCGATCTTGACGAGTTTGGTGCTGTGCATACAGATGTACTAACGCGGGTGTTAGCCTCGATCAACGCTTTCCACCACCGCCGTGCCCCCGCATAGGCATAGCGATGGCAGAACAGCCCCATTCCGAGTCCACCGCGGTTATCCTCGCCGCGCTCGCCGCCAATCTCGGTATCGCGGCGGCGAAGTTCGTCGCGGCGGCGCTGTCGGGATCGTCGTCGATGCTGACGGAGGGTGTCCACTCGGTCGTCGACAGCGTCAACCAACTGCTGCTCCTTTATGGTCAGCACCGCGCCAAGCGCCCGCCCGACGTGCTCCACCCGTTCGGCTATGGCCGCGAGCTGTATTTCTGGAGCTTCGTGGTCGCGATCCTGATCTTCGCGGCGGGCGCGGGGGTGTCGGTCTATGAGG
>CALMGC010000095.1:13902-21196 GCA_937863505.1 uncultured Sphingomonadales bacterium | reverse complement strand
GCGTCGATCGCGCTGCGCGTGTCGTCGATCGTCTTCACCTTGACGCAGTCGATCCCCGCCTCGAACGGCGGATAGTCATTGCCGCCGGGAAAGATAGCGTCGCCGATGAAGATCATCTCGTCTGTTGTCACATCGCTATGCTCGGCGAGCTTCTTCAGCCCGGTCGCCTTATTGACGCCCTCGCGCGTGATGTCGATCGAGGTCGCGCCGCCCGCGTTGATCGCGAACTCCGGCAACCGTTGTTTCAGGTCCGCCTGGATCACCCGGCGCTTGCTGAAGTCAGGGTCCCACTTCTCCTTCGCCTCCAGCGGGGCCTGCTGGCCCAGCGCGGAAAAAGTGATCTGGCTGCCGCGATCCTCGATCAGCTCGCCCCAAGTCTGCTCCGGTTTGAACCCGGTCGCGTCGAGCGCGGCGTGAAACGAGGTGACGATCCGCTGCTTTTCGTCGTCATTGAACAGCTCGGCATAGACCGCCTGCCAGCCGCTGCCGGCGTGGCGATACATCTTGGTGCCGGTGGTCGGCATGATGAACAGACTGTCGACGTTCGCGCCGTCGGGCAGTTGCGAGACGACCTGCTTTTCGAACTGCGGCCAGTCGCCGCCCGAGATCACCGCGACCTTGGCGACGGTGAGCAGCTTGGCGAGCCGCCCCGCCATGTCCTCGTCGAGCCGCTGTTTGGAGAGCGCGAGGGTGCCGTCCATGTCGAACGCGACAAGCTTCTTCATTGCTACTCCGTTGCTGAAAGAATGAACCGGTCGATCGCGACGGCGACACCGTCCTCGTCGTTGCTGGCGGAAACCTCGTCCGCTTTCGCCTTCACCGCGTCGGGGGCCTGCCCCATCGCGACGGAGAAGCCCGCGCGGTCGAACATCGGCACGTCGTTGAACTGATCGCCGAACACCGCGACCGCGTCCAGCGGCACGTCATGCGCCCTGGCGAGCGCGGCGACGGCGTCGCCCTTGTTGGCGACGGTGGCGGTGACGTCGAGATAATAGGTCTGCGATTGCGCGATCGTCGCCTGCGCACCGTAGCGGTCGGTCGCCTGCTTCGCGAGCGACGCAAGCAATGGGGCGTCGTCGCTGACCAGTGTAATCTTCTCCGCCCGCTCGACGAACTGGGCGAAGTCGCTGACGATCGTCGGCTCCTGATTGGCGGACAGCCGTTCGCGCGGGACATGCGGGTTCTCGACCGTATCCGCGTGCCACACCCCATCCGCGAACACCCAGGTCGAGACGGGCGTGCCCGCCGCGAGTTCGAGCACGCCGCAGGTGACTTCGGCGGGGATTAGGTGGTGCTCGATCACCTCGCCACCCGCAATGAAAATCGTGCCGCCGTTATACGCCGCCACCGGCCCCTTCACGCCCAGCGCGTCGATCAAGGGCTGTACGCCCAGAGGACACCGCGCACTGACGATCGTGAACGGGACGCCCGCCGCCTCCAGTCGACCCACGGCCGCCTTAACGCCGGGCGTCAGTTGCTTGTCGTGGTTGACCAATGTGCCATCTACGTCAGAAATAACCAGCCGGTAGCGTCCGCTCACTGCGGCATCTCGACATGCCCGCCGAAACCGAAACGCATCGCCGACAGGACCTGGTCGCCAAAGACGTGGTCGACGCGGCTGCGATAGCGGGTGAACAGCGCGCTGGTGAGCACGGGCGCGGGCACCGCTTCCTCCATGGCGGCCTCCACGGTCCAATGCCCTTCGCCCGAATCGGCGACGCGGCCGGAAAATTGATCCAATGTCATGTCCTTGGCGAGCGCCGCCGCCGTGAGGTCGAGCAGCCAGGACGAGATCACGCTGCCGCGCCGCCAGACCTCGGCGATGTCGGTGAGGTTGAGGTCGAAGCGCTGGTCCTCGGGCAATTTGTCCGACTTCTTCCCCTTCAAGATGTCGAACCCTTCGGCATAGGCCTGCATCAGCCCGTATTCGATGCCGTTATGCACCATCTTGACGAAATGGCCCGCCCCGCCCGGGCCGGCGTGAATATAGCCCTTCTCGGCGCGCGGATCCTCACCTTCCTGCTCCATCCGGTTGGGCGTGCGTGGAATGTTGCCGAGCCCGGGCGCGAGCGCGTCGAAGACCGGGTCGAGCAGGTCGACCGCGTCCTTGTCGCCACCGATCATCATGCAATAACCGCGCTCGAGCCCCCACACGCCGCCCGACGTGCCGACGTCGACATAGCGAACCCCCTTCTCGCGCAGCATTTTCGCGCGGCGGATGTCATCCTTGTAGAAGGTGTTGCCGCCGTCGATGATGATGTCACCCGGCCTGGTGTGTTCGACCAGCGCCTGAATGGTCTGCTCGGTCGGATCGCCCGCCGGGAGCATCACCCAGTAGATCGCGGGGCTGTCGAGCTTGCCCGGCAACTCCTCCAGCGCGTTGGCGGGGATGGCACCGTCCTTGGCGAGCGCTTCCACGGCTTCGGTGCCGTGGTCGTACGCCACCACCTCATGCCCGGCACGCATCAGCCGCCGACTGATCCCGCCGCCCATGCGGCCAAGCCCGATCATCGCGAGTTTCATTGCTGTCCCTTGTTCTGTGAGAGCGCGGAGCGGGTCAGGCGTGCGCAGGCTGCTTCTTTGCGATCGCGCCGAGCAGGTCGTCGAACGCCTTGGCAAATTGCGCGATGCCTTCCTCGGTGAGGTTCGTCGTCACCTCGTCGAGGTTCAGCCCCAGCCGCTCCACCTCGGCCAGCACATGCCGCGCCTCGTCCAGCCCTTGCGTCAACGCCGTCGCCGCCGTGCCATGATCGCGGAACGCGTCCATCGTCTTGGGCGGCATCGTGTTGACCGTGTCGGGGCCGATCAGCGTGTCGATGTACAGCGTGTCGGGATAGTCGGGGTCCTTCACTCCCGTCGACGCCCACAGCAACCGCTGCGGCTGCGCGCCCTTGGCGGCGAGCGCCTGCCAGCGATCCGACGCGATGAAGTCCTGATACCAGGCATAGGCGAGCTTCGCGTTGGCGATCGCCACCTTGCCGCGCACCGCCTTCAGCGCGTCGGCTTCCGGGTCGCCATCGGCCACGCGCTTGTCGATCGCCTTGTCGATCGTGGTGTCGATGCGGCTGACGAAGAAGCTCGCCACGCTGGCGATGCGATCGATCGGCTCGCCCGCCTTGACCCGCTCCTCCAGCCCCATCGCATAAGCCTCGGCGACGCGGATATAGGCCGCCTGGCTGAACAGCAGCGTGACGTTGACGTTGATCCCCTCACGGATCGTCTGCGCGATCGCGGGCCCGCCCGAGTCGGTGCCGGGGATCTTGATCATCACATTGGGCCGGTCGACCATCCGCCACAGCTTCACCGCTTCGGCCATCGTCATGTCACTGTCGAGCGCGATGTACGGCGAGACCTCGAGGCTGACATAGCCGTCCTTCGCCTCGAGCCGGTCGTACACCGGGCGCAGCGTGTCGGCGGCCGCCTTGATGTCCTCGACCGCCTGGCTTTCATACCGGTCCATGACCGATGCGTCCGGGTGCGAGCGGTCGAACTCGGACAAGCTGGCGTCATAGGCGTCGCCATGTCCCATCGCTTTTTCGAAGATCGACGGGTTGGAGGTGACGCCGGTCAGGCCATCCTCCGCGATCAACTTGTCGAGCCCGCCCGCCGCGAGGAACTTGCGGTCAACAAAATCGAGCCACACCGCCGTCCCCTGCGCGGTCAGATCCTTGAGCCGGCTCATTTTGCTTTCTCCATCGTCTCGCGCGCGGCCTCGACCACCTTGTCAACCGTGAAGCCGAACTTCTCCTGTAATTTCGCGATCGGGGCCGATGCGCCGAACGTCGTCATGCCGATCGTGCGCCCTTCGAAGCCGACGTAGCGGTCCCAACCAATCGTCCCGCCCTGCTCGATCGACACGCGCGCGCGCACCGACGGAGGCAGGACCGAGTCGCGGAACGCTTGATCCTGCTTTTCATACAGGTGCCATGACGGCATCGACACCACCCGCACCTTGGTGCCGCCCTCGGCGAGTTTGTCCGCCGCCTGACAGGCGAGCCCGACTTCGGAACCGGTCGCGACCAGGATCACGTCCGGCTCGCCCTCGTCCTTGGTCAGGACGTACCCGCCGCGATGCAGCCCGTCGGCGGGCGCGTACTTGGTCCGGTCGAGCGTCGGCAATGCCTGGCGCGACAGGACGAGGCACGACGGCTCACGCGTCGCCGCCAGCGCCGACTTCCACGCCTCTCGCGTCTCGTTCGCGTCACCCGGTCGAATGACGTTCAGCCCCGGGATGGCGCGGAGCGCGGTCAGCTGCTCGATCGGCTGATGCGTCGGCCCGTCCTCGCCGACGCCGATCGAATCGTGCGTGAACACGAACGCGACCGGCATTTCCATGATCGCCGCCAGCCGGATCGGCGGGCGCATATAGTCGGAGAACACCATGAACGTGCCCGTGTAGGGCCGCAGGTACGACGCAGCCATGCCGTTCGCGATCGAGCCCATCGCGTGCTCGCGGATGCCGAAATGCAGGTTGCGCCCGCCGTAATCGTTGAACTCGAACGAGGGCGCATCCTTGATGTCGGTCTTGGTCGAGGGCGACAGGTCCGCCGAGCCGCCGAGCAGCCACGGCAGTTTGGGCGCGAGCGCGTTGAGTACCTTGCCCGACGCCTCGCGGCTAGCGATACCTTTCGCGTCGGGCGGGAAGTCGGGCAGGTCCTGATCCCAGCCTTGCGGCAACTCGCTCCGCCGCATCAGGCGGAGTTCTTCGGCGAGGTCGGGGAACTGCTCGGCATAGCGCACGAGCATCGCATCCCACTCCTCGCGGAGCGCGGTGCTGCGCCCGACAAGCGCCTCTTGGAAATACTGCTTGGCCTCGGGCGGGACGAGGAACTGCGCGTCCTCGGGCCAGTCATACGACTTCTTCGCGCCACGGATTTCCTCCTCGCCCGGCGCGTCCGAATGCGCCTTGTGCGTGCCCGCGCGGGTCGGGAAGCCGATGCCGATCACCGAGCGGACGAGGATGAAGGTCGGCCGGTCGTCCGTCGCGCGGAACTGCTTGATCGCGCTTGCAAAGGCGGCGGTGTCCTCCGCGTCCTCGACGACCAGCGTGTTCCAGCCATAAGCGCGGAACCGCTCGGCCACGTCCTCGTCGAATGCGAGCGGGGTGCCGCCCTCGATCGTGATGCCGTTGCTGTCATACACCCAGCACAGGTTGGAGAGCTTGAGGTGCCCCGCGACCGATGCCGCCTCGCTCGCCACACCCTCCATCAGGTCGCCGTCCGAGCAGAAGACGTACACGTCATGGTCGAACACGGTGAAACCGGGCTTGTTGAACCGCGCCGCCAGCCAGCGCTCCGCCAGCGCCATGCCGACCGAATTGCCGCAACCCTGGCCGAGCGGGCCGGTGGTCGTCTCCACGCCCGTCGTCAGCCGGTATTCGGGATGGCCGGGCGTCCGCGACGAGAGCTGGCGGAACTGCTTGATGTCGTCGAGGCTGACCGCCGGGCGACCCGTCTTTGTCCCGTCCGCGTCGATCTCCTCAATGCCCGCGAGATGGATCAGCGCATAGAGCAACATCGACGCATGGCCGCACGACAGCACGAACCGGTCGCGGTTCATCCAGTCGGGCTTGCTCGGGTCGTAGCGGAGGAACTTCGTCCATAGCGTTTCCGCGATCGGCGCCAGCGCCATCGGCGTCCCGGGATGGCCCGAGTTCGCCTTTTGCACCGCATCCATCGCCAGCGTGCGGATGGTGTCGATCACCTTGCGGTCGAGCGACCCATCCTCGCGCACCCGTGCGTGTGAGACATGGTCCATCGTGTCGGTGTCAGCCATGCGCGTCTCGTCCCGTTCCCGTGCCCGCCGAACGAAGGTGGGCCGACATGGTTGCCTTGCGTTATCTTCGTTCCAGCTTCGCGACAGTGCCGCGCGTCGAAACATAGGCCGCGTCCACCTCATCGAGAAACAGGCCATGCCCGACCAGCCCCGGTACCGCCTGCAACGCGGCGGCGAGCGCGCGCGGCTCGGGGAACGGCGTGAAGCGGCAATCGAACACCAGATTATTCTGGTCGGTGAGGTAGGGTTGCTCCTCCCGCAGCCGCAGTACCGGCCCGGCCCCGAGCGCGCGCAGCGCGGCCGCGACCGACTCGCGCGCGAAGGGGACGAGTTCGACCGGCACCGGCGCGGCACCCAGCCGCTCGACGCGCTTCGACCCGTCTGCGATGACAATCGTGCGGGTAGAGGCAGCGGCAACCACCTTCTCGCGCAGCATCGCCCCGCCCGCGCCCTTGATCGCCACCAGACCTGCGTCGATCTCGTCCGCGCCGTCGATCGTGAGGTCGACGCGAGCGACATCGGCCATGTCGAGCAGGGCGATGCCGAGTGCCTCCGCCTGTTGCGCGCTCGCGACGGAGGTAGCGACCGCGCGAATGCGCAAGCCTTTGCGCACCCGCGCTCCGATCGCGTCGATCGCGTGTTTCGCGGTGGAGCCGGTGCCGAGGCCGACGAGCATCCCGTTTCGCACCTCGGCCACCGCCGCCTCGGCCGCGAGCCGCTTGTCGTCGTCCTGCGTCACGGCCCGTGCCATGCGCCGCCCGCCCGCGCGGCACAAGCCTTCGACAGCGCGGGCGGGCGCTGTAAATCGATGGTCGCGCGCCTGCCCGTCTAAGCAGGCGCGCGAAACACCGTCAGGCCTTCGCGTCGGCCCGCGTGTCGCGGCGCTCGGCGATGCGCGCCGACTTGCCGGTGCGGCCGCGCAGGTAATAAAGCTTGGCACGACGGACCGCGCCGCGGCGGACCACCTCGATCGAGTCGATGTTGGGCGAATAGAGCGGGAACACGCGCTCGACACCCTCGCCGAAGCTCATCTTGCGGACGGTGAAGCTCGAGCCCATGCCGCGGTTGGCGCGGGCAATGCACACGCCCTCATAGGCCTGGACGCGGGTGCGCTCGCCCTCGACCACCTTGACGCCGACCTTGAGCGTGTCGCCCGCGCGGAACTCGGGGATCGCGCGAATGGCAGTCAGCTTGGCAATCTGCTCGGCTTCGAGCGTCTGAATCAGGTTCATCGGTCTTCTTCCGGTTCGTCGCCGCGCGCCAGAGGGCGACCGACCCGAGCGCCGTTATGACGCTCCCACAGGTCCGGCCGCCTTAGCCGTGTATCGGCCTCCGCCTTGGCCATGCGCCAGGCGGCGACCTTCGCATGATCCCCCGACCGCAGCACCTCGGGGATCGTGCGCCCTTCCCATGTCACTGGTCGGGTATAATGCGGGTATTCGAGGAGGCCGCTTTCGAAGCTCTCCTCGTCACCGCTGGTGGGCGCGCCCATAACCCCGGGGAGCAGCCGAACGCAAGC
>CALMGC010000095.1:0-13802 GCA_937863505.1 uncultured Sphingomonadales bacterium | reverse complement strand
TCCGGGTAGAGCGTCAGCACGGTGGCGGCGAAAACCATTGCCCTCCCCTGCCCGCGCGGCTTTACCGGAGGCAAGCGGAACGATGCGGCGCGCGCGGAGTCGGGAGCCTATATGAGCGACATGATCGATTGCCTCATCATCGGCGGCGGACCGGCGGGGATGACCGCGGCCATCTACCTCGCGCGCTTCCACCTGACCCTGCGCGTGGTCGATGCGGGCAAGAGCCGCGTCACCTGGATCCCGCGCACGCACAACCATGCGGGCTATCCGGGCGGCATCCCCGGTACCGAGCTGCTGAACAAGATGCGCGAGCAGGCGGCAGAGTTCGGCGTCCACGTCGAACAAGCGCTGGTCGAACATATCGAGCGGCGCGGCGACGGCTTCATGGCGCGGGTCGCGACAGGCCAGGAAATCGAGGCGCGGACCGTCATCCTCGCGACGGGGGTGGTCAACAAGGGCCCGCCGATCTCCCCCGAGCTGCACGACGTGGCGATGGCGCGCGGGCTGATCCGCTATTGCCCGATCTGCGACGGCTATGAGGTGACCGACAAGCGCGTCGGCGTGATCGGCAACCGCACGCACGGCTTCAAGGAAGCGGTGTTCCTGCGTACCTACACGCGCGACGTGACGCTGATTGCGCCCGACCAGGACATCGAGCTGTCGGACGAGGAGAACGCCCGGCTTGCCGAGCTGGGCGTCCGAGCGGTCGGCGGCCCATGCCGCTCGCTCCGCATCGAGGGCGAGGAGATCGTGGTGCCGACCCCGGCGGGCGATCTGTCCTTCGACAGCGTCTATCCCGCGCTCGGCTCGGTGATCCGCTCCGAGCTGGCGGTCGCACTGGGGGCGGAAGCCGAGCCCGACGGCACGCTCGATGTCGACGAGCACCAGCGCACCAGCGTCCCCGGCCTGTACGCCGCGGGCGACGTGGTCCGCGGGCTCGACCAGATCAGCCACGCGATGGGCGAAGGCGGGGTCGCGGCGGTGACGCTGCGCAATGATCTGGCGGAGCGGATGGTGTTGGCAAGGTAAAGGGAGTTGTTGGATGCTAGGCGAAGCGGACGACACCATTGCGGCAGCACCTTTCTGTGTGTGGGTCCTTGGCGCACTTGGCGTAGGCAAGTCGACCGTATCCCGAGCGTTACAACTACTGTTGCGTATGCCGTTGATCGAGCTAGGCAACCTGAGAGAGATGCACCTACTCGAACCCGATTGGTCCGACGCGAGTGATGCCGAGGCCGCATTAGCGTTCGATCACATGCTCTATATCGTAAGGAGTTATTTAACGTGCGGACACTCGGGTGTCCTTGCCACCGATCTGCCGCTTGCCCAATCCGAGCAAATCGCTGATCTGATGAGTACGGGGCTGAACACACGTGTATTGACCTTGGTGATCACCGATCCCGACGAGCACCGAACGCGGTTGCTCGGTCCGCGTGATAGTGGATTTAGAGACGTCGAAGCGGCCCGAAAGTGGAATGCCGCCGAGCTCTACAGGCCCATGTTGCCCTTCGAGCATCGACTCGACACGACGGGGCAGAGTTCCGAAGAGACCGTGGCTATCGCGGAGTCGGTCATTAGGAACTGGCTCGAGAGTGCTGCCTATTAAATTCGTATAGCGTGGACTGCCCCTCAGCCTGCAAACACCTCACTTATTGATACTTTTGCCCCCACCTCCGCCGCGCTCACTGGGACCATGAACCGCTTTCCGTCCGGGCGTTCGATTTCCAGTATGTCGCCTGCACCGAAGTTCTCGACGGCGGCGACGTGGCCGATTTGCTCGCCCGTATCGGTCTCGCACGGGAGGCCGATCAGGTCGGTGTGGTAATACTCGCCTTCCTCCAGCGGCGGGAGTGCGGAGCGGGGGACGGTTAGTTCGGTGCCGCGTAGCGCCTCGGCGGCGGTGCGGTTTGGGACCTCAGCGAAGCGGGCGATGGAGCCGTGTAGCGACGTCAGCGTCAGCGCGCCGTTGTTGAAGCTGCCATAGGGGGTGAGGTCGTTGGTGAAGAGCTTGAGCTTAACCTCGCCGCCGATGCCGTGTGCGCCGGTGATGACAGCCAGGGTGACGGGGCGCTGACCGCTCGGCGCTCCGGGAGCAGCGAGCACGCCGCCACCTTCCTTCCCCGGCGCAGGCTGGGGCCCAGCTTCACCGGCTGCAGGCAGGGCGGGCACTTTGCTCGCATTGGCCAGCCTGACTGGGCCCCGGCTTTCGCCGGGGAAGGAATTAGAGCTGAAATAGGCGGACGGGTCGTCCCCCTCCCCCTCACCCCTGCGGGGACCCCGGCTGTGGGGGCGAGACGTCGTCCGCGCCTTCGGCCGGGGCGGGCGTCGAGATGCCGTCGGGGGCGTCTTCGTCGTCATCGCGGGCGGTACGCGGGTCGGGGTCGGTCATGGTGCTCCTCCGTCATGATTGAGCGCTCAACGCACGACCCCGCCGATAAGATCACGCCGCCTCGGTCTCCGCCGGGGCCTGAGCCGCCGCCAGCTTCTCGGCCCGCTCCTCCGCGCGCTCCTTTGCCTTGTCGCCGGGCTCGCCCTTCTTGGGGTTGCTGCGCGGGGCGCGTTCCTTCACCCCGGCCGCGTCGAGGAAGCGGAGCACGCGGTCGGTCGGCTGCGCGCCCACGGACAGCCAATGTTTCGCGCGGTCGGCGTCGAGCACGATCCGCTCCGCCGCGTCCTTGGCGAGCAGCGGGTTGTAGGTGCCGATCTTCTCCAGATATTTGCCGTCACGCGGGCTCCGCGCATCCGCGACCACGATCCGGTAATAAGGCCGCTTCTTGGAGCCGCCGCGCGAGAGTCGAATGGAAAGTGCCATGATCCAGAAGAACCTTACCTATGTCGCCACTCCGGCGACGGTTGTTGTGAAAGGGTAACGAAATCTATTTACGTCTAAACCCACCGCCCCGGGGCGGAGGACCACCGCGACCCGGCGGCCCCGGCAAGCCCGGGAGCCCGCCGCCCATCTTGCCCATCATGTCGCCCAGCTCCGGCCCCATCTCAGCGCCGCCCAGCGCATTGCCGAGCCCGCCGAGACCACCCTTGCCCAACATCGCCATCATGCCCTTGAGCCCGCCCATCTTGCGGATGCGCTTCATCGCCGAGGCCATCTCCTGATGCATCTTGAGCAGCTTGTTGATCTCCTGCACACTGGTGCCCGAGCCCTTAGCGATCCTGATCTTGCGCTTCGCGTTGATCAGCTCGGGACGCCCACGCTCCTTCACCGTCATCGAGCCGATCATCGCGTCCATGTGGACCAGGATCTTGTCCGCCCCCGGCGTCGCGTTCATCGCCGCCTGCGCCTTTTTCATCCCCGGCATCATGCCCGCGAGCGCGCCCATGCCGCCCATCCGCTGCATCTGGCCCAGCTGCGCGCGAAGGTCGTTCATGTCGAACTTGCCCTTCTCCATCCGCGCGGCCATCCGCTCGGCGTCTTCCTGCTGGATCGTCTCCGCCGCGCGCTCGACGAGGCTGACGACATCGCCCATGCCGAGGATGCGACCCGCGACCCGCTGGGGGTGGAACGCCTCCAGCGCGTCGAGCTTTTCGCCGGTCCCCGCAAACTTGATCGGCTTGCCGGTGACCGAGCGCATCGACAGCGCCGCGCCGCCGCGCGCATCGCCGTCCATCCGCGTCAGCACCACGCCCGTCAGCGGCACCTCGTCGGAGAAGTTGCGCGCGACGTTGACCGCGTCCTGCCCGGTCAGCGAGTCGACGACGAGCAGGATCTCCTGCGGCTGCGCTACGTCCGCGACGCTACGCATCTCGTCCATCAGCGCCTGGTCGATGCTAGTCCGACCCGCCGTGTCGAGCATCAGCACGTCAAAGCCCTGCAGCTTTGCGGACTGAACCGCGCGCCGCGCAATGTCGACGGGCTGCTGACCCCCGACGATCGGCAGCGTCGCGACCTCGACCTGCGTGCCAAGCGTCGCCAGCTGTTCCTGCGCCGCCGGGCGGTTGACGTCGAGCGAGGCCATCAGCACCCGCTTGGCCCCGCGCTCCTTGAGGCGCTTCGCGATCTTGGCGGTGGTGGTGGTCTTGCCCGAGCCCTGGAGCCCGACCATCATCACGATCGCGGGCGGGGTGACGTCGAGCGCCAGCTCGGACTCGTCCGCGCCGAGCATCTCGATCAGCGCGTCGTGGACGATCTTGACGACCTGCTGCCCCGGCGTGACCGAGCGGAGCACGTTCTGGCCGATCGCCTGCTCGGTAGCTTTGTCCACGAACTCGCGCGCGACCGGCAACGCGACGTCCGCCTCGAGCAGCGCGACGCGCACCTCGCGCATCGCCGCGCGCACGTCCGCCTCCGTCAGCGCGCCGCGCCCGCGCAGCCGCTCGAAGACACCGCCCAGCCGGTCACTCAGGGACTCGAACATCGGTTAACTCCAAAGCCTAACACAAAACGCGCCGGCGGACGGAACCCCGTCGGCCAGCGTGCGCCATCGGGTCCGATAGCTGAAACTTGATCGCGCGCTTAGCCGAACGGGCCGCGAAGAGCAAGGCGCGTGACTTGCGCCCGCCCCGCCCCTAGATGCGCGCGCATGTTGCAAGGAACTCCGTTCGGGCTGAGCTTGTCGAAGCCCCGGCCTCAATCCCCTAGCCAGACCGCCGGCCCAGCCCTTCGACAGGCTCAGGGCGAACGGAAGTAAGGTGGCCTCCTCACCATCCTGGCACGAGAAGCTGCTCGGCGGTTTCCGCCGCACCTCCGACCGGCTCACCGGCAACCTAGCGGGGCTCACCAGCGGGCGGCTCGACGAGGCGCAGCTCGACGAGGTGGAGGAGGCGCTGATCGCCTCCGACCTCGGGCCGGAGACCGCCCGCCACGTCCGCGAGCGGCTGGCGGAGGTGGGCGTCGAGCGCAACATGGAGGAGCTCGGCATCCGGCTTGTCGTCGCGGAGGAGGTCGAGAAAACGCTGGCCAAGGTCGCGCGCCCGCTGGAGATCGACGCTTTCCCGCGCCCGCAGGTGATCCTGGTGATCGGTGTCAACGGCTCGGGCAAGACCACCACGATCGCCAAGTTGGCACACCTGTTCCTCGAACAGGATTACGGCGTCATGCTGGCCGCCGGCGACACGTTCCGCGCCGCCGCGATCGGGCAACTCGCGACCTGGGCGGAGCGGGTGGGCGTGCCGATCGTGCGCGGCGCGGAGGGCGGCGACGCGGCGGGCGTGGTGTGGGACGCGGTCAAGCAGGCGACCGAGACCGGCATCGACGTGCTAATCGTCGACACCGCCGGGCGGTTGCAGAACAAGCGCGAGTTGATGGACGAACTGGCCAAGATCCGCCGCGTGCTGGGCCGGATCAATCCCGCGAGCCCGCACGACGTGGTGCTGGTGCTCGACGCGACCACCGGGCAGAACGCGTTGAACCAGATCGAGGTGTTCCGCGACGTGGCGGGCGTCACCGGGCTGGTGATGACCAAGCTCGACGGCACCGCGCGCGGCGGCGTGCTGGTTGCCGCCGCCAAGCGGTTCGGCTTGCCGATCCATGCGATCGGCATGGGCGAGCAACTCGGCGACCTGCGCCCGTTCGACGCCAACGAGGTCGCGCGCATCATCGCGGGCGTGGATGCAGGGGCGCGGCGGTGACGCGCGCGCCCGCTTCTCCCGGCCTGCGGCTCGGGATCGACTACGGCCCGCTGGTCGTGTTCTTTCTCGTCAACTTTCTTGCTCCGCTCCCATCACTGGCCCGCGTGCTCGCGGCTACGGTGGCGTTCATGGTCGCCACGATCGCGGCGATGGTCGTATCGCGCGTAAAGCTCGGCGCGATTTCGCCGATGCTGTGGCTGTCGGGCGTGCTGGTGGTAGTGTTCGGCGGGCTGACGCTTTACCTCCACGATCAGCGGTTCATTCAGATGAAGCCAACGATCGTGTATCTGATCCTCGCGGCGACGCTGGGGTTCGGCCTAGCGACCGGGCGACCATTGCTGCGCGAGGTGCTGGGTGCCGCGTATCCGGGGCTGACCGACATCGGCTGGCGCAAGCTGACGCGGAACTGGGCGTTGTTCTTTGTGGTGCAGGCGTTGCTCAATGAAGTGGTGCGGCGGCACTTCTCGCTCGACTTCTGGGTGGCGTACAAATTGTGGGGCGCGGTGCCGCTGACGGTGGTGTTCGCGCTGGCGAACGTGCCCATGCTGCTGAGGAACGGACTGACGAACGGTGAAATTGCGGAGCAGGTGCCACCGGACTGATCCTTCCCAAATGGTGGGGAGGGGAACGCGACGCGAAGCGGCGTGGTGAAGGGGCGGTTGCCCCGGAAGGTTGCGCTCCGGAGCGAACGCTCCTCCACCACCGGGCTACGCCCGCCACGGCTCGCTTTGCGAGCCGTGGCGGGTGCGACATGCCCCCGGCATGTCGCATCCGCCGCTACGTCCCCTTCCCCGTAAACGGAGAGGATCAACCCGCCACCGCCGCCTCGTATCTCCGCCCTGCCTCGTCCCAGTTCACCACGTCCCACCACGCCTTGAGATACGCCGCGCGATCGTTGCGATAGGTGAGATAATAGGCGTGCTCCCACACGTCGTTGCCGAGAATGGGCGTACCGCGTTCGGCGACCGCGTCCATCAGCGGATTGTCCTGATTGGGCGTGCTCGTCACCTTAAGCGCGCCGGAGGCGTCCGCGATCACCCACGCCCAGCCGGAGCCGAATTGCCCTGCGCCCTTGGTGTTGAACTCTTCCTTCAGCTTGTCGAGCCCACCATAGGCGTCGATCGCCTGCGCCAGCTTGCCCGAGGGCTGCCCGCCGCCGGGCGTCATGATTTTCCAGAAGAAATCGTGGTTCCACCAACCCCCGCCATTGTTGCGGACCAGCGGCGGCTGGGACGACATCACCGCCATGATCTCCTCGGCGGACTTGCCCTGGAGCGACGGGTCGGCGTCCACGCCCTTGTTGAAATTGTCGGTATAAGCCTTGTGGTGTTTGTCGTGGTGGAACGTCATCGTTTCCTTGCTGATCGTCGGCTCCAGCGCGTCATAGTCGTACGGCAACGGCGGCAGGTCGAAGGCCATGGGAAGTCTCCATCGGTAGGCTTGCGATGTGTTAACGCGACGGTCCCGATATTGCTCCCATGTCAAGCGAGCCCATGGCGCTTCAGCGCGTGGCGGAGCTGGTCATAGCTGAGGCCGAGCGCGTCGGCCGTGGCGCGCTGGTTGTAGCGGTGCTCGGCGAGTGAGGAGGACAGCAGCTCGCGCTCGAACCGGGCGACGCGCGACTTGAAGTCGGACGGCCCCGCCTCGCAGGCCGCGACCGGCTCATCGGCGCGGGTGGGCATCGGTGCAGCGGGCACGGGTTCGGCCGAAGCCCCGGGGCGGTAGGGCGAGGCGAAGGGATCGAACTCGATCGCATGGACCGGCCCCGCCTCGTCCCAGCGGTACACCGCCCGCTCGACCACGTTGCGCAGCTCGCGGACATTGCCCGGCCACGGATGCTCGGCGAGCGCCTGCCCCGCTTCCGCCGTGAAGCCCGGCCAGCGCTCCCAGCCCAGCTCCGACGCCATCCGTCGCCCGAAATGATCCGCCAGCGCGAGCACGTCGCCGGAGCGCGCGCGCAAGGGGGGCAGCGTCACCACCTCGAAGCTCAGCCGGTCCAGCAGGTCGGCGCGGAACTGGTGCCGCGCGACGCGGTCGGGCAAATGCTCGTTGGTGGCGGCGACGATGCGCACGTCGACCCGCTGCGGCCGCGACGCGCCGATCCGCGTCACCTCGCCATATTCGACCGCGCGCAGCAGCCGCTCCTGTGCCGCCATCGACAATGTGCCGAGTTCGTCGAGGAACAGCGTGCCGCCATGCGCCTCCTCGAACCGCCCCACCCGCGCGCGCGTCGCGCCGGTGAACGCGCCCGCCTCATGCCCGAACAGCTCCGCCTCGATCAGCGTCTCGGGCAGCGCGGCGCAATTCATCACCACCATCGGGTGATCCCAGCGTGGGCTCAGCCGATGCAGCCGCTCGGCCACCAGCTCCTTGCCCGTGCCGCGCTCACCGATCACCAGCACAGGCCGGTCGAGCGCGGCCGCGCGGCTCGCGCGTTCGAGCGCGTCGAGGAACGCGCCCGCCTGCCCGATGACCTGACTGGCCCGTTCCACAACCACGCCGCGAGTTGGCGCGAAATCCTAACAAGTAGCAAGCGGGAAATCGAGAACACGGAGCAGGGAGCGGCTAAGTACCTGTAAATCTGTCGAAATGTCACTTGGCATGGGAGATGCAAGGCAAGTGGCAAGCCGCCGTCGCGGCGACCGACACGCTTACGAAGGACCACCAATGACCCGCTTCACCCGCCACCTCGCCGCCACCACCGCCACCGCGCTGCTCAGCACCCTGCTCCTCGCGGGCGCGGTGGGGCCCGCCTATCACCCGATGCTGGCGCCGGTCGCCGGTGTCGTGGCATGAACGATCTTTCCCCCTTTTCCGGTCAGCGTCGTTTCGGCGACGCGGAGCCGTCACCGCCAGGAGCCGCATTGATGGGCATCTTCTCCCGCACCCGCGACATCGTCGCCGCCAACTTCGCCGATCTGCTCGACCGCGCGGAGGACCCGGCCAAGACCATCCGCGTCATCATCCTGGAAATGGAAGAGACCTTGGTTGAGGTCCGCGCCTCCGCCGCGCGCACCATCGCCGACGGCAAGGAGATGCGCCGTCACATCGCCAAGCTCGACAGCCTGCAGGCGAGCTGGACCGAGAAGGCGGAACTCGCGCTGAGCAAGAACCGCGAAGACCTCGCCAAGGCGGCGCTGGTCGAGCGGCAAAAGGCGGCGGACATGGCCGAGCAGCTCGCCGCGGAGGTTCAGGTGCTCGACGACGCGCTCCGCTCCAGCGAGGAGGACATTGCCAAGCTCCAGAAAAAGCTGACGGAGGCGCGCGCCAAGCAGAACGGGATCAACACCCGGCTGGAAAGCGCCAACAACCGCGCGCGCTTGCGCGAGATGTGGAACGGCCCGCGCACCGCCGAGGCGTTCAGCCGCTTCGACGTGCTGGAGCGCCGGGTCGACTATGCCGAGGGCCGCGCGGAGGCGATGGGCTTGGGCGCGGCTCCCAAGAGCCTGGAGGAGGAGATCGCCGAGCTGAAGGCGAGCGACAAGGTCGACGCCGAACTCGCCGCGTTGAAAGCGCGGATGGGCAAGGAAGGCTGACATGCACGATGACACGCCCATTGCCGTGTTCTTCATGGTCCCGCTGCTGGTCGGTGTCCTGTTCATCGGCCTGCCGTGGCTGATCCTGCACTACGTCACTAAGTGGCGGACGGCACCCCGCATCACGCAGGAGGACGAGAAGATGCTGGACGAGATGTTTCACCTCGCCCGCCGTCTCGACGAGCGCGTCAAGACGGTCGAACGACTCGTCGCGCTCGACCATCCAGAGGCGCGTATCGGCCTCGACACCCGCCCGGCGGACGCCGGCCACGACCTGACCCGGAGGAATTGACATGGCCGCCCGCACAAAATTCTATCTCGACCGGCAGAACGCGAAATTCAAAGGCGTTTGTGCCGGGGTCGCCGACTATACCGGCATCGACGCCCTCTGGATCCGCATCGCCGCCGTACTGCTGACGGTCAGCGGCGTGGGGATGCCCTGGCTTCCCATCGCCTATGTGCTGGTGGCGTGGATGGCGCAGCCCAAGCCGCTCGGCCTGTACGACAGCGCCGACGACGCGCGCTTCTGGCAGGGAGTTCGCTCCAACCCGAAGCGCTCGGCCGCCGAGGTCCGCTCGACGATGCGCGACCTCGACCGTCGGCTCGCCGACATCGAAACCTTCTACACCAGCCGCAACTCGCAGCTCGCGAGCGAGATCGACTCGCTCCGCTGAGCGCTCACCAACAGGGGATATCGTCATGCACGACTGGGGCCTTTTGATCCCGATCGCCGCCATCACCATCGGCCCGATCGCCTTTGCCTTCAACAACTGGACCCGCGCCCGCCACGGCTTCGAGCCGGAGCAATGGCGCAACCGGAAGCGGCGCAAGGACGCCGCGCCGGACGACGAGCGCCGCGTCGCCCTGCTCACCAACGAGAACGAGCGACTCACCGGGCAGGTCAGCCGGCTGGAGGAGCGGATCGCGGTGCTCGAACGCATCGCCACCGACCCCGCCGAGCGCACCGCCCGCGAGATCGAAGCATTGCGCGACCGCTAGGAGAAGCACCGTGGAAGAAGTCATCATCACCCTGGCGGCGCTGTCGATCCCGATCGTCGCCATCCTGAGCGCAACGCTGGGCAAGCCCTGGTTCGCCTATCGCCACCGCAAGCTGGAGCTGGAAGCGTCGATGGTCGCGGAGAAGGCGGCGCAATACGCGGCGCAGACCGAGCGGCTGGAGCAACGCGTCCGCGTGCTGGAACGGATCGTCACCGACCGCGGCGCGGACCTGGCGGGCGAGATCGACCGGCTGGCTGATCAGCCGAAGCTGAACTGAAAGGATTCTCATGAACGGCGATGAACTGTTCGCGTTACTGATCGTGCTTGTAATCGCTGCCGCCGTCGTGGTCGCGCGACGGCAAGCCAGTGGGGGCCGCATAGCTGAGGCTGACCAGCTGCGCGACGAGGTGCGCCAATTGCGCGAGCGGCTTCAGGTGCTCGAGTGCGTCGTCACCGACACCCATTCCACCGCCGACCTCGATCGCCGGATCGAGCGGCTGCGCGACTAAGGAGGGATCCGAGATGTCCGATCCACAATTCATCCTCGCCGCTGCCGCGCTCGCCGGGTTGGCGATGCTGCTCGCAGCGGCGCTGACCGGGTGGCGCGATTGGCTCCGCCTCAAGCACCGCCAGCTCGGGGCCGAGCCCGCCGCCAGTCCGAGCGCGAGCGCGCGCATCGAGCTCGCCGACCTGCGCGAACGCATCCGCAAGCTGGAGGCGATCGCGGCGGGGGTGGAGCTTTGATTGCGCACCTGCCTACCCTGCCCTGACACCCTCCCCGGCCTCCTACCTTCCCCGGCGCAGGCCGGGGCCCAGCGCGGTCGGCAGAACTGGGCCCCGGCCTTCGCCGGCGAGGGTTTGGGGGTCGGCAGAATGGACTCCTTCCGCGTTGCCCCGCCCTCCCCCAGCCCTTACCTCCCCATCATGTCCCACCTCGCCGACATCGCCGAAGAATACACCTTCCTCGACCCCGACGACCGCTACCGCATGCTGATCGACCTCGGCCGCGCGCTGGAGCCGATGCCTGCCGCGCTGAAGACGGAGGCGACACTGGTGCGCGGCTGCTCCGCCTCGGTGTGGGTCTATCCGATGCGGCGCGACGACGGCGTCCTCCACTTCCTGGCCGACTCCAACGCCGCCGTTACCAAGGGCATCATCGCGCTGGTGCTTCAGACGGTGCAAGACAAGCCGCCGACGGCGATACTCGGGACGGACGTCGCGTCCGAACTCGCGCCGTTCGACCTCAAGAACCAGTTGAGCTCCAACCGGACGCAGGGCGTGCCCAACATGATCGCGCTGATCCGCGAGACGGCGGCGCGGTACGTTTGAAGGGCCTTTGCCCCCTCAACCGTCATGCCGGACTTGTTCCGGCAGCCAGCGTTGTGCGGGTGTTGCGTGCGGTGTTACCCGGACACCGCTGGACCCCGGCACGAGGCCGGGGTGACGGCCTGTAGAGATCGTGGAACGCTATCCCGCGTCCCCCGGCCGCAGCAGCGCGCGCCAGTCGGCGAGCGAGGCGGGCGCGGGCGACACGAGCGGCTCGGCCTTTTGCTCCGGCGTGTCCAGCGCGGTAAGCACCGCCCCAATATCCTCGCCGGGCCGCGCTACCACCCACCGGCCCGGGCGCGCGCCGTCGAGCAGGAACCACGCCCCGCGCCCGGCACGCGCCCAGACACCCGACCTCGACCACCCCCACGCTTGCGCGCGGTCCCTTGGACACGCCCAGCGCGCGGCGGAGCGCCTTGGCGAGCGGCGTCCGCCCCTTCGGCCCCTAGCCGCCGCCGACCCGGCGCGAGCATTTGCCGCACACCAGGATTGTGCGCATCCACTCGCTCACCACCTCGTCCGTCACCCCGCGCGCGCCTCCTCCGCCGCGCGGAGCACGTCGTATGCAGCCTGCGTCGCGCGGAACCGCTCGGCGGCGGCGGCATCGCCCGGCTTGAGGTCGGGATGGTTCGCCTTGACCAGTCTGCGCCACGCCGCGCGGATGGCGTCGAAGCTCGCGTCCGGTTCCAGTTCGAGCACCTCCAGCGCGCGCATTTCGTCGCGGGAGCGGGTGCCGTCGCCGGGCGCGCCCCAGCCGTAATGCCGCGACTCCGCGAAGCCGGACGCGTCGCGCGTCTCGGTCGCCTCCCGCGCGGCGGCCTCCTCGGCGGTCAGCCCGGCGAAGTAATCCCAGCCGCGGTTGTACTCGGCGGCATGCACCGTGCAAAACATCCAGCGTTCGCGGCTGTTGGGCGCCTTGGGCGCGGGGCAGGTGCCGGGCGCGGTGCAGCCGTGCCGGTCGCACAGCCGCACCTGCTCCGCCTCGCGGCCCGAGCCGTAGCCGCGCCAGCGGGGAAAGCCCCAATCGTTCGAGCGGGTCGCGCGGGTCATGCCGACGCATGTAACCCGCGCCCCGGAGGGAACAAGCCGGAACGGCGGCTAGTGGCCCGGCATCTTGAACCGCACCCGCTTCGTCTCGCCGCCGCACCCCAGCTGGCCGTCGGGGCGGAACGTCCTGGCATAGCGCGCGCCGGCCATCGTCCGCGCGCCCGCGTCGGCGAACACGAACGGCGGATAGGCGATCACCGTGCGCTCGTTCGCCACCTGCCCGTCGGCGCGGACGTCGAACTGCACCGCCGTCCACCCCTCGAACCCCCAGCGGAGCGCCTCGTCGGGGAACCGCCCGCTGGTGCCGAGCAATTTGGGCGGCGAATCGACCAGCGCGCATTGATCGGCAGACAGGCTGGTCCGGGCGAACGCGGCGCGCGCCGCCTCCGCGTTTCCCGCGCGCTGCTCCAGCGAGGCGAGGCGGACGAGCGCGGCGACGCGTACCGGGCTCGCGGCGTCGAGCCTGGCGTCGTCGGCGACCGAGCGGAGCGTGGCGCGCTGGCGGTCGCGGTCGCGGCCGAGCGCACCGGCGGTGAGCAATGCCACCGCGCCACGCGCTTCGGGATCGTCGGCATAGCGCGCGGCGGCCAGCGCGGGCAGGCGGTCGCGGTAGAAACGCGATCCGTCCTCCGCGTTGCTTGCCCAGACGCGGAGCTCGACGGCCAGCCGTGGCGCTCCCGTCGCGCCGTTCTTCTCCAGGATGGCCAGCGCGCGACTGGCCACCGCGTTGCGCTCGTCGCGCGGCAGGACCGGGTTCGCCGCCAGCGCGCGCAGGACCGGCACCAGCGCGAGCGCGGACGGCCCCGCCTTCGCTTCGGTCGCCGCGAGCATCGCCCGCTCGCCCGCGAGCGCCACCGAAGGTGATGCGGCGGGGGGCGGCGGCACCTCCACGCCCTTGCCGTCGAGCCACGCATTGAGCCGCGCGGCGAGGAAGTCGATCACCGACGGTCGCGAGAAGCTGGTCCCGCAGCGCAGCTCCACCCGGATGCGGTTGCGGAAGAACGGCGGCAGCGCCTTGACCTGCTCGGGCCGCCACGACCAGTCGGCGGTGGCGCGCGCGAACGCCAGCGCGACCGCACCGCCCCCCGTCGCGTAGACCGGGTGGTTGTCGACCACGCTGCCGTCATCGGCGATCGAGAACTCGACCACCGCGTCGTCCGTGGGCTTCAGCCCCGCCTCGCCGCCGCAATCGGGCGTCGTCATCTGCAACGCCGGGTCGAAGCCGTTGGGGAAGTGCCCGGCCCCGGTATAGGCGAGGTATTTGCGCGCGGTCTCCGCGTCGCCGCCGAGCAAGGCGGCGATCGCATAGTC
>CALMGC010000094.1 GCA_937863505.1 uncultured Sphingomonadales bacterium | reverse complement strand
ACCTTGACCTTGAACGGCGCGAGGTCAAGCTCGTCATGGAACACGGTCAGCGCGTCAAGGTCGAGCTTGTAGAAGCGCAGCGCTTCCGCGACCGAGCGACCGCTGTCGTTCATGAACGTCGCGGGCTTGAGCAACAGCAGCTTGTGAGTGCCGATGCGGCCTTCCTGCGTCCAGCCCTGAAACTGCTTCCGCGGCGGGGCGAAGCCGTGGATCTCGGCGATCGCATCGACGGCCATGAAGCCGATATTGTGCCGCTGCATCGCATATTGCGCGCCCGGATTGCCGAGACCGACCCAGAGCTGCATCTTTGCTCCCTCTCCCCTTCAGGGGAGAGGGCTGGGGAGAGGGGCAGCCGCGAACGGCAGCCCTCTCTTCCCCTCTCCCTGACCCTCTCCCCTGAAGGGAGAGGGAACACACTTACTCCGTCGCGCGGCCCGCGTCGCTGCCGCCGGTCTCGCCACGGTCGGCCTGTTCGTCCGGGCTCGCCTCGATCGTGGCGACATCCGCCGCTTCGTCCGCCGCGGTCGCGATCGTCGGGGTGGAGATGGTCGCGATGGTGAAGTCGCGATCTTCGGTCGCCGGATGTGCGCCCGCGGGCAGCGTCACGCTGGAGATGTGGATCGACTCGCCCACGCCGCGCCCGGCGAGCGAAACGGTGATCTCGGCCGGGATCTCGGCGGCGTCAACGACCAGCTCGATCTCGTGGCGAACGATGTTGAGCACGCCTCCGGCCTCGGCGAAAGGCGCGCCCTCGGCGTCGGTGAACACCACCGGAACCGCCACGGTTACAGTGGAATGCTCGCCGATGCGCAGGAAGTCGACATGCACCGCACGCTCGGTCACGGGGTCGAATGCCACGTCCTTGGGCAGCGTGCGCTGGCCCGCGACGGTGACGACCGTGGTCATGAAATGCCCGGTCGCGAGCGCCTGCGCCAGCGCCTTGGCTTCGAGGTGGATGGACGTGGGTTCGCGGTTCTGGCCGTAGATCACGGCGGGGACGCGGCCTTGACGACGCAGCGCACGGGAGGCTCCCTTGCCAACCCGGTCACGCGTCTCGGCCGCGAGCGTCAACTGGTCGCTCATGCGGATACCTTTCGAGACGGTTGAACTCCGGCCACGCCTCCAGGGATGACCATGGACCGGAAGCGGGCGCGGATAGCGGGATTGCGGCCGAACCGCAACCCGAGCGGTCAGTAGTTGACCCGCATCACCTTCAACCCCCGCCGCGCCAATTGCCGCTGCACGCTCTCCGGCCCCGCCAGATGCCCCGCGCCGACCGCAATGAACACCACGCCGGGCGTCCGCATCCGGTTGGCGATCCACCCCGCCCAGCGCTTGTTGCGGTCGACCAGCAGTGTCTTCGCCACCTCCGGCGAATCCTTCAGGCTTTCGTTTAGGTCGGCGGCGAGCTTGTCGGGCTGGCCATGCGCCCATTCGTCGACCATGGTCGACATCTGCTGCCCCACCTTGGGCAGCTCGTCGAGCGTGGTGGTGAGAAAGCTGATCTGCGCCTTTGGGCTCAGCGCGCTGAAGTATCCGAGCTGCTGTTCGGCGGTCTCCAGCCCGATCACCGGCTTGTTCTGCTGCTGCGCGGCGGCGGTGATGATCTGCTCCGGGCCGTTGGCGGGATCATAGCCGAGCTTGACCAGCGGCAGGATCGACAGATTGGTCGCCGCGAACCAGGGCTGAGTCCGGTCGAACGCGGTCGCGGGCAGGCCAAGCGAGGTCAGCGCGTCCGCGTACTGCTTGCGCTTGGCGGGGGGCAGTCGCTGCGTCAGCGTCGGGCCGTTCGGCATCGCGGCATCGGCGGCGACGATGCTCTGCATTTTGGCGGGGTCGGGCAGCACCAGCTCGAGCACCACCTGTTGCGACTGGTCGAACGCCTTCTTCACCGCCTCGTCGAACCAGCTGAGGCCGGGCTTGAGCACGTGGATGGTGCCGAACAGATACACCGTCGTGTCGCGGTCCCGAACCACCCACAAGGCGGGGTCGGCGTTCTGGACCGGCGGCGTCTGCGCGCAGGCGGGCGCGGCGAGCAACAGGGCGAGGGCGGTGAACGCGGAACGCAGCGGCGACAAGTGGAGGCCCTTTCACGACAGGATGCGCCCGCGTCCTTAGCAGGGCCGCGACGGCGCGCCAGTTGATTAGCGCGCGGGGCTAGGCCAAAGCCGCCCGCGACGATGACCGCCCCGCTCTCCTTTCAGCGCATGATCCTCAAGCTCCACGACTATTGGAGCGAGCGCGGGTGCGTGATCCTGCAACCCTATGACATGGAAATGGGGGCGGGGACGTTTCACCCCGCGACCACGTTGCGCGCGCTGGGGCCGGAGCCATGGAACGCGGCGTTCGTGCAGCCCTGCCGCCGCCCGACCGACGGGCGCTATGGCGAGAACCCCAACCGGCTGGGGGCCTATTACCAGTATCAGGTAATCCTGAAGCCGAGCCCGCCCGACCTGCAGGAGCTGTACCTCGGGTCGCTCGCCGCGATCGGCGTGGACGTGAGCCTGCATGACATCCGCTTCGTCGAGGACGATTGGGAGTCGCCGACGCTGGGCGCGTGGGGGCTCGGCTGGGAGGTGTGGTGCGACGGGATGGAGGTGACGCAGTTCACCTATTTCCAGCAGATGGGCGGCTTCGACTGCAAGCCGGTCGCGGGCGAGCTGACCTATGGGTTGGAGCGGCTGGCGATGTATATCCAGAACAAGGACAGCGTGTACGACCTCGCGTTCAACGACGCGGGCGTCAGCTATGGCGACGTGTTCATCGAGAACGAGCGCGAGATGAGCGCGTACAGCTTCGAGGTGGCGGATACCGAGGCGCTGTTCGACGGGTTCCGCAAGGCGACCGCCGAATGCGAACTGTGCCTGTCGCGCGCGCTGCCGATCCCGGCTTATGAGCAGGCGATCCGCGCGAGTCACAGCTTTAACCTACTGCAGGCACGCGGCGTGATCTCGGTGGCGGAGCGGCAGGCGTATATCGGGCGGGTGCGCGATCTGGCGAAGGGTGCGTGTGCGGCGTGGATGGAGAAGCACGGGTGGGCGTAGCATTTCCCCGCCGCGCGCAGCGCAGCTTTTGCGGTTCGCTAGAACAAGAAGATGATCTCACGCAAAGACGCAAAGACGCAAAGAGAAAGAACAAGCACTCCTTCCTTCTTTGCGTCTTTGCGTCTTTGCGTGAGACTGAATCTGCGCTGACGCGCGACGGAACGGTGGCGGCGTGACCGACTTCCTCCTCGAACTTCGCTCCGAAGAAAGTCCCGCCCGGATGCAGGCCAACGCGCGGGAGGACCTCGCGCGCCTGTTCACCGCCGAGCTCGCCAAGGCGGGGCTGAGCGCGGGGGAGGTCGTCACCTACTCCACCCCGCGCCGACTTGTCCTGATCGCGCGCGACCTGCCGGGCGAGACCGCGGCGGTGGCCGACGAGATCAAGGGCCCGCGCGCCTCCGCGCCCGCGCAGGCGGTGGAGGGCTTTCTCCGCAAGACCGGGCTCGCCCGCGAGGCCTTGGTCGAGCGGGGCGGGGTGTTGCTCGCGGTGGTGAACAAGCCGGGCCGCGCGACGGCGGAGGTGCTTGGCGAGGCGATCCCGGCGATCGTCCGCGCGTTCCCGTGGCCCAAGTCGATGCGCTGGGGGGCGGACTCGATCAGCACCGAGTCGTTGCGCTGGGTGCGCCCGCTGCACGGCATCGTCGCCCTGTTCGGCGAAGAGCTGGTGCCGGTCGAGATTGCGGGCGTGACCAGCGGCTACGCGACGCTGGGGCACCGCTTCCACCACCCCGGCCCGATTACGCTAGGCGGTGCGCACGATTACATTGAGAAGCTGCGGGCCTGCCACGTGATCGTCGACCAGGCGGAGCGCGAGGCGCTGATCCGCGACGGCGCGATGCGGCTGGCGGGGGAAGCGGGGCTGGAGCTGATCGCCGACGAGGGGCTGGTGGTCGAGAATGCGGGGCTGACCGAATGGCCGGTGCCGCTGCTCGGGCGCTTCGACCCCGCGTTCCTCGCGGTGCCGCCCGAGGTGATCCAGCTGACCGCGCGGGTGAATCAGAAGTATTTCGTCTGTCACAACGCCGAGGGCGCGCTGGCGAATGCGTTCGTCTGCACCGCGAACATCGACGCTGTCGATGGCGGCGCGGCGATCGTGGAAGGCAACCGCAAGGTGCTCGCCGCGCGGCTGACCGATGCGCAGTTCTTTTACGAGCAGGATTTGCGCGTACCGCTCGAAGAGCAAGCGAAGAAGCTCGACCGGATCGTCTTTCACGAAAAGCTCGGCACGGTCGCGAACAAGGTTGAGCGGGTGGCGAAGCTCGCCCGCTGGCTGGTGGAGGAAGGCATTGTCGGGGGCGGTGAACCCGGCCCAGCAACAAGCCTGCCTTCCTTCCCCGGCGAAGGCCGGGGCCCAATATCGAGCTATCTGCCGACAGAGGGCGGCGCTCACCCACAACAACCGTCCGAGCTGGGCCCCGGCCTTCGCCGGGGAAGGGCCGTGCAAAGCTATTCGCGCGCCGAACTTGCCGCCCTCGCCGAACGCGCGGCGCGGCTGTGCAAGGCGGACCTTGTCACGGGCATGGTGGGCGAGTTCCCCGAACTGCAAGGCGTCATGGGCGGCTATTACGCCCGCGCACAAGGCGAGGACCCCCAAGTCGCCGACGCGATCCGTGATCATTACAAGCCGGTCGGGCAAGGGGATGACGTGCCCACCGCGCCGGTCACGGTGGCGGTGAGCTTGGCGGACAAGCTGGATACGATCGCTGCCTTCTTCTCGATCGACGAGAAACCCACGGGTTCCAAGGACCCTTTTGCACTCAGGCGAGCAGCATTGGGCGTGATCTCGCTTACCCTGACCAATGGATTGCGTTTTTCCTTGCGGGACGCAGCCTATTACGCGGCGCTGTTGCGGGTTG
>CALMGC010000093.1 GCA_937863505.1 uncultured Sphingomonadales bacterium | reverse complement strand
CCCGAGCGGCTCGGCGGCAAGGTGATCGAGGCCAAGGGGCTGAGCAAGGCCTATGGCGACAAGCTGTTGTTCGAGGGGCTCGACTTCATGCTGCCCCCCGGCGGCATCGTCGGGGTGATCGGACCTAACGGCGCGGGCAAGTCGACCTTGTTCAAGCTCATCACCGGGCAGGAGGAGCCCGATGGCGGCTCGATCGAGATCGGCCAGACGGTACGGCTCGGCTATGTCGACCAGAGCCGCGATCACCTCGACCCCAACAAGAACGTGTGGGAAGAGATCAGCGACAAGCTGGAAGTGTTCCGCTTCGGTAAGCAGGAACTGGGCACGCGCGCCTATGTCGGCGCGTTCAACTTCAAGGGGCCGGACCAGCAGAAGAAGGTCGGCCAGCTCTCGGGCGGCGAGCGCAACCGCGTCCACATGGCCAAGATGCTGAAGGAGGGCGGCAACGTCCTGCTGCTCGACGAGCCGACCAACGACCTCGACGTCGAGACGCTGCGCGCGCTGGAGGAGGCGCTGGAAAGCTTCGCGGGCTGCGCGGTGGTGATCAGCCACGACCGCTTCTTCCTCGACCGCCTCTGCACGCACATCCTCGCGTTCGAGGGCGACAGCCATGTCGAATGGTTCGAGGGCAACTTCGAGGCGTATGAAGAGGACAAGCGGCGCAGGATGGGCGATGCGGCGGACCGGCCGACGCGGCTGGCGTATAAGAAGCTGACGCGGTGATGACTTGTCACTGTGATTTCGCGCCCAATACCAGTGCAGCAGAAAGGAGTGCTGCCACTCCAACTGTTAGTATTTTGAGGAAGTCGAACGGTGCGGCGCGATCTATCGCCAGCGGTGCCCAAAGTAGAGACAGCCAAACTAGACAGGATGCGTCTGACAGTATCATTAGTAGACGGGATGAGGAGTAGCGCCTGGCCTGAAGCCAAGGCCCAAATAGGCCCTTCCTCATTTTAATTGGCTCTTTGTTGGAGAACAGGTCTGTACCAAGCACTTTGATTTGGACCGCTTCTACCTTCTGTTCCCAAGATTCATGCCAGTATTTGCTTCCTCGGTTTTGCAGCGACCATGCTATCGAACACAATAGGCCATAATAGGCGGCTAGGGTTTGTAAGCGTGGAAAGTCCTTCGCTACACCAAAGGCAACTAGCGTGGCACTTATGAAGCCCCAGAAGATAATCGATCGCGTCCAGAACCGTTCGATTTCGAACTTCCTCAGATCAGCAGCATATTTGAGGATTTCCGCGTCTTGATGTCCATAACACCCAGCCGTTTGAAGGGGTGCGAGAGGCTCGCGCTTCTGCTGTTGGCTCTCGCAATCGACGTCGGTCACGCTGTATGCCACTCAGCCAAAGACAATTCAGCCTCAAGCGTGAGAGGCTGAGCCAGAGCCGTCGCATAGGTGTCAGCGCATGGCGCACGCCTTATATGCTTAGTTAGGCTTGTGATGTCCAAGACCCAGTACTCCGGTATGCCCATCCGCGCATAACAGCGCAGTTTCTCTCCGAGGAAGAATTCAAGCGCCGCATCGCTATCGGCGACCTCCACCACGAGCGGAACCGAGGCGGCGGGGATGAAGCCTTCGCCTTTTGGCTCGTAGGTCAGCACGATGTCGGGCAGTGGCAGGTCATAGGGCGGGCTCGCAATCGAACCGCGTGAGCCGACCCATAACCCGTCGGTGCGCGGCTTCACCGCTTCACGAAAGGCGTCGAGCAGTTCCATCGCAGGCCACACGCGTGAGCCGTAGCGCGCAGGCGTGTGGTAGATGCGGCCGTCGATCAGCTCGGTGCTTCGGTGGTTGTCGTCCTGCTTGCTCCATGTCGCTTCGAGCTGGACCAAGTCGTCGATTGTCAGCTTAAGCAGGTGCGGCTCGGTCGCGCCCGCGTCTTCGCCGGCCCGATCGGCGGCGATGATGCCCGCCCAGTCGATCTCGTCCGCCCCAAGCGCCCGCATCACCGCACCCGCTTCACATAGACCTGGTTCCCCTCCCGGCGCTCCGTCTGAAACGCGGGCACCCGCTCGATAAGGTCGCTCAGCCGCTTGAACCCGTAGTTCCTCGCGTCGAAGCTGGAGCGGTTGGCGGCGAGCTGGCCGATGGTGGACAGGCGGGCGAAACCGCGTTCGTCCTGCTTCACCGAGTCATAGGCGTCGGCGAGCAGCTGGAGCAGTTCGGGGTCGAGCGCGACCGACTTCTTCTCCTTCGGCACCAACGCCGCGCCGATCGGGGGCGGGAGCGACTGGTCGATCGGCACCTCGACATTGACCACCGGTTTGGCGGCGGCGTCCGCCATCAGCTTGTCGATGTCGATGAAGCGGCTGCACGCGGCCTGAAAGCCCTCGGGCGTGGTCTTGCGGCCAAAGCCGTACACGGGAAACCCGTCCTGCCGAATGCGGGTCGCGAGCGGCATGAAATCGCTGTCCGACGACATGATCCCGAACCCCTCGACGCGGCCCCGGACGAGGAGGTCCATTGCGTCGATCGTCATCTTCATGTCGGTCGCGTTCTTGCCCTTGGTCAGGTCGAACTGCTGCTGCGGCTCCAGCCCGTGGCGGATCGCCATGTCCTGCCATAGCTTCAGCCCCGGCTTGGACCAATTGCCGTACACCCGCCGCACGTTCACCGCGCCAAGCTCCGCGAGCACGGTCAGAACAGGGTCAAGCGCTCGCGCGGAGGCGTTGTCCGCGTCGATCAACAGCGCGACGTTGCGGGTGGGTGTGTCGTCCATCCCCGCATCGTCGCCGCCGGGAGCCGGGAGGTCAACCAGTGCCGCCCGCGTCGTTGCGCTTGTTGCGCGGATAGGCCTGGTTGTTGGCGATATCGTCCGCCTTTTCCGGACGGGTGGTCGCGCCGCGGTCGCCCAGCCCCTGCTTGATGTCGTCCTGCGAGCCGATGTCGGTTTGCAGGTGGCCGCCGCTCGACCCGGCGACCGCGCCGGCCTCGCTGTCGGCGACCGCCGCGTCGATCAGCTCGTGATCGTCATAGGCCCGGGCGGATTCGGTGCGGGGGTTCTCGGCCATGCTTGTATCTCCTTCGCCCGCACAAACAGGCGAGGGGAGGGCCGCGTTCCTTCAGTCCGCCGGATAGGCGATGGCGGTCACCTCATATTCCCGCTCGCCCGACGGCAGCTCGACGCGACGCAGGTCGCCGACCGCCGCCCCTCGAAGCGCGCGGGCGAGCGGGGCGTTCCAGCCGATGCGCCCGCTCCCCGCATCGGTCTCGTCATCGCCGACCAGCGTCAGCACGCGCTCGGCGTCGTCCTCGTCGGCGATCGTCACCGTCGCCCCGAACCACACGCGCGAGCGGTCGGGCTGGTGCGCCGGGTCGACCACCTTAGCCGCCTTCATCCGCTTCGATAGCCAGCCCAGCCGACGGTCGATCTCGCGCAGCCGCTTTTTGCCGTAGAGATAGTCGCCATTCTCCGACCGGTCGCCATTGCCCGCCGCCCAGCTCACCGTCTCGACCAGCTTCGGTCGCTCGCCCGCGAACAGCGCGTGATACTCGGCTTGCAACGCGGCAGAGCCGGCGGGGGTGATGTAGTTGGGACGGGCGGTCATCCCGGCCGCGCGGGCTTGCCCAGATACCAGCTCAGCCGCGCGCTCCCCCTGCTCAGCGAGTGCGCGGGGTTGGCGAGGTCGTACACCACCGCGTTCTCCAGCACATGCTGCACATAGCTGCGCGTCTCGCTGAACGGGATCGCCTCGATCCAGTCGACCGGGTCCACCCCGCCCGTGCGCGGGTCGCCGTTGGCGGTAAGCCAGCGGTTCACATTGCCCGGCCCCGCATTGTATCCCGCAACCGCCAGCGGGTAGCTGCCGAACTGCCCGAACACGCGGTTGAAGTAATAGCCGCCGAGCCGGATGTTGTAGTCGGTGCTGCTCGTCAGCATCGCTGGGTCCCAGGCGAGGCCGAGCTTGCCCGCCGTGTCGCGCGCGGTGCCCGGCATCAGCTGCAACAGCCCGCGCGCGCCGACGCGGCTCACAGCCTGCCGGTCGAACTGGCTTTCCTGCCGCGCGATCGCGTGGATCATCGTCCAGCTGCCTTGCTGGTCGGCGGGAACCGAGACGGTCGGAAAGCCCGCGAGGCTGTAGTCGCTATACCCGTTCTGGAGCGCGCTCCGCCCGATCATCACGCCGAGGTCGGGGCGGCCGAGTGTGAGCGACAGCTCCTGCGCGAGGACGTGATCGGTGTCGCTGTGCGCGTCGGCCGCGATCTGGCGGATGAAGGCGGTCTGGTCCTGCCAGTCGCCGATCGTGCCGAGATAGCGCGCGGCTTGCACCACCTCGCGGTTGCCAAACGCCGCGCGCACGGCGGGATCGACCGGCGGCGGCGCGAATGGGGGCGGGGCCTCAAGCGCGCGACCGAGCCGCTCGGCGGAGAGCTGGCCGTAGAACTGGTCGCGGAACACCGCCGCGCGGGTCCAGTAAGTCGTGGCGCTCGTCGGCTGCCCCCCGGCGGCGGCGGCGCGCCCGGCCCAATACAGCCCCTTGCTCTGGATCGACGGGCTGCGCGACCCGCCCGCGTACCGCTCGAACAAGGTGCCTGCATCGGCGGGACGACCGAGATGCTTTAACGCAGCCTGACCCGCCAGCCAGGCGAGGTCGGTATAGGCGTCGCGCTCGGCATAACTGCCCGCGCTGGGGTCGGTGCCGTCGGCATAGGCGTCGTCCGCCTGCCGCGCGATGTCGTAAGCGAGCTGCCACTGGCCATCCGCCGCCGCGCCCTTGGCGTTGGTGACCAGCACCCCCAGCCACTTCGCGGTGTCGCCCGGCCGCTCGGCTAAGTGGTGCGGTTGCGACAGCAGCGCCCGCGCCGAGCCGCCCGCGCCGTTGTTCCTGAGCCATGTCGCGCGGTCGGCCAGATAGCCCGCATCGTTGGGCCACACCACCGCCCCAGCGGCGAGCTGCGCCGCCTCGGGAGCGTTGCTCCGAAAGGCGAGCCGGGCGGCGTAGAGGTCGCGCTTGGCCGGGCTGACGAGCGCGATCTGGCGCGCCGCCTCGCCCGTCTGCCCCTGCCAGAGCAGCGCGTCCATCCGCGCGTCCTGATCCGCCGTGGTCAGCGCGGGGCCGAACGTGCCGAGCACGACCTGCTCGTCGGTGGGCGACAGCGCGCCCTGCCGCCACGCCGCGCGCGCCGCCGTCTCCGCCGCCGACCGCTGACCGGTGCTCGCCAACGCGAGCGCGTAGCGGACGCCCGCCGCCGCCGATTGCGGTGGGTAACGGGTGAAGAACAGGACGATCCCACCCGGCGACCCGCCTCCCGCCTGTTTCTCCGCCGCGCGCCGGACCGCGGCCTCGTTTGGCCAGCCGGGGTGGGCGAGCAGGAATTGCGCGTAGCTGTCGAACGGGAGCAGGTCGGTGCCCGTCACCGACTTCCACTGCGCGATGGTGGACGCAAGCGCGGGGCCGCTGACCGCCGGATAGCCGGGCGAGGTCGACTGCCCCTGATACAGGCCGTTCTGTCCAAGCGACGCCGCTCCCACGCTCGCCAGCGCCGCCAATCCCCACACCGCCCTGAACGTCGCTGGTCCCATGGTGGACATCGTAGCGCGCCGGGCCCTATCTGTCGCCTGAGCATTGCGCGTCGGCGCGATGGCGGAGCGCTTGTTTTCATGTTTTCCGGTTCCATTCCCGCGTTGGTGACGCCGTTCGCCGACGACGGTGCGTTCGACGAGCGCGCGTATCGCGAGCTGATCGAATGGCAGATCGCGGAGGGCTCCTCCGCGCTGGTCGCGTGCGGCACCACCGGGGAGGCGGCGACGATGCCCGTGGCCGAGCATTTCCGCGTCGTGCGCGTCGCGGTCGGTCAGGCGCGGGGGCGCGTGCCGGTGATCGCGGGTGCGGGCTCGAACGACACGCGCGTCGCGGGCGAGAACATCGCCGCTGCGCGCGAGGCGGGCGCGGATGCGGCGCTGACCGTGCCGCCCTATTACAACCGCCCGAGCCAGGAGGGCGTGTTCCGCCATTTCGAGGCGCTTGCCGCCGATGCGCCACTGCCGATCGTCCTCTATAACGTGCCGGGGCGCACGGTGACGGACATCCTGCCCGAGACGCTGGCGCGCATCGTCGCGTACGCGCCGCAGGTGTTCGTTGGCGTCAAGGATGCCAGCGGCGTGCTGGGGCGGGTGACGCTGCACCGCGCGTCGTGCGGGGAAGCGTTCTGCCAGCTGTCGGGCAATGACGACTTCGCGCTGCCGTTCAACGCGATGGGCGGGACGGGGTGCATCTCGGTGACCGCCAACGTCGCGCCGAAGCTCTGCGCCGACTTCCAGCGCGCCTGCGCCGAAGCGCGCTGGGCCGACGCGCTCCAGCTTCACGACCGGCTTTACCCGCTCCACACCGCCCTGTTCACCGACGCCTCGCCCGGCCCGGTGAAATACGCGCTGAGCCGAGTGCGCCCGGACCTGCCGACTGCGCTCCGCCTGCCGATGACTTGGCCGGGCGAGGCGAGCCGGGTAGCGGTGGATGCGGCGGTGGATGCGGCGGGGCTGGTCTGACGCGCATGACTCGCGCTTGGATTATTGTTGGCGCGGTCGCCCTTGCGATCATCGGCGTAGGTACAATCTGGCTATTGCGGGAGCTGAACGAACTCTCGGCTCCGCCGACGCCACCTTTGCCGCCCATGCTCCAAGGCGCGACTGCGAAGGGAGGGGAGTTTCACGGTTGCAGGGAGCCTGACCTGATAAGGTTCGACCCGCAATCGCCGGAGATAGCCGAACGCTTGCGCCAGCTCGCTCCGCCCGGGTCACCTGCTGAAACGCTGGCACGGGTCCTGCGCGATCAGCGGTTTACCGTAGAGCGCCCGTGTCCCGACCGGCCCCAACTCGGGCGGGCGAGGTTTCAGCAAATGCGCGGCGGTGGCCTTACATACGCCGCCGGCGCGATGATCTGGTGGGAGGTGGACACCGCAGGCCGTATCAAGTGGACGACCGGTAATATCGACTATACCGGTTTGTGAGTGGTCGCGTCCGTCGAGTGAATTGCGTTAACTCTTGCCAGGGTCGCTCGGATCGAAGCGAGGTGGACGTCCGGTGGATCCAGCATGGCATTGGCACGACGGTTCAGCTCAGCCTTAAGCGCCTTCATCAATCGCGCCTCATACCACCCCTTGAGCATCCATCGTCTCCCGACACGTCTTGGCAGTGAACGCATTGAAGCGTCGATCTGTCCCGCTTCCCCTTAACCCCGCCCGCGCCTACATGCCCTCACCATGCCCCGCCCCAAGCCAGCCCAGTTCGACAAGCGCAAGGTCGTCGCGGAGAACCGGCGCGCGCGGTTCGAGTATAGCATCGAGACGGTGTACGAAGCGGGGATTGTGCTCACCGGCACCGAGGTGAAGTCGCTGCGCTTCGGCGAGGGCTCCATCGCCGAGTCCTATGCCGAGGTGACGGCGGAGGAGGTGTGGCTGGTCAACTCCAACGTCCCCGAGTTCAGCCACGGCAACCGTTTCAACCATGAGCCCAAGCGCCCGCGCAAGCTCCTCATGCACGAGCGCGAGATCAACAAGCTGCACGGGGCGGTCGCGCGCGAGGGGATGACGCTCGTGCCCCTGTCCGTGTATTTCAACGGGCAGGGCAGGGCGAAGGTGGAGCTGGCGCTCGCCAAGGGACGCAAGACCCACGACAAGCGCGAGGCGATCAAGGAGCGCGAATGGAAGCGCGACGCCGCACGCCTCATGCGCGACCGGGGGTGACCTCCGGTCGCATCGTCGCCTGGGCGCGGCATCATGTGCCGACGCAGGAGTCGATCCGCCGCAACCGGCTGCTGAGGCCCGTCGCGCACCTCATCCTGCGCCCGAGCCTGTGGCGGCTCAACCGTCGCTCCGTGCCGCGCGCGGCGGCGGTGGGGGTCGGCTGCACGGTGTTGTTCCCGGTCGCGCATATGCCGCTTTCCGCGCTCGCCTCCGTCCCGGCGCGCGCGAATGTCCCGCTCGCGGTGGCGATAACCATCCCGGGCACGTTCGTGTTCGGTCCGATCTGGGTCGCGGCGCATTACCTCGGGCGGTGGATCCTGCGCGTCGACCGCGAGGTGCCCGGTCACCCGATCGCGGTCAACGCGCACGCGATCGCGGCCACCGCGCACGCGCATGACGAGGTGCTGGGCTGGTGGGCGCGCGGCGGAGGGCACCATGTCGTGCCGACCATCGTCGGGCTGCTGGTGCTCGCGCCGGTGCTCTCCGCCGCCGCCTATGGCCTCGCCGCGCTGGCGTGGCGTTGGCGGGTCGGGCGCAGGTGGCGCGCGCGCTCCGGAGCGCGAACAGCCGCGCGTTAAGCACGATTGACCGCGATTACCGTTTCGTTACAACCGTCTCATTCCTCCCCGTGCCCGTCCGGCACCGACCTCATCGCAAAGGAATGTAAAGGCATGAAGCGATCGCGTTTCGTCGCGCTGGCGTCCGCGCTGGCACTCTCCACCGGCGTCGCCGGCGTGGCGGTGCATGGGCAGGTGGCGGGCGGCAGCGGTCGCCCGCAGCTCGGCGACTTCGGCGTCGATCTGGCCGGCATGGACAAGAGCGTTCAGCCCGGCGACGACTTCTATTCCTACGTCAACGGGACGTGGAACAGAAACGCGGTCATCCCCGACGACAAGGCGAGCTTCGGCGCGTTCAACACGCTCGCCGATCTGTCGCGCGAGCGGACGCGCGGCATCCTGGAAGCGGAGCAGGCCAAGCGGAGCAAGATCGGCACCGCCTATGCGACTTATCTCGACACCGCGACCATCGACGCGAAGGGGCTCGCGCCGATCCAGCCCTGGCTTTCGCGGGTCAAGGCGCTCGGCGACAAGGGGGGCTATGCCGCGCTGGTCGCCGAAGCGGACCGCAACGGCGTCGGTGTCCCGTTCGGGGTCGGCGTCGGGCAGGACGCGGGCAATCCGGAAACCTATCTGTTGTCGGTGCGCCAGTCGGGGCTCGGCCTGCCCGATCGTGACTATTACCTCAGCGACGACCCCAAGCTGGTCGCGGCGCGCACGGCCTATCAGGCGCACCTCACCAAGCTGATGACGCTCGCGGGCGAGCCGAACGCGGACGCGCGCGCCAAGGCGATCGTCGATTTCGAGACGCAGCTGGCGCAGGCCCACTGGACCCGTGTCGACAGCCGCAACGCGACCAAGACCTATAACCGGATGACCGTCGCGGCGCTGACCCAGATGGCGCCCGGATTCGACTTTGCGAGCTACTTCCGCGGCATCGGCGCGCCGGTGACGACGGTCAATGTCGGCCAGCCGACCGCGGTCGCGGGCGAGGCCCGGCTGATCGCCGCGGCGCCGCTCGGCGTGCTCAAGGACCAGCTGCTCGTACGGTCGCTCGACGGGTTCGCCGACGTGCTGCCGACGCCGTTCGACCAGGAGCATTTCGCGTTCGAGGGCACGGTGCTGTCGGGCGTCCCCAAGCAGCAGGACCGGTGGAAGCGCGCGGTGGACTTCACCGACGCGGCGCTGTCCGACGATGTGAGCCGGCTTTACGTCCAGCAATATTTCCCGCCCGCGACCAAGGCGGCGGCGGATCAGCTCGTCCGCAACGTCATCGCCGCGATGAACGTCCGCATCGACAACCTGACCTGGATGACGCCCGAGACCAAGGTCCGCGCCCATGCCAAGCTGGCCGCATTCGCGCCTAAGATCGGCTATCCGTCGCGATGGCGCAGCTATGCGGCGCTGACCATCACGCCCGGCGACGCGTTCGGCAACGAGCTGCGCGCGCGACAGTGGCAGCACGAATATAACATCAGCCATCTCGGCAAGCCGCTCCAGCGGTGGGAGTGGGGCATGACGCCGATGACGGTGAACGCCTATGCCAACCCGACGATGGTCGAGATCGTGTTCCCGGCCGCGATCCTGCAGCCGCCCTTTTTCGACCCCCATGCCGACCCGGCGGTCAATTACGGCGGCATCGGCGCGGTGATCGGCCATGAGATGAGCCATCATTTCGACGACCAGGGCGCGAAATTCGACGAGCACGGCGCGCTGAAACAATGGTGGACCGCGCAGGACGTCAGCAACTTCAACGCGCTCGAGGACAGGCTGGTCGCGCAATATGACGCGTACGAGCCGCTGCCGGGGATGCACATCAAGGGCCGGCTGACGCTGGGCGAGAACTCGGCGGACCTCGCCGGGCTCAACGCGGCCTATGACGCCTACCACCGTTCGCTCGGCGGCAGGCCCGCGCCGGTGATCGACGGGCTGACCGGCGACCAGCGCTTCTACCTCGGCTGGGTGCAGGTGTGGCGGACCAAGTATCGCGACCAGGCGCTCCAGCGTCAGCTGCTGACCGACCCGCACTCGCCGGGCCAGAACCGCGCCGACATCGTCCGCAACATGGACCCGTGGTACGCGGCCTATGACCAGGGCGTCACCGGCAAGATCGCGCTCGCGCCGCAGGACCGGGTGCGTATCTGGTAAAGGCGTGAGGCCCGCGGGGCACCGCTTGACGCTGCCCCGCGCGCGCCCGAAGGCTTGCCGTCATGGCGTCCGCTCCCCTGTCCACCGCTCGCTCTCCCGCGCGTGACGCGCTGCTGATCGCGGTCGCGGCGGGGGTGCTGGCGGCGGTGCTGGTGCTGGTGCTGGCGCGCAGCCTGGCGG
>CALMGC010000092.1 GCA_937863505.1 uncultured Sphingomonadales bacterium | reverse complement strand
GGTGGAGCTGGAGCGCGGCAACATCGCCGCCGCGCGCGGCGACACGGCGGGCGCGCAGGACGGCTGGCGCGAGGCGATGAAGGTGCAACCGCGCAGCCCCGCCGCGGCGCGGGCGGCGGCGGCGCTGACGCAGTTCGGGGGCGGGGAACGCGGCGGTGGCGGCGGGCATTGAGCCTCCATGCGCTACCTTCACACCATGATCCGCGTCAGCGACCCCGACGCCACCATCCGCTTCTTCGAGCTGCTCGGGCTGAAGGAGGTGCGCAGGATGGAGAACGAGCAGGGCCGCTACACGCTGATCTTCCTCGCCACCCCCGAGGATGCCGCCGATCTCGGCGAGCGTCGGCAGGCGGAGGTGGAGCTGACGCATAACTGGGACGCGGAGAGCTACACCGGCGGGCGCAACTTCGGCCATCTCGCCTATCGGGTCGACGACCTTTACGCGACCTGCCAGCGGCTGATGGAGGCGGGGGTGACGATCAACCGCCCGCCGCGCGACGGGCGGATGGCGTTCGTCAAGACGCCCGACGATATCTCGATCGAGCTGCTTCAGGCGGGTGACGCGCTCGCCCCCGCCGAGCCCTGGGCGTCGATGCCCAACACGGGGACGTGGTGATGCTGACGGTGCAGTGCGTGCCCGTGCTGAGCGACAACTATGCCTGGCTGATCCACGACGATGCGAGCGGCGAGACGGTCGCGCTCGACCCGGGCGAGGCCGCGCCGATGCTGCGCGCCGCCGAGGAGCGCGGCTGGCGCATCACCGCGATCTGGAACACGCACTGGCACCCCGACCATGTCGCGGGCAATGCCGAGCTCAAGGCCGCGACAGGCGCGCCCGTGACCGGCCCGGCGGCGGAGGCGGCGAAGATCGACACGCTCGACCACGGCCTCCGCGAGGGCGACCGCGTCAGCATCGGCGCACACGAAGCGATCGTGCTGGAGACGCCGGGCCACACCGCCGGGCACATCGTCTTCCACTTCGCCGACGACGCACTGATCTTCACCGGCGACACCCTGTTCGCGATGGGCTGCGGCCGCTTGTTCGAGGGAACGCCTGCGCAGATGTGGGGCAACATGCAGCGCCTCGCCGCGCTGCCGCCCGGAACGCAGGTGTTCTGCGGGCATGAGTACACCCAGAGCAATGGTCGCTTCGCGCTTGTCGCCGAGCCGGACAACGCCGCGATCCGTGACCGCATGACCGAAGTGGCCCGCCTCCGAGCGGCGGGCGAGCCGACGGTGCCGTTCACGCTTCAAGAGGAGCGCGCGACCAACCCGTTCCTGCGCGCCGCTTCCGCCGATCGGTTCAAGGAGCTGCGCGCCGCCAAGGATTCTTTTCGCGTTTAGAAGCGTTTAGCCGGTTCAAAGGAGTCCTCCATGCGCCTGATCGTCCCGTCATTGCTGTTGCTCGTCGCCGGTTGCGCGGCCACCCCCAAGGAGACCGCGCGCGCGGAGGCCGACCAGGCCCAGCGCGCGAACAAGCTCGCCACCCGGCTCGCGGGCTTCACCCCCGGCCATCCGCAGGATTGCCTGCAGAACTTCCCCGGCGACCGCTCGAGCGAGACGATCGGCTCGACCATCCTCTACGTCCAGAGCCCCAAGCTCATCTATCGCAACGACACCACCGGCGGGTGCGAGAGCGCGGAGCATGGCGACTATTATGTCACCGTGTCGCCCTCGGGCCGGTTGTGCCGGGGTGACATCGCCCGGACGGTTCAGCCCAACGCGGGCAACATCCCCACCGGCAGCTGCGCGCTCGGCGCGTTCGTGCCGTACACCAGGCCGTGACGCGCGCCGCCCTGCTGCTCGCCACACTGGCGTTGACGGGCGCGGCGCGGCATTCGCGCGACCCGTTCGAGGGGCGCGTGCCCGGGCCGACGAAGGACTGCGTCGAGCTAAACCAGCAGGAAGGGCTGGTCATCGCCGACGAGCACACCATCACCTATCGCGATGGAAGCCGGTTGTGGCGGACCGGGCCGATGGGGAACTGCCCCGCGCTGCGCCCGCTCGCGACGCTGGTGGTGGAGGTGTATGGCGGCCAGGTCTGCCGCGGCGACCGGTTCCGCGTGGTCGAGCCCGGCCTGTCCGTGCCGTCGGGCTTCTGCCGGTTCGGCGCGTTCACGCCCTACACGCCCGCGCCGCGCTGACGCTGGTCACAGCACATAGCGGCTGAGGTCGGTGTTGCGCGCCACCGCCGCCAACTGCGCGTCGACATAGGCGGCGTCGATGGTCAGCGACTGCCCGGCGCGGTCCTCCGCGTCGAAGCTCACTTCCTCGACCAGTTTCTCCATCACCGTCTGCAATCGCCGCGCGCCGATATTCTCGATCTCCGCATTGACCTCGGCGGCGATGCGCGCGACTGCCTTGATCCCGTCGGGGGTGAAGTCGATCGTCACCCCCTCCGTGCCGATCAGCGCCTTGTACTGTTGCGGCAGGCTCGCCTTGGTGTCGGACAGGATCGAGACGAAGTCGTCCTCGGTCAGCGCCTTGAGCTCGACGCGGATCGGCAAGCGGCCCTGCAACTCGGGGAGGAGGTCGCTCGGCTTGGCGACGTGGAACGCGCCGCTGGCGATGAACAGGATGTGGTCGGTCTTCATCGGGCCGTATTTGGTCGCGACGGTGGTGCCCTCGATCAGCGGCAGGAGGTCGCGCTGCACCCCCTCGCGGCTGACCGAACCGCCGCGCACGTCGGAGACCGCGATCTTGTCGATCTCGTCGAGGAACACGATGCCGTTAGCCTCCGCGTCCGCCAGCGCCACGCGGCTGACCTCGTCCTGATCGAGCCTTTTGTCCGCTTCCTCCTCGACCAGCTTGGTCCAGGCGGCGGGGACGGTGAGCTTGCGGCGCTTCATGTTCTGGCCCTGCCCGAACGCCTTGCCCATCATCTCGCCGAGGTTGATCATCCCGACCTGCCCGCCGCCGGGCATCTCGAACGGCATTTGCGGCGTCTGTTCCAGCTCCAACTCGATCTCGGTCGCGTCGAGATGCCCGTCGCGGAACCGCTGGCGGAACGCCTCGCGCGTGGCGGCGCTGGCGTCCTTGCCGGTCAGCGCGTCGAGCAGCCGCTTCATGGCCGCCTCCTCCGCTTTGTCGGCGACGGCGGCGCGGCGGCGCTCCTTCTCCAGCCGGATCGCCTCCTCCACGAGGTCACGCGCGATCTGCTCTACGTCACGGCCGACATAGCCGACCTCGGTGAACTTGGTCGCCTCCACCTTGACGAACGGCGCGTCGGCGAGCTTCGCCAACCGGCGGCTGATCTCCGTCTTGCCGCAGCCGGTCGGCCCGATCATCAGGATGTTCTTGGGCGTGACCTCATCGCGCAGGTCGGGCCCGAGCTGTTGCCGCCGCCAGCGGTTGCGGAGCGCGACCGCGACCGCGCGCTTGGCGTCGCGCTGGCCGATGATGTGCGCGTCGAGCGCGGCGACGATCTGCTTGGGGGTGAGGGTGTCTTGCATTCTTCGATCTCCCCCTCCCGCTTGCGGGAGGGGCTAGGGGTGAGTCCGCGCGATCCACGGTTGTCAGCATTTGGGTGCGAGAGAGCCCACCCCCAACCCCTCCCGCACGCGGGAGGGGAGTTTAGGCGGCGGCGTCCAGACTCTCCACCACCAGCCGGTCGTTGGTGTAGACGCATAGCTCCGCCGCGATCGCCATCGCCTTGCGGCAGATCACCTCCGCGTCCGCCTCATACTCGGTCAGCGCCCGCGCCGCCGCCAGCGCGTAGTTGCCGCCCGAGCCGATCGCTGCGATCCCCGCCTCCGGCTCGAGCACGTCGCCGTTGCCGGTGATGATCAGCGTCGTCTCCTTGTCCGCGACGATCAGCATCGCTTCGAGGTTGCGGAGGAACTTGTCCGTCCGCCAGTCCTTGGCCAGTTCCACCGCCGCGCGCATCAGCTGGCCCGAATGGCGCTCCAGCTTGGCGTCGAGCCGCTCGAACAGGGTGAACGCATCGGCGGTCGCGCCCGCGAAGCCCGCGATAACGCCATGCGCGCCCAGCGGACGCACCTTACGCGCATTGGGCTTCATCACCGTCTGCCCCTGCGTCACCTGCCCGTCGCCCGCGATCACCACGCGGCCGTTCTTGCGCACGGAAAGGATGGTGGTGCCGTGCCACACCAGGTCGTTGCTCATCGTTGCGATATGGGGAGCAAGGCCGAGTGTGCAAACACCTGATCCTCCCCACTCGTGGGGAGGGGGACCATGCGAAGTATGGTGGAGGGGCGGTCGCCCCCAGATGGTGCGCTCGGGGCAACCGCCCCTCCACCACGCCGCTTCGCGTCGCGGTCCCCCTCCCCGTGAACGGGGAGGATCGGGTCAACTTGGCCTCGGAAGTTGGCTAAGTTGGGGCTACGTCCCCCTCGGAATCAGCCCCGCGTTAGCGGTCTACCCCCCGCACCTTGCCCCATTGCCGCGCCACCGTGTAGCCCAGATACCCCGTCGCGAACACGGCGTAGAGCGGCTCGGGGATGGCGTGGAGATAGGCCGCGGTCGCGATCGCCATCGCTCCCGCCACGTCGGGCCGCACCGCCGCGACCAGTCCGACCGGGATCGCCCACAGCAGCAGCGCGTACATGACGTATAGGAACGTCGGGCGCGCCCGCGCCGTCCACCGGTCCGCCGACCGGTCCTCGATCAGCGCCAGCGCGCCGTCGGCGGGGGTGAGGCACGGGGCGGCGTCGGTCGGGTCGCGCATGATCTGTCTCCTGTTGCAGGAGACGGTTCTAACCGATACGGTTCGTTGTAGGACAGCCCTCAGGCATTCTCCATCACCGGCGGCCCGCGGAACGTGTCGAGCGTGTCGTAGCGCTTTAGCTGCACCGGTCGCCCGGTCCGCTCCGATTCATACACCGCCTCCATGATGACGTGGTCTTGTACGCCTTCCTCGCCCGGCGTACGCGGACGGCGGTTCTCGAGCACGCAGGTCGCCATGTGGTCGATCTCGGCCGCGAACTGGTTGTTGGCGTCCAGCACGATCTCGTTCTGGCTGGTCGCGTCGCCCTGCCGCCCGATCACCGTCAGCCGCTGGCCGTGATATTGATAGGCGTTGGGCATATCCACCGCCGCGGTCTCGAAGTTGAGCCGCTGATGCTTGTCGTCGCGCGCGTTGTACGAGCAGAAGCAATTGACGATTGCGTTCGACGGATAGCGCAGCACGAAGGAGTTGGTCTCCTCGACTTGGGCATAGCGCGGGTCGCCCGAGGGGCTGAAGCGCGTCGCCCACACCTCGACCG
>CALMGC010000091.1 GCA_937863505.1 uncultured Sphingomonadales bacterium | reverse complement strand
GCGCGCGCGTGTGTACCTGCAAGCCTCGCCGCATCATCTCGACCGCGCCGACACCGTCCGCGCGGTGCTGCGCAGGGAGGGCGCCGCGTTCGTCTGCCTGCTCCATGACCTGATCCCGATCGAGTTTCCCGAATATGCGCGGCCCGGCGGCGCGGCGCGGCACCGGCGGCGGATCGACACCGTGGCCATGCTGGCGGACGCGGTGGTCGCCAACTCGCACGACACCGCGCGCGCGTTCGGGCCGTATCTGGCGGCGGCGGGGAGGGCGCAGGTTCCCGTGGCGGTCGCGCATCTGGGCATCGACGCGGTCGCGGACGCGCCTGCCGCCCCGGCGAGCCCGCCCTATTTCGTCGCGATCGGCACGATCGAGCCGCGCAAGAACCACCTGCTGCTTCTCCACCTCTGGCGTGACCTCGCGCGTCGCCTCCCGCCCGCGGCGGTGCCGCGGCTGGTGCTGGTCGGGCGGCGCGGGTGGGAGAATGAACAGGTGGTCGACCTGCTCGAACGCTGCCCCGCGCTGGTCGGCCATGTCGAGGAGCGCGCGGGGCTGGCCGACCGCGACGTCCGCGCGTTGCTGGCGGGGGCGAGCGGGCTGTTGCTGCCCTCCTTCGCCGAAGGGTTCGGGATGCCCGTGCCCGAGGCGCTGGCGCTCGGTGTGCCGGTGGTGTGCAGCGACCTGCCCGCGCTGCGCGAGGCCGGCGGCGCCGCGCCGCTGTATCTCGACCCGCTCGACGGCCCCGCTTGGGCAAGCGCGGTGCTGGCGCTCGCGGACGGCTCGGCGCGCGCCGCGCATCTCGCGCGCGTCCGACGCTGGCGCGCGCCGACCTGGGAGGAGCATATGACGACGGTGATCGACCTCGCGCTGCGGGTGGCGCGGTGACCGGGCCGCTCCGCCCGACCGCGTTTCTCGACCGCGACGGCGTCCTCAACGTCGACACCGGCTATCCGCATCGCCCCGACCAGCTGGTGCTCACCCCCACGGCGGCGCGGGCGGTGGCGCGGCTCAATCGCGCGGACTGCCTCGCCATCGTCGTGACGAACCAGTCGGGGGTCGCGCGCGGGCTGTTCGACCTCGCGGCGGTGGACCGCTTCCACGCGGCGTTGCAGGCGCGGCTGGCGGAGGCGGGCGGGCGGATCGACGCATTCTACGTCGCGCCCTGGCATCCCGATGGCGTCGTCGGCCGCTACGCCGTCGCGCATGACGACCGCAAGCCGGGCGCGGGGATGCTGCTCCGCGCCATGCGGGAATGGCCCGTCGACCCCGCGCGCGCCGTGCTGTTCGGCGACAAGGGCAGCGACATGGAGGCCGCGCGCCGCGCGGGCGTGGCGGGCGTGCGGGTCGAGAGCGACACAGGCGACCTCGACGACGCGGTGCGGCGATGGTTGGACCTGGGCATGGCGAGCACGGGAAATGCGTGATCGGGACCCGCAAAGGTCGCAATAGTCCGGCAGATCGGGCATAGGCGCGGGCGATGACGCCCGCCGCTCGCTCCCGCCCCGCGTCGTTCGCCGCCGCGCTCGCCACGCAGATGCGCGTCATCGGCGCCTTGCTGCTGCGTGAGCTCCACACCCGCTACGGGCGCGAGAATATCGGCTATCTGTGGCTGATCGGCGAGCCCTTGCTGCTCGCCAGCGTCATGGCGCTGCTCCATCGCAACGGGCACACCGCCTATGGCAGCGACATGAAGCCGCTGCCCTTCATCGTGCTCGGTTATACGACCTACATCATGTTCCGCGGGATCGTGAACCGGTCCGACTCGGCGCTGAGCTCCAACGCGCCGCTCCTGTACCATCGCATGGTGACGATCTTCGACATCGTGGTGGCGCGCGCGCTGCTGGAGGCGGCGGGCACGGTGCTCGCCTATATCGTGCTGATGACGCTGTTGTGGAGCCTGGGGGTGGTGGCCCCGCCCGTGCGGCCGTTGTACCTCTACGCCGCCGACGCGCTGATGTTCTGGTACGCGCTCGGCCATTCGATGATCATCGCCGCCATCACCTTTCACAACCGGACGGTTGAGCGGCTGGTGCACCCTTATTCCTACTTCATGATCCCGCTGTCCGCCGCCTTCTTTCAGGTCAGCTTGGTGCCCGAGCCGTACCGTTCGTGGCTGATGTGGGTGCCGTTGCCGCACATCATGGAGCTCGCCCGCTATGGCCAGTTCCGCAGCGCCAACCTCGATTATTGCAACCCCTGGTACGTCGTGGCGGTATGCACCGTTTTGACCTGGGTCGGGCTTGTGACCATGCGGCTCTGGCGCAACAAGATCCATCTGAACTAGGGGCGCGCGGGCCATGAACATGCACGGCATCATCGAGCCGGCCGAGCTGGAGGTGAGGGCGCGCCCGTCGCGCGCGCGTCGCGCGCTCGCCTGGATGCGGCGCAACCGCGCGCTGATGCTGGTGGTGGTGCTGCCGACGCTGCTGGTGGCCGGCTATCTCTATCTCGTCGCGTCGGACCAATATGAGTCGGAGGCGCATTTTCTTGTCCATTCCGCCGACCCGACCCCGCAGCCGGGGATCGGCGTCAGCCAGGCGCTGAGCCTCGCGACGGGGATCAGCGCGGGGCAGAACGAGGCGATGAGCGTTGCCGATTACCTCACCTCGCACGACGCGGTGGCGCGGCTGCGGCGGGAGGACTCGCTGGTGGCGCTGTTCCACCGCCCCGACGTGGATTTCCTCAGCCGGTTATGGTCCGCCGACCCGACGCCCGAGCGGCTGCTCGGCTTTTACCGGCGGCAGGTGAACGTCGAGTACAATACGGAGACCGGCATCACCGTGTTGACGGTGCACGGCTTCACGCCCGAGGACTCGTACCACCTCGCGCGCAAGCTGCTGCTGGTGGGGGAGCAGCGGGTCAACCAGCTCAACGAGCGCAGCTATCAGGACGCGATCGCGATGTCGCAGGTGCAGCTCGCCGAGGCGGAGCGGGCGGTCGCCGCGAACGGCGTCGCGCTGACCCGCTTCCGCCAGAGCCGCGCCGATATCGACCCGCAAGTGACGGGGCAGGCGCAGGTGGGGCTGGTGACCAACCTCACCGGGCAGCTCGCGGCGGCGCGCGCGCAGCTCAATGCCGCGCGCGGCGCGATCAGCGCGGACAGCCCGCAGGTGCGCGCGCTGGAAGGACGGGTACGCTCGCTTTCCGGCGAACTCGCGCGGCAATCGGGCAGGCTGACCGGATCCGACCGGACGATCGCGGGCGATATCGGCGGCTATGAAGGGCTGAAGCTGCGGCAGGAGTTCGCCGCCAAACGCTATGACGCGGCGGCGGCCGCCTTGCAGCAGGCGCGCGAGCGGGCGTTGCGCCAGCAACTGTACGTCGTTCGGGTGGTGGACGCGAACATGCCGGTCAAGGCGCTGTTCCCGCAACGCTTCCGCATCCTCGCGACCGTGTTCGTCAGCCTGTTGCTGGCTTATTCGATCGGCTGGCTGATCGCGGCGGGCGTGCGCGAGCACGCGGCCTGAGGCGGCTTGCCATCGCGCACGACGCGCGACCTTATCTCCCCGTCACCGTCCGCGCGGCGACGAAGGGGGAGAAGAGCTGGTTGATCAGCCCGATGAACTTGCCCGTCCGGTTGATGCCGGCGTTGCTGACGTAGAGCACGTCCTTGTCGCGCATGGGAAAGCGTTGCGCGAGAAAATAGCTCGCGGGGTCGAGCATGTTGAGCTGGTAGATGATCGGCTCCGCCGCGGTCGGCGTCGCGACGCCCGGCTGTGCGGGGGCGGGCGGATCGTAGCGGAACAGGAACACCGCGCGCGGATTGGCCACGTTGTCGTTGGGTCCGCCCGCGCGCGCCACCGCCTCGGCCAGCGTCAGGTCGCTTTGCTCGAACTGCACCTGCGACGGTCGGTTCGCCGCGCCGAGCACCACATAGCTGCGCGGGCTGCGGATCAGCTCGACCCGGTCGCCCGGCACCAGCACCAAGTCGTCGGGCGATCCTGCGCGGACGCGGTCGAGCCGCTCCTCGATCTGCACGCCGTCGCGGGTGAAGCGCACTACCATGTCGGGCGTCGGCGCGGTCGCCCCGCCCGCGGTCGCGATCGCGTCGAGCAGCCGCTCGTTCTGCAACGACAGGTCGAGCCGCCCCGGCTTGCGGACGTCGCCCGACACGAACACGGTGCTGCTGAGGTTGCCGCGCACCGACACCACCACCTGCGGCGTCTGCGACTTGCCGCGATACGCGCGCTCGATGATCGCCGCGATCTCGTTCGGCGTCTTGCCCGCGACCTGCAACGTCCCCGCATAGGGGAGCCGGATCGTGCCCGCGCGGTCGACGGTGACGGTGGGAAAACGCTGTCCTTGCGCCGACGGGTCGAACCCGTCCGTCGACGCGCGCGACGCGCCGAACAGCGACACGCCGACCTCGAACACGCCGATGTCGAGCTGGTCGCCCGGGCCGACCACGTCGTTGCGCCCGGGCCGCGCGACGGCGGCGAGCGCGGGCAGGCTGGCGTCCGCCGCGCCCTCGCGCGCGACCATCTGGCCGAGCGCTCCTTCGTTCAGCGCGACGATCCGCATCCCGATCGGGTTGCGGTCGGGGGCGGTGGCGCGGACGATCTCCTTCGCGGTCGGGCCGCTGGAAGGGAGCGACGCGCATCCGGCGAGGAGCAGCACCGCCGCGCTCGCCGCGCCGCGGGGGGCCAGGCGCTTGGTATCGGTCATGGAAGCCTTTCGATCGGTCGCGCGGGTCAAGTTGGCCCCTAGGACCCACGCCCGCCGCGCTCAAGCCGCGAGCGTCTGCAGCCGGTGGTGGACGTCGTTCGCCTCCTCGATCGTGTCGTAGAAGACCAGCGCGCCGCCATAGACCACCGCGCCCCGGCGGCAGTATTGGCGCAGCGTTCCCGGGTCATGCGACACCATGATCAACGTCGCATTGTCGCGCCGGTGCAGCAGCTCCTCCTCGCAGCGGATGCGGAACCGCTCGTCGCCCGCGCCCGTGATCTCGTCGACAAGATAGCATTGGAAGTCGATCGCCAGCGAGATGCCGAACGCCAGCCGCGCGTTCATGCCCGCCGAATAGGTCTGCACCGCCTGATGCAGATAGGGGCCGAGTTGCGCGAACTCCTCGACATAGTCGATCACATGCCGCTCGTCCTGGTTGTAGATGCGCGCGATGAAGCGGGCATTGTCCGCGCCGGTCAGGCTCGACTGGAAACAGCTGCCATAGCCGATCGGCCACGACGTCGTCATGGAGCGGCTGACCGTGCCCGTGGTCGGCAGCTCGATCCCCGCGATCATCCGCATCAGCGTGGACTTGCCCGCGCCGTTCGCGCCGCAGATACCGATGCTCTCACCCTGCCGGATCGCGAAGCTCAGATCGGCGAACACCTGTTTGTGAAACTTGCGCACATGGTAGGATTTGGACACATTCTCGAACTGGATCACCGCGCGCTCCGGGCTGGCGAGGGGGCCGGGAACCTTGGGCGGTCCGGCGACGGGCGGGGTAACGCATGAGCCCGCCGCTCGGCAACATGCCGCTGTGCACGGAAGACCGGATGCTCCGCGCCGCCGGCACGGGGGTGGCGACCTACGCGCGGGCGCTACGGGTCGCGCAGCAGAGCCTGTCCGAGCGGGCGCTGTTGCTGAGCGGCGGCGCGCTGGCGCTGATCGTCTACGGGCTGGACGCGCTCGGTG
>CALMGC010000090.1 GCA_937863505.1 uncultured Sphingomonadales bacterium | reverse complement strand
CGTGACGAACGCTGAGTTGGCCCCCGCTCCATGCCCCCGGAGCGGGGGTCTTTCGCCGTTGGCGGCTTGCGCCATGCTGGCGCAAGACTCGCCTCGGCGTGGCCGACGGGGCGGCAAAGCCGAACCCGATCGACGGCGCGGCTTTGCCGCGACGCGGCCACACTCCCAACCACCTCCTCGGCTCCCGTGCTTCGACAAGCTCAGCACGAACAGAAGATGGGAACTCTCGCATTACCCGGAGAGCCCCCACGACCGCACGTTTCCCGTGACGCTTCCGTTCCAACCCCCTACATCCCCACCCCGTGAAGATCGCGTCCTGGAACATCAATTCGGTCCGCTTCCGCATCGACATCGTCGAGCGGTTCCTGCGCGAGGCCGAGCCCGACATCCTCTGCCTTCAGGAAACCAAGGTCATCGACGCGGACTTCCCCGCCGCCGCGTTCCGCGCGCTCGGTTATTCCCACCTCAGCGTCCACGGTCAGCGGATGCACCATGGCGTCGCGGTTATCGCCCGTGTGCCGTTCAGCGAGCACGACCGGCTCGACTGGCAGGCGAACCGGGAGGCGCGGCATGTCGGCGTGCGACTCGCCAATGGGGTGCGCGTGGAGAATGTCTACGTCCCGGCGGGCGGCGACGTCCCCGACCGCGAGGCGAACCCGAAGTTCGGGCAGAAGCTCGATTTCGTCGAACGCATGACCCGCTGGTCCGAGCAGCTTGCCTGCCCGACGCTGCTGGTCGGCGACTTCAACATCGCCCCACACCCGTCGGATGTCTGGAGTCACAAACAGCTGCTCGGCACCGTCAGCCACACGCCGATCGAGGTGGAGGCGCTCAATCGCTTGCAGGCGTCGAACAGCTGGGTCGACCTCGGCCGGCACTTCTATCCGCCGCCCGCACGGCTGCACACCTGGTGGAGCTATCGCGCGAAGGACTGGGCGGCGTCGGACCGCGGGCGGCGGCTCGACCACCAATGGGCGACCGCCGATGTCGCCGCGAGCGCCGTCTCGCACCGCGTATTCGAGGAAGCGCGCGACTGGCTGAAACCCAGCGACCACGTCCCGATCATGACCGAGTTCGACTGGTGACCGACCCGGCCCGCGCGGTGGCCAATGCAATCGACGCGCTCCGGCGCGGCTGGGCGGTACAGATCCACGCGGTGACGCTGCTCGCGGTGGAGACCGCCGACCCGGTCCGCCTCGCCGCGTTCGACCCGGAGGAGACCGCGCCCGTACTGCTCTCGGCAGGGCGCGCCGTCACGCTCAAGCTCGCCAACCAGCGGGAAGCGGCGGACCCGACCGCACCGGTGCTGGTCGAGCGCGCGCCGTGGCTCGACTTCGCTGCCGCGACCGCGCTCGCCGACCCCCGGCTCGACCTCGCGACGCCGCTCAAGGGCCCGTTCCGCGCGCTACCGCTCGCGCATCCCGACGCCGCCGCTGCCGCGCTTCGCCTGGCGCGCGTCGCGGGCGTGCTCCCCGCCTTTTTCATGCGCGAGGGCGAGGCGGAGGTGAGCATCACCCCGGCGGCGATCGACGCGCATGAGGATGCCGCGCGGCTGACGATTGCGGTGCGCGCCAAGCTCCCCGTCGCTGGGGCGGAAACGGCGGAGATCATCGCCTTCCGCACCCCAGAACAGCCCGGCGAGCACATCGCGTTGCTTGTCGGCCAGCCGACCGGCCGCCCACCACTCGTCCGCCTGCACAGCGAATGCCTGACCGGCGACATGCTCGGCAGCCTCAAATGCGATTGCGGGCCGCAGCTCCATGCCGCCGTCGACGCGATGGCCGCGGACGGGTGGGGCATCCTCCTCTATCTGCGCCAGGAGGGCCGCGGCATCGGGCTGGTCAACAAGCTGCGCGCCTATGCGTTGCAGGACCAAGGGTTCGACACCGTCGACGCAAACACGCGCCTCGGCTTCGCGGTTGACGCGCGTGACTACCGGGTGGCGGCGCGGATGCTCGAGCTGCTCGGGCAGGACCGCATTCGCCTCCTCACCAACAACCCTGCCAAGGTGGCGCAGCTCGAGGCGGCGGGGGTCACCGTCGTCGAGCGCGTCCCGCACGCGCTGCCCGCCAACCCGCACAATGCAGCGTATCTCGACACCAAGCGCGACCGGACCGGCCATCAGCTCTGACACGCCCCTGATCGTCGTATTCGGCGCGGCGGTGAAGCCCGACGGCGAGCCAACCCCGACGCTCGCACGCCGCATCGGATATGCGAAGCAGGCGGCGCTGGCGATGCCGGACGCGCTGGCGTTCTGTTCGGGGCGGACGCCGAAGTCGACCGGCGTGTCCGAAGCGTTCGTCATCAAGCGCGAGCTGTCGCGCGACCTCGACCCCGCGCGGCTGATCCTCGACGAGGCGAGCCGCGACACGCTCCAGACCGTGCTCGCCGCGACGCGGTTCCGGCGCAAGGAGGGGCTCGGGACCGTGTACGTCTGCACCGATCGCTATCACATTCCGCGCTGCCGGATGCTGTTCCGCATGGTGGGCGTGCCGACCCGCGCGGTCGCGACCCCGCCGGAGCGCGAGGATGTGCCGCGCGCGCAACGCCGCCGCAACCACCTGCGCGAGGCGGCGGCGATCCCTTATGACGCCGTCGCGATGCTGTTCGCGCAAAAGTGAGCGCGGTTGATCCGGGGTAATTCGCCAGCGTGAACCGGCTGGCACCGTTTCGCCCGGTCGGACGTTGACCGGGCTTGATCGACGCGTATCTCCACGCCGTCGGGACTGCGGTTCCGGGCCATGACATCCATGCGGCGTTCGTCGACTGGGCGCGCGCGCGATTGCCGGCGGAGCGGGAGCGGCGGGTGTTTGACCGGATGGCCGCGCGGGCGGCAATCGGGCATCGTTGGTCGGTGCTGCCTGATGACCGCCCGCCGGTGGCGGAGGGCGGATTCTATGGCGACCCCACGCTCCCGGGCACCGCGGCGCGCATGGCGATCTATGCGGAGGAAGCACCCCGGCTGGCGCTCGCCGCGATTGCGCGGTTGGCGGAGCAGGTCGCACTCGGCGAGGTGACGCATTTGGTTGTCGCGAGCTGCACGGGGTTCGTCGCGCCGGGCATCGACCAGATCATCGCGCGCGAGCTGAAACTCGCTCCCAGTGTCGAGCGGTTGCTGGTCGGGTTCATGGGCTGTTATGCGGCGGTCGCGGCGCTACGCAGCGCGCGGCATATCGTCCGCTCCGAGCCGCACGCGCGCGTGCTGGTGGTGTGCGTCGAGCTGTCGACGCTCCACCTCCAGGACACGCCCGCGCTGGAGCCGCTGCTCGCACAGTTGCAGTTCGGCGACGGCGCAGCGGCGGCGCTGGTCACGGGCGAGCCGGGCGGGGTCGAGCTCGGCCAGCCGTTCGCGACCACGCTGCCCGACAGCCACGCGCTGATCCGTTGGGACATCACCGACCAGGGTTTCGCGATGCACCTGTCGGGCGAGGTGCCCGCGCGGATCGCCGCCGGGCTGGCCGACGCCGCCTTCGCCGCCGCGGCGACCGGCGGGGCCAGGCCGGAAGAGGTCGACGGGTGGGCGGTGCACGCGGGCGGTCGCTCGATCCTCGACGCGGTCGAGGGCGCGTTGCACCTGCCGTCCGACGCGCTCGCCGCCAGCCGCGCGGTGCTGGCGGAAAACGGCAATATGAGCTCGGCGACGCTGATGTTCGTGCTCGCGCGGCTGCTGGAGCGGCGCGTCGGGCGAGGCGTGGCGCTGGCGTTCGGGCCGGGGCTGGCGGCGGAGGGCTTCGCGTTCCGGAGCGCCTCGTGAGCCTGACGATGCGCGCCCAGGCCGAGGAGCTGATGGACGCGGACGACCTCGACCCCGCGACCTACGCCGCCGTCGTCGGCGACCTCGCACGCGTCAATCGGGTGACGATGGCTGCGCGACCAACGCTCCACTTCCTTGCGCGCGCGGCGAAAGGGGCGGCGCGGCTGCGGGTGCTCGATGTCGGCTTCGGCGACGGCGACATGCTTCGCATTATCGCGCGCTGGGCCGCGCGGCGTGGTCTCGACGTCGAGTTGACCGGCGTCGACCTAAATCCCCGCAGCGAAGCGGCGGCGCGCGCGCATACGCCGCCTGGCGCACGAATTGACTGGATCACGGGCGACTATGCCGACCTTACTGAGCGCGGGTGGGACGTAGTGATCTCCAGCCTCGTCGCGCATCATATGACGCGCACGCAGTTGGTCGCATTCCTGCGGTTCATGGAACGGGAAAGCGCGCGCGGGTGGTTCGTCAACGACCTGCACCGACACCTGGTCGCGCATCGCGGGTTCCCGTTCCTCGCGCGGCTGTTCGGCTGGCATCCGATCGTGCGGCATGACGGCAGGCTGTCGATTGCGCGGAGTTACCGCCTGCGCGAATGGGCGTCGCTGCTCGCCGAAGCGGGGGTGACGGAAGCGCGCGTGTTCCGGGCTTTTCCATTCCGGCTCTGCGTCGAGCGGCTCCGGTGAACGGCGCGCTGATCCTCGGCGGCGGGCCGGCGGGCGCGGCGGCGGCGATCGGGCTGGCGCGCGCCGGTCTGCCGCACCTGCTGATCGAGCGGACGCGCGAGACGGGCGACGCGCTATGCGGCGGGTTCCTCAGCTGGCGGACGCTCGACACGCTGGCGACGCTCGGCATCGACGCGGAGGCGCTCAACCCCGCCTCCATCACCCGCGTGCGCGTGTTCGCGCGCGGGCGGGTCGTGGACGCGCGCCTGCCCCGCCCCGCCAAGGGCGTGTCGCGCCACCGCCTCGACACGTTGATGCTCGGCCAGGCAACGGCGCTGGGCGCGCGCGTCGAGCGGGGCGTCGCGGCGCGGGCGGTCGACGGGCGATCGGTCCGCCTCGCCGACGGCGCGGTGTTCGGGCCCCCCGCGCTGTTCCTCGCCACCGGCAAGCATGACGTGCGCGGGGCCGCGCGCCCGGCGGGAGCGAGCGGCGACGACCCGGCGCTCGGCCTGCGCGTCCGCCTCGGCCCCGCGCCGGGTCTAAGCAAGCTGGTCGGCGACGCGATCGAGCTGCACCTGTTCGACCGCGGCTATGCGGGGCTGGTTCTACAGGAGGACGGGACGGCGAACCTGTGCCTCGCGGTGCACCGTTCGCGGCTGACCGAGGCGGGCGGGCCGCAGGCGCTGCTGGCGGCGCTCGGCCAGGCGTTCCCCGCATTGGGCGAGCGGCTCGGCTATGGGCATGGCGGGACCGACGCGGTCGCCAATGTCCCTTATGGCTGGCGCGCGCGCGAGGGCGTGGCGGGCGTATTCCGCGTCGGCGATCAGGCGGGCGTCATCCCCAGCCTCGCGGGCGAGGGCATGGGCATCGCGGTCGCCAGCGGCGCGCGCGCGGCGGCGGCCTATGTAGCGGGCGGGCCCGCGGCCGCACCCCATTATCAGCGTCGGCTCGCGCGCGATCTTCGCCGTCCGCTTGGCGCGGCGGGGGTGATGCGCGACCTCGCCGAACGACCTTCGCTAGCCTCGCCCGCGCTGGCGCTCGCGCGTTTCGCGCCCGGCCTGATTCAGGTTGTCGCCGCCGCGACCCGCATCCCGCACAACGTCTGGTGATGTCCCCGGCGGATCCGCTGACCCTGTCCGAGACCGAATGGCGCAAGCGGCTGTCGCCCGCGCAATACCGGGTCCTGCGCGAGGCGGTGACGGAGACGCCGTTCACCGGGCGCTATACCGATACGGGGCGGACGGCGTATACCATTGCGCCGCCTGCCGCTCGCCGCTGTTCGACAGCGCGGACAAGTTCGACTCCGGCACCGGCTGGCCGAGCTTCACCCGTCCGCTCGCGCCCGACCGGGTGACCGACCATATCGGCGTCAGCCACGGCGCACGGCGAACCGAGACCCGGTGCTCGCGCTGCGACGGACATCTGGGCCATGTCTACACCGATGGGCCGCCGCCGACCGGGCTGCGCTATTGCCTCAACTCGGCCAGCCTCGACTTTCGCGGGCGAGAAGCTGGCTGACGCGCGGCTTGTCGCGCTAAACCTAAGTGGGTATCGCGTGAGGCTACATGGCCCGCGCGCGCGTCCGATCCACCCCACCCTGGCGTCGTCGCCTTTGGCTCCTCACCAAGATCGCAGCGGTGCTGGCGGTGCTCGGCATCGTCGCGCTGGTGGTCGCGGTCTATATCGCGCGCTCGCAGCTGCCGAGCTTCGACGAGCTCAAATCATCGCCCAACGGGCAAATGATCCGTGTCCACGCCGCCGACGGCACGGTTATCGTTTCGCTAGGCCCCAGCTATGGCGAATGGCTGCCGATCGAGCGCATCCCGCAGGTGATGCAGGATGCGGAGGTCGCGACGGAGGACCGGCGCTTCTACGCGCATCCCGGCGTCGACCCGATCGGCATCGCGCGCTCGCTGCAAGTACGGTTCGAGCGCGGGCATTGGGTTCAGGGCGGCTCCACCATCACCCAGCAGCTCGCGCGCAACATTTTCCTGTCGAGCCAGAAGAGGTTTGGGCGCAAGTTCCGCGAGGCGATCCT
>CALMGC010000089.1 GCA_937863505.1 uncultured Sphingomonadales bacterium | reverse complement strand
GACGCGCTGCGCTTCTTCATGGCGGCGATGGAGAGCCAGGGGCGCGACATCAAGATGGATGAGCGCCGGGTCGAGGGCTATCGCAACTTCGCGACCAAGCTGTGGAACGCGGCCCGCTTCTGCCAGGCGAACGGCATCGGCGGGGCGTCGACGATCGAGGCTCCGCGCGCGGCGCTGGCGGTCAACAAGTGGATCATCGCCGAGACGGTCCGCACCGTGCAGGCGGTCGACCTCGCGCTCGCCGAGCTCCGCTTCGACGCGGCGGCGAACGCGGTGTACCAATTCGTGTGGAGCCGGTTCTGCGATTGGTATCTCGAGCTGATCAAGGGGGAGATCGGAGACGAGACGCGCGCGGTCGCGGGGTGGGTGCTCGATCAGGTCCTCGTGCTGCTCCACCCGTTCATGCCATTCATCACCGAAGAGTTGTGGCACGCGCTCGCCGAGCGCGACCACGACCTCATCGTCGCCCGCTGGCCGCAACCGGACGCGCGCAGCCTTGACCCGGCGGCGGAGGCGGAGGTCGAATGGCTGATCCGGCTGGTGAGCGAGGTGCGCGCGGCGCGGACCGAGCTCAACGTGCCGCCGGGGGCGCGGCTTCTCTTTGAAGAGGACAGCGGTAACAGACCGACGCAGCCTCGCTTGCTCAAGTATGAAGCGACAATTGCTCGCTTAGCGCGGATTGAGCCGGGGAAGGTCGTCGGCGGGACAGCGCAAGTCGTCGTTGACGAGGCGACGTACCACATCGCGCTCGGCGACGTCATCGACCTCGCCGCCGAACGCACCCGCCTTGCCAGAGCGATCGCCGCGGCTGAGAAGGAGCGCGACCAGCTCGCCGCCCGGCTCTGCAACGCCAGCTTCGTCGAGCGCGCCAAGCCGGAGGCGGTCGACAAGGCGCGCGGCGACCATGCGGAAAAGGCGGCGGACGCCGAACGGCTCCGCGCAGCGCTGGGGCGGTTGGGGTGAGCTTCGAGCTGCGTCCCCCGCGTCCGGCGGAGCTCGGCTGCGCCTGGCTGTTTATCGCGCTCGCGCTGTTGATCTGGGCGGGGCTCGCCTGGACGGGATACGATCTGTACCGCCTGACTTCGGCACGTGTGCCGCGGTCCCCTTATCTTCCGGTTCAATTGCGGGCCTACGTTCTCTTTCCTCTCGCCTTGACGGCATTGGCGAGCGCACTAGCGGTCACGCTGCGGCGTGCGCCGAAATTCGGCATTGCCATTGGCGTTATCGGATTCCTGCTCTTGGCCGCCGTGCCGCTCTTCCTCATCGGCCTATCGGGCGGAGTGTAACCACCATGGCAACCCGTCCCGGCCAGCGCGACCTCACCACCGGGCCGATCGGCCCGACCCTGCTCGCGTTCGCGCTGCCGACGTTGTTCTCCAACGTGCTCCAGTCGCTCAACGGTTCGATCAACGCGATCTGGATCGGGCGGTTTCTCGGCGAGGGCGCGCTGGCGGCGACGTCCAACGCCAACATTATCATGTTCCTCACCTTTGGCGCGGTGTTCGGCTTCGGCATGGCGGGGACGATCCTGATCGGGCAGAGTTGGGGCCGCCGCGATGTGGAGGGCGCGCGGCGGGTGTTCGGCTCGGCGATCGGGCTGGTAGTCGGGGCCGCGATCGTCGTCGCGGCGCTCGGCTGGGTGTTCGCGCCCGACATCCTCGCCGCGCTCAAGACGCCGGGCGACGCGCTGCCGCAGGCGCAGATCTACCTGCGCGTGATCTTCCTCGGGCTGCCCGCCTCCATGATCACCGTGCTGATCTTCATGGGACTTCGCGGCACGGGCGACTCGTTGACGCCGTTATGGTTCATGGGGCTTAGCGTGCTGCTCGACGGCGGGCTCAACCCGCTGCTGATCGCCGGCATCGGCCCGTTCCCGCGCATGGGCATTGCGGGAAGCGCGACCGCGACCCTCATCGCCAATGTCGTGTCGGTGGTCGCGATCGCCGTTTATGTCCACCTGCGCGACTTGCCGTTGCGGCTAAAAGGACACGAGCTGCGCTATCTTCTGCCGCAAGCGTCGCTGGTGCGGCTGATCGTGAGCAAGGGCGTGCCGATGGGCGCGCAGATGATCGTGCTGTCGGTCGCCGGGCTGGCGATGATGGGGCTGGTCAACCGGCAGGGCGTCGCCACCGTCGCGGCGTACGGCATCACCTTTCAGCTCTGGGCCTATATCCAGATGCCCGCGCTGGCGATCGGCGCGGCGGTCAGCTCGATGGCGGCGCAGAACATCGGCGCGGGCAAGTGGCACCGGGTGGCCGAGGTGACGCGCTCGGGCCTCGTCTACAATGTCGTGATGACGGGCGTGCTGGTCGCGGCGGTGATGTTATTCGACCGGCCGGTGCTTGGCCTGTTCGTGCGCGAGGACAGTCCGGCGATCCCCATCGCGGCGCATATCAGCCTGCTGTCGACGTGGAGCTTCATCCTGTTCGGCGCGACCATGGTGTTGTTCGGCGTGGTGCGCGCGAACGGGTCGGTGTGGGGGCCGCTCGCGATCCTGTTCGTGGCGCTGTTCCCGGTGCGGCTCGGTTTTGCGCTCGCGCTGGCGCCGGTGCTGGGGGCGGACGCACTGTGGTGGGCGTTTCCGCTGGGGAGCGCGGCAAACCTGCTGCTCGCGGCGGCATACTATCGCTACGGGCCGTGGCGGCAGGGGCGGATGGCGGTCCCGCCCGAGAGCGAGCAGGAGACGGCGGCGGTGAAGGAGCCCGCGGGCGCACTCAAGCCGGTCGCCTGACGCGCTTGCGCGAGGCCCGGCGCGCGGCCATGTCGCGCGCCATGTCCGCTTATCCCGCCCTTCGCCTCCGCCGCACGCGCGCGCACGCCTGGAGCCGCGCGCTCTACGCCGAGACCGTGCTGACGCCCGCCGACCTGATCTGGCCGCTGTTCGTGACCGAAGGGCAGGGGATGGAGGAGCCGATCGCCAGCCTGCCGGGCGTATCGCGCTGGTCGCTCGACGGCACCGTTGCGCGGGCGAAGGAAGCGCGCGAGCTAGGCATCCCGTGCGTGGCGTTGTTCCCCAACACGCCCGCTGCGCTTCGCAGCGATGACGGGCGCGAGGCGACCAACCCCGACAACCTGATGTGCCGCGCGGTGCGCGCGATCAAGGACGCGGTGCCCGACATCGGCGTGCTGACGGACGTCGCGCTCGATCCGTACACCACGCACGGGCATGACGGGCTGCTCGACGAACGCGGCTATGTGCTCAACGACGCGACCGCTTCGGTGCTGGTCGAACAGGCGGCGGTGCAGGCCGCAGCGGGCGCGGACATCATCGCACCGTCGGACATGATGGACGGCCGCGTCGGCATGATCCGCGCCGCGCTGGAGGCGGGCGGGCACCACAATGTGCAGATCATGGCCTATGCCGCCAAATATGCGAGCGCATTCTACGGCCCGTTCCGCGACGCGGTGGGGAGCCGCGGCCTGCTCAAGGGCGACAAGAAGACCTATCAGATGGACCCGGCGAACGCCGAGGAGGCATTGCGCGAGGTCGCGCTCGACCTCGCCGAGGGCGCGGACAGCGTGATGGTCAAGCCCGGCCTACCCTATCTCGACATCGTCGCGCGCGTGAAGGCGCGGTTCGAGGTGCCGGTGTTCGCCTATCAGGTCTCGGGCGAGTATGCGATGATCGAGGCGGCGGTGGCGGCCGGCGCGGGCGACCGCGACGCGCTGGTGCTGGAGACGCTGATGGCGTTCAAGCGCGCTGGCTGTGCGGGGGTGCTGACCTATCACGCGGCGCACGCGGCGAAGCTGCTCGGCGCGTGATCGAGACGGAGCGGCTGATCTTGCGCGTGTGGCGCGAGGAAGACGCCATTGTCATGCACGCGATTGGCCAGGACGCCCGCGTCATGGAGTTCTTCGGGCCGCTCACTGATCTACAAGCGGCGCGTGACTTTGTGGCTGGGCAAATCGTCAATCAAGCGATCTTCGGCCATTGTCTCTGGCCTGTCGAGCGGCGTCCGAATGGAAGGTTGCTGGGGTATTGCGGTCTTAATCCGTTACCGAAGGCGATCGCGCCGGACGGCGCGATCGAGATTGGTTGGAAACTGGCCCATGACGTTTGGGGCCAAGGTTATGCGCGAGAAGCAGCCCAAGCCTGCCTTGATTGGGGCTGGGCGAACCTGACAATCGACAGCATCACCGCGATCACAGCGCATGCGAACGTGCGGAGCTGGGGATTGATGGAGCGACTCGGCATGACGCGCTGCCCGGACGAGGACTTCGACCACCCGAATCTTGCGCGTGGCGACCCGCTCCGAGCGCACATCCTCTACCGGATCGCCCGCCCGGCCTGACCCGCTACCCTTGCGGCAGCGTCGCTTGCAGCTCGGCGATGCGCTTAGCCTGGGTCGACAGCTGCGCCTGCGCGTGGGCGCGAGCCTGGTC
>CALMGC010000088.1 GCA_937863505.1 uncultured Sphingomonadales bacterium | reverse complement strand
CCACGCCTGCGGCCACCAGGTGATGCGCTTCATGTACGGATAGGCGGCGACGGGCGCGAGGCTCGCGACCGCGACAATAGCGGCATGGACGCTGAGTTGGAGCAGCACGACGAGCCCGACGAGGCAGAGCGCGGCCAGCCACACGGCGGCGACGCGCACCGACACCGCCCCGCTCGCGATCGGGCGCGCGGCGGTGCGCGCGACACGGCGGTCGAGCTCACGGTCGACGATGTCGTTGTACACGCACCCCGCGCCCCGCATCGCGACCGCGCCGATGAGCAGCCAACCGATCAGCCCCGCCCTAGCCCACGCCCCGCCCGCCAGCGCGACGCTCCACGCGCCGGGCCAGAACAGCAGCTGCCAACCGATCGGCCGGTCGAACCGCGCGAGCAACGCGAGGCCGCGCGCGCGGGCGGGCAGGCGCGCGACGAGCGAGCGGTGCTGGCTGTCGGGAACGATCTCGACCATCGCCGCGCGCTATGGGAAGCAGCGTCCCCACGCAATCCGCCGCTTTCCCGCCGCGATGTGAGCGCATGGGGGCGCATGATCCACCTGTCCGTCGCGATCGGGCGTTTCGTCGAGGCGCTGTTCTGGGCCATCCTGCGCGCCGCCGGATGGGTGGCGTTTGCGGTGGCGGGCGTGATGCTGGCTTGCGCGCTGCTGTTCTTCGGCGCGCGGAGGCTCTGGCGGCGGCGTTAGGGGTCAGACCAGCAGCAACAACACCGGCACCACCGTCCCTGCCGCGAGCAGCAGCCAGGTCCGCCGCCGCACCGCGCGGTTGGTGAGCGCGATGACGACGCCGACCGCCGTCGAGGCGAACAGCACCGCCGACAGCAGCACGACGTAGAGCTTCAGCGGCGAGAGCGGGGCGTCATGGTCGTGGTCGTCGTGCCCCGCCTCGCGCGGTGGTGCGGCGGCGACGGGCTTCGGCGGCGCGAGGCGGTGCGGGCCGTGGCTCACCACCTGATGCTTGTGGAGGTTGGCGATCGCGGCGATCCAGGCCGGAGGGCGCACGCCGTCGTCCGCTTCGTGCAGCCCCAGCGTCTGGATCACCCCGGTGAACGAGAAGAACAGGATGCCCGGCGCGAAGAACACGCCGAACCAGTTGTGCAGGTTGCGCAGGCGGCGTTGGGTCTGGGCCTTCATGCCGCAAGCCTAGGTGGCACGGTTCGCACCGGCAAGCGCTTCGCGTCCACCCTCGCGCGCGCTAGAGCAGGGCCATGCCCGCCACCCCCGCCTGGCCGCCGCGCTCCACCCCGCGCCTGTTCGTAAATCAGCCGCTCGCGCCGGGTCCGCTCACGGTCGAAGGCGCACCCGCGCACTACCTCGCGCAGGTCATGCGCCTCGCGCCTGGCGATCCGGTCAAGCTGTTCGACGACCGCACCGGGGAGTGGCTCGCCACCGTCGCCGAGACGAAGAAGCGCGCGTTGCTGCTCGACATCGGCGAGCGGTTGCGCGAGCGCGAGGCGGTGCCCGACCTGTGGCTCTGCGCCGCGCCACTGAAGAAGGGTCGCGTCGACTGGGTCGCGGAAAAGGCGTGCGAGCTCGGCGTCGCGCGCCTCCAGCCGGTGCTGACCCGGCGCACGGTGGTGGACCGCGTCAATACCGACCGGCTGCGCGCGCACATGATCGAAGCGGCGGAGCAATGCGCCCGCACCGCGCTGCCCGAACTCAGCGAGCCGGTGACGCTGGCCGCACTGCTCGCCGGTTGGCCGGGCGAGCGCGCGCTGTTCTTCGCGGACGAAACCGGCGGTGCGCCCGCGCTGGCGGCGATGCGTGAGCGGCCCGGCCCGGCGGCGTTGCTGGTCGGGCCCGAGGGCGGCTTCGACGCGGGCGAGCGCGACGCGATCCGCGCGCTGCCGCAGGCGGTGGGCGTCACGCTCGGCCCGCGCATCCTGCGCGCCGACACGGCGGCGGCGGCGATCGTCAGCGTCTGGATGGCGGTGAATGGCGACTGGTGAGCGCGTTCAGCCTTGCGTCACCCGCGCAGGGGCAGGAAACCACCACGCCCCGTCGGTCGTTGAGCGGGCGTCACAAAGGAGAACGCACATGAAGAAGATGATGGCATTGGCCGCGCTCGCGGCGGTGACGGCCCCGGTGGCGGCCTCGGCGCAGTATAGCGACCGTGACGCGCCGCGCACCTATCGCGGCCAGGACGGGCGCTATTACGAGTGCAAGCGCAGCAGCGGCACCACCGGCACGGTGGCGGGTGGCGTCGGCGGCGCGGTGCTCGGCCATGTGCTGGGCGGCGGTACGCTCGGCACGCTGGCGGGCGCGGGCGGCGGGGCGCTGCTCGGGCGTCACCTCGACAAGAAGCACGACCAGGCGCAGAACCGCCGCAACGGCTGCTGATCGAACGCTCGGGGGCGGGCTGAGGCTCGCCCCCGTTTGATCGGTCTAAATACCCGGCGGCTATGGCCTGCCTGACCATCGGTACGCTGACGGAAGCAGCTGACTCTCAACCGCTTTTTTGCATCGCTTACGACATTGGTTTTGCGACCCGTTGGCGAGCGAGTAATATGGAACCCCTTTGCAACATCAAGGGGTCACTGCTGCCGTGAGGTGAGGGTCAGTGCCTTGCTTGCCGGGGTCTATCTGGAACCCCGTGGGGCGATTCGGATAAACTAGTACGACGAGCATCGCCAACGCCGGTGCTGCCCGGTCGCGATCAGCTTGGCAACGTGTTCATGAGTGTATCGTACTCTCCTTGGCAGGCAGTCCAGTGACGACCTGTTTCGTGATCAGCAGACGCGCCGAACACACGACGTAAATCTACACTGGCAACCGCGAGGCTGACGAGCGCGGATTAGCTGGATGGGTGTGGTGGTGACATCCCGGTCAATAACCTACACGCGCAGCGAACGCTTGTCAGGCTCCCGCCGCTATGCGATCGTTGGTTCGCGACGTCTTTCCGCGCGCCCAGGTCATCACTGGCCGTTCTACCAAGGTCCAGCTGAGCCATCCGTACGCGCACGCCAATATCCAGGTACCACCCCCGATCAGCCATAGCGGCGTTGCTGCGGGCGCGAAGCGGATGCCGCAGTTGAGAATGGGCGAGGCGTAGAGATATACTCCGTAGGAGATGTCCGTCTCATTGTTGACGCGCGCCAGCAAGGTTCGCGCGCCCGCAGCGGCGGCATAAAAGATGAGGTAAGAGCCGAACACAGCCAGCCCGAGATTGGCAGTGACCGGCCAGCATAGCGCCAAGCAAAGCGATGCGGCTGCGCCGACCGCCCACCAACCACTTAATGGAATGTGGCGCCGAGCAAGGTAGAATGTAGCGCCAAAGAGAAACGATCCAGTCATCCGTGCGGCCGTCAACGGTCGGCCAAGTATCGCCTCACGCATAGGGTGATTGTCAAATATGTGGTCGATCGCGTCAGGCAACAATGCGGCAGCCAGCAATAGCGCTACGGCTAAGACTGCCAGCGGCCATGCGCGTTTAAGCAGGCCCGTGGTGCCGAGCACGATCACGAGCAGATAGCAGCGGAACTCGTAAGCGATCGTGTACATCGCGCCGTTGACATCCGGAAACGGCTGACCGGGAAAAGCACCCTGCACCATCGGATAACGCAGCATAGGCACCGCGCTCGCGATATAGAGCAGCTCGTGCGCGAGGCTGATCACCGCGCCGCCGATTGGCGCGAACAGCAACACCGAAATGGTGAACGCTACCGCATAACCCGGGTAGATGCGAGTAACGCGCTTTCGGAGATACCCGATGACCGAGTTCGATTTAAGGTAACTGCCGGTAATTAAAAATCCGCTGATGATGAAGAACCCGTCTACTGCAATGCCGCCGAAGGTCGTCGTTCCAAAAACACGGATGATCAGCTCGCGATGTTGGTTGCCGTCTGCATATTCAGGGGTGTGCGCGACGATAACGAAAGACGCAAATAGCAATCGAAGAAAGCCAAATGCGGTGCGATGCTCACCAAGCCGCCGAGGTGTGATTACCACGCCGGAAGCTCGCACCGATCGCATCCTCGACCGCCGCATTCCTCACAGGTGAACGGAAGTCCGCGTATGAGCCGCAGCATCGTCCCGGCAACCGCCAAGGCGCCCGCCGTCATTGCCAGCCGTTCGAGGTACATACGGTTTCTTCCGCGACCGGGGTCGAGAAAATTGGGCGTTCTTGACAGGAGTAGCGCAAGCAACTTGTTGAAGCCAACTGCCATCGCCGCCAATCCCGTTCGAGCTCCGGTTAACTGATCCTCGTCGCCCAACGAGCCCGCAGGTTATCCGCACGTGGGTAGTCATAGCCTAACGATGTTCGCGATCGTCTGCAAAGGGAGCGCTTTCGGCGATCCACGGCAGGTGCAAAAGGTATCCTTGTCGCAACGCCAACTGCGGCTCTTCCGGGGAGAAGCGCCAGTTGCGGAGATGGTCCGCGCAGCCTGGTACAAGCCGCGACGGCCCCTGTCCTACAGCCGCGCTCCTCAGGCATAAGCTCGCCGATGAGCGACCAGCCCCCGTCAAACGGCCCGTTCGACATCACCCCCGTCCCTACCCTGCGCGAGCGGGATGACGGGTGGACGCGCGAGCGGTGCCGTCTATCTTTCGCCGTGCTCGCCGGCGGTGACGAGCGCCCGCCATTGCCGGCTCCGCAACCTCGCCGACCTCGCTTTCGAGGGAGACGTAGCCCCAACTTAGCCAACTTCCGCGCGCTTCGGGCCGCCACGTCCGCCACCCGCCCCGACCCCTAGCGCCCCTCCCCGCACCAGCCTAAGGCCCGCCGCATGACGACCAAGACCGATACCGACACGCGCTCGCCGACCATCGAGTCGTATGATCAGCTGGTCCACTCCTTCGCCCGCGGCGAGAAGCCGCGTGAGCGGTGGCGGATCGGGACGGAGCATGAGAAGTTCGTCTACTCCACCCGCGACCACCATGCGCCGTCCTGGGACGAGCCGGGCGGCATCCGCGACCTGCTCCTCGCGCTCATCGAGTTCGGCTGGACGCCGGTCGAGGAGGTGGGACCCGACGGGGTCCCACGCGTGATCGCGCTCACCGGCGCGGACGGGTCGGTGAGCCTCGAGCCCGCTGGCCAGTTCGAGCTGTCGGGCGCGCCGCTCGAGAACCTGCACCTCACCTGCCGCGAGACGGGGCGGCATCTCGAGCAGGTCAAGGCGGTCGGCGACCGCCTCGGCCTCGGCTTTCTCGGCATGGGCATGTGGCCCGACAAGACGCGTGCCGAGCTGCCGATCATGCCCAAGGGCCGCTACGACATCATGCGCCGCCACATGCCGCGCGTGGGCTCGATGGGGCTCGACATGATGCTCCGCACCTGCACCATCCAGGTCAATCTCGACTATCGGTCCGAAGCCGACATGGCCAAGAAGTTCCGCGTCGGCTTGGCGCTCCAGCCGCTCGGCACCGCCTTGTTCGCCAACTCGCCGTTCACGGAAGGGCGGCCCAACGGGATGCTGTCCTACCGGAGCCATATCTGGTCGGACACCGACCCGCAGCGCACGGGGATGCTGCCCTTCGTGTTCGAGGACGGGTTCAGTTATCAGCGCTATGCCGACTACGCGCTCGATGTGCCGATGTACTTCGTCTACCGCGACGGGCGCTATCTCGACGCGGCGGGGCTGAGCTTCCGCGATTTCCTGCGCGGCGAGTTGGCCATCCTGCCCGGCGAGAAGCCGACGCTGGAAGACTGGAACGACCACCTCTCGACCGCCTTTCCCGAGGTGCGGCTCAAGACGTTCCTGGAAATGCGCGGCTCCGACGGGGGGCCGTGGAGCCGCATCTGCGCGTTGCCCGCTCTGTGGGTCGGGTTGCTCTATAACGACGGCGCACTCGACGCGGCGTGGGACCTCGTCAAGGACTGGACGTTGGACGAGCGGCAGGCGTTGCGCGACGCGGTGCCTCGCCTCGCGCTCGACGCGCCGTTGCCCCGCGGGCGACGGCTGCGCGACATCGCGGGCGAGGTGCTCGACATCGCCCATGCCGGGCTAGCGGCGCGCAACGCGACCGACGCGGCGGGGGACAACGAGACGGGGTTCCTCGACCCACTGCGCGAGATCGTCCGCCGGGGCAAGGTGCCTGCGGAGGTGCTGCTCGACCGCTATCACGGCGAGTGGAACGGCGATGTCAGCCGGATCTACGCCGAGGCGAGCTTCTGACCTCCGCGCAACCAGGCGAAAGCGCGGGGCACCGGGCCGTTGCGCTCCATCCACTCCCAATAAGCGATGTAGTCCGGGTCGAGCCGCAGGTGACGCTCCTCCGTCTTCGCGCGCCAATAATAGACGCCGCTGATTGCCGCCAGCAACAGCGTCGCCCGCGCCGCGTCGACCGCCGATCCGGTGCTGAGCACGGGCAAGGTGGACAGCCACCAGAAGGCGTTCTTCGACAGATAAGCCGGGTGCCGGCTCCAGCTGTATGGCCCATGCGTCAGGATGCCGCGGTTGGTGAGATTGGAGAAGCGCAGGCCGAACGCGACCGTCGCCGAGGCGTAGATGGCGGTCAGCGCGACCAGCGTCCCTCCCGTCAGCGCGAGCAGCACCGGGTGCCCGGCGAACCAGTGCGACCACTCCGCCGTGCCCTGGTGATAATCGAGCGGGCCGCCGTTGCTCATCAGCACGAACGGCGGATAGCAGATCAGCGCCGCCGTCCACGCCGCCGCGAACGGGTTGGCGGAGCGGATATGCGAGTCGAGCGGGCGGAAGGTCAGCAGATAGCCGACGGTCGCGAACGCGCAATCGACGACGAACATGCCCGTGATCAGCCATCCGCTCAGCGCCACCGGATCGCCGATCGCCTGCCGCCAGTCGGTCCTGACCACCGCGCCGAACCCGGGCGGCACGACCGCGAGCATGAAGGCGAGGAAGAAGGCCTTGACCGCCCAGCTGCGCAGATGGGCGTAGATGACTTGAGGGTCCACACCCTCCCCCATCGCCCACGCGCCCAACGCCCAGGCACCGTCTCGCGGTTCGATCAGATACCGGTCCAGCCACAGCACATAGGGCACCGACAGCACGAATATCGCCGGGGCGAGCGCGCCGATACACTCCATCGCAAAGGTGTAGTTGCCCTGCCACCAGAAGCGCCCGCTGAAATAGACCAGCGCGATGCCGCCCCAGGTGATCCACAGCCCGGCGAGCTTGGCGAGGCTGATGTCGAGCGTGTTGCGCCACGGCTTGGGGTGCGCCCAGTCGATGCCGGTCGAGGCGCGGCGGTGAACCTTGTCGACCAGCAGCGACCACGCGATCATCGGCAGCGCGCAAGCGACGAGGCCGACCAGCGCCGAAGAGGGCCCGTCCATGCCGTGCCACCGCGCCACCGTAATCCAGGCAAGCAACCCGGCAAGCCCGGCGAGCCCCACCCCGGCGCTCACCGCCGAGCGCGGGCGGGGATCGGCGGCCTGAGCGGCGAAGCGCGCGTCGTGGAACATGGCGCGGCTCTAACGGGCAATGGTAAGCAGGGCGTGAAGGCTTGCTCCCGCGCGGGCGCGGCGCTACCGACCAGCCCGCGCGGGTATAGCATAGTGGTAATGCAGTAGCCTTCCAAGCTTCATAGGCGGGTTCGATTCCCGCTACCCGCTCCGCCGCCGCGCGACGTTCAGCGAAGCTGAACGCCGCCCGTCACGGCGGCGCGGCCAGCGCGGCCCAAGCCGCGTCTGACGTCACGGGCTTCGCCCGTGACGCGCCCGCCTCGCTTATTTCACCGCTGCCGTCCCAACCTCCGGCACCACCTCCACCTCATACCCCTTCCCCGGCCCGGCCAAGTACTTCGCCACCACCGCTTTCACCGCCGCCGCGTCCACCGCCTCGCGCCCGGGGATCGCGGTCCGCACCGCGTCGAGGTCGCGCGGGTTGTCCAGATGCGCGTCGATCACCCCGAGCCAGTAGCCATTGTCGCTCCGCGCCCGCGTCAACGCGCTGATCTGCGTCGCCTTTGCGCGGGCCAGCGCGTCCGCCCCCGGCCCGTTCGCGGCCAGGTCGGCGACCACCCGGTCGAGCGCGGCGTAGAAGTCGGCGCGGCGGGCCAGCCGCAGCTGCGCGCCCGCGATCAGCGCGCCATAATGCGGCAGGTCGTCGTTCTGCGTGTGTGACGCGAACGGCGAGTAGGTCCCGCCCTGCGTCTCACGAAAGTCCTCGGTCAGCCGGGTCTGGATCACCGCCGCCGCGATGCCGAGCGCGCGCTGTTCGGGCAGGTTCTCCAGGTCGCCCAGCGTCGGATACACCCGCGCCACCGCCGCTTGATCGGGGTCGCCCCTATGGTATAGCCGCACCGGCGCGCCGGGCGAGGTTGCACGGACCGCGAGCTGCCGCTCCGTCGGCGGCGTTTCGGCGCGTGGGGAGAGCCGCCCGAAGGTCTCCGCCACCGCACGCTCCAGCGCGGGGCCATCCAGATCGCCCACCGCCTCGACCCGGATCGGGCCGGCGTCAAGCTGCGGCTGCCAGAACGCCTTGAACGCCTCGGGCGTCAGCGCGGCCACTTCGCCTTGCGGCGGAACGCCGCGAAAGCGCAGGTCGCCGCCGTAGAAGAACGGCGCGCCGAACGCGCCCAGCACCGAGCCGGGCTGGCTGTAGATGGTCTGGTAGCTGGCGAGCAACCCTTCCTTGAGCCGCGCCACCGGCGTCGCCTCGTATCGCATCCGCGTCAGCCCGCCGGTCATCAGCTTGAGCGCGTCCGGCAGGTCGGCGGCGTCCGTCGCGCCGGCGAGCACGAGGCCGTTGAGCGTCGAGCCGATCGAAAAGCCGATCAGCCGCCCGGCGGTGAGCCGCGTCAGCTCGTCGGGCGTATACGGCCCCAGCCCCGACTGCCCCAGCGCGCCGCCGCTCCAGAACAGCGCCGGGTCGCCCGGGTCGCGCCCCAGCAACCCGTGGCCGACGACGACGCGCACCCGGACGCGGTCGCGCTCGAACGCGGTCCGCTTGTACCGCAGCTCGACGCCGTTGGAGAAGCGCACCCGCTCGATCCCGAGATCGGCGATGCTGGTCCGCGACGCTACCAAAGCGGGGCTGCCCGGCAGCTTGAGCTCGCCCAGCGACACGGCGCGGATCGCCGCCGCGCCTGCTCCCGCCACCTGCCGCGCGGCGGTCAGTTGCGCGAGTAGCGCGGGCGCGCCGCCCGGCGCCGGCATGGGCGACAGCTCGACGAGGCGCGGCGTCGGCGCGAGCAGGGTCGCGATCGCCTTGCCGATAATGGCGGGGGTGAGCGTCTTGCTTTCCGCCTCGAACAGGTCGCGGTAGAAGCGCGGCGTCGCCGTGACGTCGTTGCCGTCGACATCGCGGACGAAACCGGTCGCCAGCGCGGGCGTGATTTCCGTTTCCAACCCCAGCACTTCCTGCGCGAAGGCGCGACGATAGCCCGCGACCACCTCGTCGATCTCGGCCCGGCTCGGCGGGGTCCGCGCGGCGGCGTTGAGCACCCCGAACAGCTCGTCGAGCGCGGGCGTCACCTGCCCCGGGCGAGGAGTCACCCCGATAGCGAGCAAGTCCACCTCGTGCCGGCTTTCCCCAAGGCCGGCATGCGCGTCGATCAGCGGCCCACCTCGCCGCGCTTCGGTCACCAGCCGCCGATTGACGATCGCGGCCGCGATCCAGCGTAGGAACTGGTCCTGCTGGCGCGCGATCGTCATCGGCGCTTCCTCATGGCCGCGCTCGAAGGCGAGCCGAAGACTGTGCGGCGCCTGCGGATCGGCCACCAGCGCGATCGGCGTCGCGGGCTCCTTCAGCGCGCCGTAATCGGGCGCGGCGGGCTCCGGCCCCGCGCCCTTCCAGCCCGCGAAACGCTCGCGGACGACGCGCTCGATCAAGGCCGGGTCCGCGTCGCCGACCACGACTACGACGGTACGCGAGGGACGATACCAGCGCTTGTAGTATCCGCGCAGCTGGTCGGCGGTGACGGCGAGCAAGGTCGACTCGGGGCCGATCACGTCGCGCCGCTCCGCCTTGAGCCCGGTGAGCAGCACGGGCCGGGTCGCGTCGCGGATCTTGAGCGCGAGCGGCGGCAGGCGCGCGGAACGCTCGGCCAGCACCACCCGCCGCTCCACATCGAGCGGGGCGGCGTCGATGCGTGCGCTCGCCATCATCTCGGCGAGCACCCCGATCGCCTGATCGTAGGAGGCCGGGTCGGCGCGCGGCAGGTCGAGTTGATAGGTGGTCGCGGTCAGCGTCGTGCCCGCATTGGTGTCCGCGCCGAACGCCGCGCCCATCCGCTGCCACACGCGCACGCCCTCGCCGTCGGGGTAGGACGCGCCGCCGCGAAAGGTCATGTGTTCGAGGAGGTGGCTCCAGCCCTGCTCGGCGTCCGCCTCCATCAGCCCGCCGACATCGACGCGCACCCGCACCGAGATCGTGCCGGGCGGCAGCGCGTTGCGACGCACCGCATAGCGCAGGCCGTTGGCGAGCGTGCCCGTGCGCCAGGCGGGGTCGGGCGGGATGTCGCTCCCCTTTGCCTGCCATGAGGTCGTCGCGGCGGGCGCGGGCTGATCGGTGGTTACTTGCGCTTGCGCGATGGAGGCGGTCGCGAGCAGCAGCGCGGCAAGGGCGGAACGGAGCATCGGGGCAAACGCTGACACGGACGGTCCGATGCGTCCAGCGGTCCCGATGGTGGAAGGGGCTGGATTCGAACCAGCGTACGCTTGCACGGGCAGATTTACAGTCTGCTGCCTTTAACCACTCGGCCACCCTTCCACGGGCGTCGCCCTTCGGCGAAGCGCGCCCATGCCGAAGCGGTCCGCGCCTGTCAACGCGGCGCACGGGTTGCGCGGGGGGCACGGAGCGGCGTAGCGGCATCGCCATGTCACGTCGCGGTCATCGTCCTAGCCAGGCCCCAGCGGGTCGCCCGCGTTTCTGGGGTCGTCACGCCGTCACCGCCGCGCTCGCCAATCCGGAGCGGACCGTGCGCAAGATCATGGGGACGCGCGAGGCGCTGGCCGCGCTCGCGATCCCGTCGGTGATCCCCGTCACCTATGCCGATGTCGCCGACCTCGCGCGGCTGGTCCCCGCCGACGCGCCGCATCAGGGGCTGGTGGCGGAGGTGGACGCGCTGGAGGAGGTGTGGCTCGGCGATCTGCTCGAACAAGGCGCGGGGGACCGTCGCCCGTTGCTGGTGCTCGATAAGGTGACCGACCCGCACAATGTCGGCGCCATCCTGCGCTCGGCGGCTGCGTTCGACGCGCTCGGCATCGTCACGCAGGATCGGCACGCGCCGCCGGAGTCAGGCGCGCTGGCGCGGGCGGCGTCGGGGGCGCTGGAGCTGGTGCCATGGGTCCGGGTCGTGAACCTCGCCCGTGCGCTGGACGAGGTGGCGGACGCGGGCTTCTGGCGCGTTGGGTTGACCGGGGAGGCGTTGCAGACCTTGGCGGAGGCGATGGGCGGGCAGCGGGTCGCGCTGGTGCTGGGGGCCGAGGGCGAGGGCTTGCGGCACAACACCGCCGCGCATTGCGACGAGCTCGCCCGCTTGCCGATCTCGGCGCGCGTGGAGAGCCTCAACGTCTCCAACGCGGCCGCGGTGGCGCTCTACGCGGTGGTGACACGTCCGCTATAAGCCGCCTCCGAAGAAGTCGAGCTTGCCGAGCGGCACGCCGCGGGCGCGCAGGATGGCGTACACCATCGACAGGTGGAAGAAGACGTTGGGGACCGCGAACTTCAGCACCCAGTCGCCGAGCGGCATGGTCGGCTGCATCGTCTCGCCCAGCCGCTGGGTATGCGGCACGTCGTCGCGGCCCGTGAACTGATCGGGCGTGAGCGTGTCGAGGAACGCCCCCGCGTCGGCCAGCGCCGCGCGGAAGCCGGGCACGTCCAGGGTCTGCGGCACATCGGCGGGAACGGGCGCATCCGCGGCCCGGGCCAGCCATTGTGTGGAGAAGTTACACACCACCATCAGCTGAAAGCGCAGCGGGTGCATATCGTCGACCAGGCGCCAGTCGAGCGCGTCGCCGGACGCCGCCTCCGCCTTGTCGAGCAGATGCGCGGCGACGGCGAGCTGCTTGCGGAGCAGCGCGACGTGGCTGAACAGATTGACCGCCATGACTAGTCCTCCTCCGCGATCGTCACGCGCAAGCCGTCCAGCGCGTCCGTGAACGGGATCTGGCACGACAGGCGCGAGGTCTCGTCGCGGTCGCCGGTCGAGTCGAGCAGATCGTCCTCGTCCGCGCCCATCGGCGGCAGGTCGCCCGCAAAGGCGGGGTCGACATGGACATGGCAGGTCGCGCAGCTGCAACAGCCGCCGCACAGCGCCAGCAGTTCGTCAATGCCGCCGTCGCGGATCACCTCCATCACCGACAGCCCCGCCTCGCCGTCCAGCTCGCGTTCTTCCCCTTCGCGCGTCACGACGATAAGCTTGGGCATGACAATCTCCTTCAACCTCGCGGAGCGCCATGCCGCCCCCGGCGCGCGCGATCAAGCATGGGGCTGAATGCGGAAGCCCTCAACGCAGGCGTCGACGCGCTCGCCGCTTGCGAGCCCGGGTTCGCGGCGGCGCTGGCGCGATGCGGCTATCCGACCCCGCGCATCCGCGAGCGGGGCTACGCGACGCTGCTTCGCACGATCCTCGGCCAGCAGGTGAGCGTGCTCGCCGCCGACGCGGTGTGGCGCAAGCTTGCTACGCTCGGCGACCCGGGCGACCCCGCGACGATGGCGACCGCCTCGCCCGAGGCGCTGCGCGCGGCGGGGTTCTCGCGGCAGAAGGCGGGCTATGCGCGGAGCCTCGCCGAGGAGGTGACGAGCGGGCGGCTCGACCTCCACGCGCTCCCCGCCGACGACGAGGAAGCGATCGCGGCGCTGGTGCGGGTGAAGGGGATCGGCCGCTGGTCGGCGGAAATCTACCTGCTGTTTGCCGAAGGCCGCGCGGACATCTGGCCCGCGGGCGATCTGGCGGTCCAGATCGAGATCGGCCGCATCCTCGGCCACGATGCGCGACCGAGCGAGAAGCAGGTACGCGAACTGGCGGAGCCATGGCGCCCGCATCGCGGGGCGGCGGCGATCTTCGCGTGGCATTCGTACCAGACGAAAGTGTTGTAGAACTTAGGCCTGTCGTCCGTCATATCGTAATTGCATGTGCGGCATCGTGGAGCAACGTCGCGGACCCTGAGCCGCTGGAGATCGTGCGGCGGACCCTTTCTCGCCTTGAAAATGAAGCGATCGATCGCGCACTTGCCGCGTCCGGCGCTGCGCTGGACTCGCTGGCTGCGTCGGTGCGTGGCAACCTGCAAAGAGCGGCCTCGGATGTAATGGCTTTTCTCGGTCGTTTGCCCCACCGGATGGCAAATCTAGTGGCTGACTCGTACCGCGGTCCAATGGCGCGGCCCTTCACCAATGGTGAAGCAGGTTCGGTGCGAGAAGGATATGGTGCATTCATCGACATTGATCAGGTACGGGTCGTGATTGGGCCCGGCTTATCCACGGTCGCCCTGGTCGCATTCCTGCATGGCAACCCGGCAATCACCATCGGGAACACGATTTACCTCAGCCCGCAACTTAACCCGAAAGACTATGATTCGAGCGATCTTTCCGCGACCAAAACGGGCATAGCCATGCTGCTGCATGAGTGTATGCACGTTCTACGATATACTCGTATGGGGTTTGCGGTTTTCGGTGCGCGACATGCCGCCGAGCTGAGAGCACATCATTACGACGCCGATGAGCTTTACGCGTTCTGGACGCGCAACCTGGATTTCGATCACGAGACGCTCGAAGGCGAAGCCGAGATAGTCGGGCGCTATGCCGCTGCTCGCAGAAGCAAGGGACCCGACCAAGCCAAGATTGCCGCTTGGCTTCGCGGCAAGTTGAAGGACACCGGCATATATGGAAACTAGGCCAATCGCAGCTTGGGCGATGCCGTTCATTGCCCTTTTGCTTGGCGGTTGCGAGCAGGAAATCCGTGTTGATGCAACACAGCAAAGCGGCGTGGTGTCATTTACCGCGAAGCGCATAGCGTCCTCCGGCCCGGTCTGTATCACTGACGTCCGCGTCATGGCGGTGGGATCGGGCGACCCGCGAACCGTGTGGCACGTTACCGCGCCGACCGAGGCCACCTGCGTCGACAAAATCACCTATCCAAAGTTACCCGCCGGATTTGCCCAAGACGCGACGGGCACACCTTTCATCAAAGGGCAGATATATAGCGTAGCGGTGAAGGTCGCCCCTGACCTTTCGGGAGCGCAGCTGTTTGTACCGGGCGACCATGACGGCGATATTGGCTCGGGTGGATAGCCTCGCCCCGTTGCAACCGCCCCGCCCCCCGCGCACTTAACACCCCAGTGCCCCCCGCCTCCTCCGCCCCGCCTCGCCCGTCGCTCGGGGCAAGCTATCGCAGCGTCGCCGTTCCGCCAAGCTTCTGGCGCAAGCTCGGCGCGTTCTCCGGGCCGGGCTATCTCGTCGCGGTCGGGTATATGGACCCGGGGAACTGGGCGACCGACATCGCGGGCGGGTCGGCGTTCGGCTATCGGCTGCTGTCCGTCGTACTGGTCGCGAACCTGCTCGCGGTGGTGCTCCAGTCGCTCGCCGCGCGGCTCGGCATCGCGGGCGGGGTCGACCTCGCGCAGGCGTGCCGCGCGCGGTTCTCTCGGCCGGTCAACATGGCGCTGTTTCTGCTGTGCCAGGGCGCGATCGTCGCGTGCGACCTCGCGGAGGTGCTCGGCACCGCGATCGCGTTGCAGCTGCTGTTCGGCCTGCCGCTGCTGTGGGGCGTGGTGCTGACCGGGGTCGACGTGTTCGTGATCCTCGCATTGCAAGGACGTGGGTTCCGCAAGCTGGAAGCGGTGATCGTCGCGCTGTTGCTGCTGATCGCCGGGTGTTTCGCTTGGGAGCTCGCCGTCGCGGGGCCGGACTGGCGCGCGGTGGCGGGAGGGCTGGTCCCCCATGCCGAGATCGTGAGCAATCCGGCGATGCTGTATCTCGCGGTCGGCATCCTCGGCGCGACGGTGATGCCGCACAACCTCTACCTCCATAGCTCCATCGTGCAGACGCGCGCCTTCGATCGGAGCGAGGCGGGCAAGCGCGAGGCGATCCGCTGGGCGACGCTCGACACCGCCGCCGCGCTCACCTTTGCGCTGCTCGTCAACGCGGCGATCCTGATCCTCGCCGCCGCCGCGTTCCACCGCACCGGGCACCGCGGCCTGACGGAGATCGCGGATGCCTACCGCCTGTTGTCGCCTTTGCTCGGCGCGGGCGCGGCGAGCGTGGTGTTCGCGGTGGCGCTGCTCGCTTCGGGGCAGAACTCGACGGTAACGGGGACGCTGGCGGGACAGATCGTCGGGCAGGGGTTCCTCGACTGGAGCCTCCCGGCCTGGGCGCAGCGCGTTATCACCCGCGCGCTGGCGATCGGGCCGGCGGTGCTGGTGCTGGCGGTCGCGGGCGATGCGGGCGCGACGCGGCTGCTGGTGGGAAGTCAGGTGGTGTTGAGCCTTCAACTGCCGTTCGCGGCGGTGCCGCTGGTGATGTTCACCGGCTCCGCCCGGGTGATGGGGGCGCTCGCCGCCCCGCGCTGGTTGCGGGTGCTGGGGTGGAGCGTCGCAGCGCTGCTGATCGCGCTCAACGCCAAGCTGCTGGTCGACATGGCTTTCGGGTGAGGAACCGGGACAGTTGACGCGTGTTAATCGAGCGCAAGGAGAACCGCCCGATGCCCCCCGTCCGCTACCGCCCCGATGTCGAGCAGGTGGAGCCGGACGAGGGCGACACGATCAGCAAGCTGGAAGAGCAGTTCGCGCACATCCAGGACACCACCGCCGACCATTACCGGCACGGCGTCCGCGCGGTGCACGCCAAGGCGCACGGGATCGCGCGCGGCACGCTGACGGTGGCGGGCGACCTCTCGCCCGAGTTCGCGCAGGGGCTGTTCGCGCGCGCCGGTAGGTACGAGGCGGTGATCCGCATCTCGACGCTGCCGGGCGACCTGCTCGATGACTCGGTCCTGGTGCCGCGCGGGCTCGCGCTCAAGCTGATCGGGGTGGAGGGCGAGCGATTGCCCGGCTCCGAGGGCGACGTGACGCAGGATTTCGTGATGGTCAACGGCCCCGCCTTCGCCGCGCCCGACGCGAAGGCGTTCCTCGGCAACCTCTCCATGCTCGCCAAGACCACCGACAAGGCGGAGGGCGCGAAGAAGGCGCTGTCGAGCGTGGTGCGCGCGTTCGAGGCGGGGCTGGAGGCGGTCGGCCATCCGAGCTCTACGTTGCAGCAGCTGGGCGGCGCGCCGAGCACGCATCCGCTGGGCGAGACCTACTATACGCAAACGCCGTTCCGGTATGGCGACTACGTCGCCAAGTTCCGGCTGAAGCCGGTAAGCGAGGCGCTGACCTCGCTGACGGGGGTCAAGGTCGATACGGCGGGCCGCCCCGACGCGCTGCGCGAGGAAGTGCGGCGGCAGATGATCGAGACGGGCGGGACCTGGGCGCTGGAGGTGCAGCTGTGCACCGACCTCGCCAAGATGCCGGTCGAGGACGCGACGGTGCAATGGGACGAGGATGCGAGCCGGTTCGTGACGGTCGCGACCTTGGAGGTGCCGCCGCAGATGGCGTGGGAGAACAGTGTCACCTACGCCGCCGACGATGCGCTGGCGTTCAGCCCGTGGCACGGCCTCGCCGCGCATCGCCCGCTCGGCGGGGTGAACCGGGCGCGGCGGGAGACCTATGTCAAGTCGGCGCAGCATCGCGGGCGGGTCAATGGCTGCCCGATGCACGAGCCGCGGGCGCTGGCGGAGGTGCCGTAAGAAGATTGCTCACGCGAAGGCGCGAAGGCGCGAAGAGTTGAGCAACGGCTTCCGCACCTGACCGCGAAGCGGTCCTAAATAGGGCGCAAGTTGGCCTGAAGCGCTTGCGCGCGGGGCTCCGCTCCCGCCGCTTTGCCCGGTACGACCTTCCTTCTTCGCGCCTTTGCGCCTTCGTGTGAGACTACTTCTGTATTACCCCGGTTGTGAGCCGTACTCGCCCCCGTTAGCTTGCGTCGCCATGCGCTGCCTCCTCCCCGCCCTCGCCCTCCTCGCAGCACCCGCCGCCGCGCAGACCGACCTCGCGCGGTGGCGGGCGGAGGCGGCGCGGGTGACGATCACGCGCGACGATTGGGGCATCGCGCACGTTCACGGCAAGAGCGACGCGGACGCGGTGTTCGGGGCGATCTACGCGCAGGCGGAGGACGACTTCCCGCGCATCGAGGCGAACTACCTCTCCGCGCTCGGCCGCACGGCGGAGGCCGACGGCGAGAGCGCGATCTGGGCAGACCTGCGCCAGCGGCTGTTCACCGACCCGGACAAGCTGAAAGCGGACTACGCCGCTAGCCCCGAGTGGCTCCGCGCGCTGATGGACGCCTGGGCCGATGGGCTCAACTTTTACCTCGCCACCCACCCGGGCGAGCACCCCAAGGTCCTGACCCGGTTCGAGCCGTGGATGGCGCTCTCCTTTACCGAAGGCTCGATCGGCGGCGATGTCGAGCGGGTGGACCTCAAGGCGCTGCAGGCCTTCTACGCCCCGAACTGGGGCAAATATCCGCTCGCTAGGCCGCTGAAGCTGATGCCGTCCGACAGCGAACCGCGCGGATCGAACGGCATCGCGGTCGCGCCCAAGCTGACGCGCGATGGCCACGCGCTGTTGCTCATCAACCCGCACACCAGCTTCTTCTTCCGCTCCGAGCTGGGCATGGAGAGCGACGAAGGACTCCACGCCTATGGCGCGAGCACCTGGGGGCAGTTCTTCCTCTACCAGGGGTGGAACGAGCATCTCGGCTGGATGCACACGTCGAGCGGGGTCGATACGGTCGACGAGTTCGCGGAAACGATGGCTTCCTTCCCGGTCGGATTTGATCTGGCACGGAACTTCCCTCGCTACCGGCACGGTCGCGACACGCTCCAGGTTCAGGCCGTCCCGATCACCATCCGTTACCGGCGCACAGACGGCAGCATGGACGATCACCTATTCGTCACCTGGCGCACGATCCACGGACCCGTGGTGCGCTCGACGGAGAGTATGATGGGCGAGCCGGCCATCCGCATACAATCTCGGGGTGGTCCGATCATGGAGCCGGCCGGAGGTCAGTGGATCAGCGTCGCGCTGATGAATCGGCCCCTCCCGGCGCTCAAACAGAGCTGGCTGCGGACCAAGGCGACCAGCTTCGCCGATTATATGAAAATCGCCGCGTTGCAGGCGAACTCGTCGAATAACACGCTGCTCGCCACCCGCGAGGGCACGATCGCCTATCTCCACCCGCAGTTCGTGCCGGTGCGCGACGACCGGCTTGACTGGCGCGCGCCGGTCGACGGCGCGATGGCGGACTGGCGAGGGCTGACGCCGCTGGGCAAGCTCCCGCAGGTGGTGAACCCGGCGGGCGGCTGGGTCTATAACAGCAACGACGCGCCATGGCGCGCGGCGGGGGCGGACTCGCCGCGCGCGGCGGCCTTCCCGCGCTACATGGACCAAGTCGGCGCGAACCCGCGCGGCGACCATGCGACCGCGCTGCTGGCGCAAGCGCACGACCTGACGCCCGAGGGCCTGCGCGCGATCGCCTATGACCCCGCGCAGCCCGCGTTCGACCGATTGATCCCGCAGCTCATCGCCGCCTGGGATGTGCTGCCGCCGGGCGAGCAAAAGGCGCGGCTTGCGGTACCGATCGCGGCTCTGTGCGGGTGGGACCGGCGCTGGTCCGCCGACTCCGAGCCGACTACGCTGGCGATGTTCTGGGGCGAGGCGCTATGGACCCAAGCCGCCAAGCCCGCCGCCGCGGCGCGCGCGACGCCGTGGGACTGGATGAGCGATCACCTTACCGCCGCCGACAAGCTCGCCGCGCTCGACAGCGCGGTGGCTACGCTGAGGCGCGACTGGGACACGTGGCGGGTGGCGTGGGGACGGGTGAACTGCTTCCAGCGCGTATCAAGCGCGATCACGCCGACGTTTACCGACTCGGGGCCCTGCACCCCTGTCCCCTTCACCAGCGCCAAATGGGGCAGCCTCGCCTCGTTCGGGGCCAAGCCCTATCCTGGCACGAAACGCTGGTACGGGACCAGCGGCAACAGCTTCGTCGCGGTGGTCGAGTTCGGCCCGCGGGTGCGCGCGATGGCGGTGACGGCGGGCGGCGAGAGCGGGCATCCGGGCTCGCCGCACTTCACCGACGAAGCGGCGCGCTATGCGGCGGGGGCGCTGAGGCCGGTGCCCTTCTACGACGACGAACTGAAGGGGCATACGGAGCGGGTGTACCACCCCGGTTTCTGATCCTCCCCGCTTCGCAGGAATCAGGCGGCGTACACCGCGTCCAGCACCTCCGCGACGCGCACCAGCTCCTCCGCCTGCGCGCCGAACCGCTCGCCCGCCGCAAGCCGCTCGGCCCAGGCCGCCGCCGCCCGTGCGCCCCATTCCTCCGCGCCGCTCGCCAGCGTTGCGCGCTGGGTGCCCCGAAAGCGGGTCGCCTCGAAGTTGTAGAATGAGCCCGCGACGTTTCGGAAGCTCGCGCCGCCCTCCGTACTGTAGAACGACGCGTCGATCACCGCGTCCTGCCCCGCCGCCAGCCGCCACGAACAGGCGAGCCGCACTGCCGTCTGGCCGAGCCGAAACTGCGCCGCCGCATAATCCTCCACCGCGTCGCCGACGAGCGGCGCGCCGCCCGCGTAGAGCTGCGCCGCGACGCCGCTCGCCTCCGGGAAGCCCAGCACCCAAAGCGCCAAGTCGACGAGGTGGACGCCCAGGTCCATCACGCACCCTCCGCCCGATTGACCGCGGTCGTAGAACCACGGCTTGTCGGGGCCATAGGCGTTGTGGAAGGTGAGGTCGGCGGCGAACACCTGCCCCAATTCGCCCGAGCGGATCAGGGCGACGATCGCCTGCATCCCGCTCGTGTACCGGTACGAGAAGTCGACCCCGAGCAGCCGGTCCGCGCGCCGCGCCGCCGCCACCACGCGCGCGGCTTCGGCGGCGTCGCGGCCGAGCGGCTTCTGGCAGAACACCGCCGCGCCAGCCTCCAACGCGGTGATCGACTGCTCGGCATGGAGCGCGGACGGGGTCGCGATCACGACGCCATCGGGCTTCAGCTGGAGCAGCGCGTCGAGGTCGGCGACTTGCTGCGCATCCGGGGCGAGCTTTGCGGCTTCGGCGACCATCTCGGGCGACGGGTCGGCGAACCCGACCGCCTCTACCAGCCCGGTCGCGAGCAATCCCGCCATCCGGTGCCGCCCGATCCAGCCGGTGCCGAGAAATGCGATACGTGGTTTGCTCATCATCAGAACGTCACAAGCGCCTTCAAGAACCCCTCCGGCCGGTCCCTCGTCGCGTCCAGCGCGTCGCCCACCTCCGCCAGCCCGAACCGGTGCGTGTAGAGCGGCAGGGGGTCGAGCCGCCCGCTCGCCACCGCGTCCACGGCATCGCGCAGGCCCTGGAGGCACACCGCCGGGTCGCGCTCATGCGCGTTGATGACATCGATGCCCTTCCAGTTCCACATCTGCATCGACACCTGCCGTGGGCCGTCCTGGTGATAGCCCGCGACCACCAGCTTGCCGCCGAACCCGACCAGTTCGCCCGCAAGGTCGAGCGGCCATTGCTTGCCCACCGCCTCGATCACCCGCTCACATAGCTTCTCGCCGGTGAGCGCCTTGACCTGTTCGATGATCCGGTAGTGGTCGTCCATCGCGATCACCTCCGCCGCGCCGTAGCGCCTCGCCAGATCGAGCGAGAACGGACGGCGGGAGATTGCGATCACCCGCGCGCCCGCATCGGTGCATAGCCGAGTTAACAGCGCGCCGAGAAAGCCGATGCCGACGATCGCGACATCCTGCCCCGGCTTGATGTCGGCGCGGCGAAAGATGTTCATCGCGCAGCCGAGCGGCTCTCCGGGCACAGGCACGCCGTTCAGTTCGGGCGGCAGCTTCACCAGCGCGTCCGCCTTGGCCACGTCATATTCGGCGAAGCTCCGGTACGACAGCGCCGCGACCCGGTCCCCGACCGCAACCGTATCGACCCCTTCGCCGACCGCGTCGACCACGCCCCATCCCTCATGTCCGAGCCCGCCCGGCTCGGTCGGATAGGTCATCCACGGCAGCCCCGCCCAGGGCTCAAGGTTCGACGCGCATACGCCGCAGCCTTCGAGCTTGATCCGGACCTCGCCCGCGCCCGGCTCGGGCCGCGCCACCCGGTCAACCCGCATCTCGCCCGGCGCGCGCAACACCGCCGCGTTCATCAACTCGCTCACGTCTGTTCCTTGTTCACGCCCGTCTAGGCCGGAGCGCCCTTTGTCGCAGCGGCGCGGCGCGGACAAGCCCGGCGGAACGATGGACCCGAATCGAGAGTAGAAGCTCGATGCTAGACCCAGCACCGCCCGGCCGCCTGGCCGAAACGCTCCGGCAGAACATCGCCACCTTGCGCGAGCGGCGCGAGCGGGAGCAGCAGGAAGCGACGGTCAGCCATCGCATCGCCGACCGCGTCACCGCCTTTACCGGCTCGATGACGTTCGTGGTGATTCACCTCTTGCTTTACGGCGCGTGGATCGCGTGGAACCTCCTGCCCGGCCTGCCGCACTTCGACCCAAGCTTCGTGATCCTCGCGATGGAGGCGTCGGTGGAAGCAATCTTTCTGTCCACCTTTGTGCTGATCAGCCAGAACCGCATGGCCGCCGCCGCCGACCGGCGCGCGGACCTCGACCTCCACATCAACCTGCTCGCCGAGCATGAACTGTCGACGCTGTCGGGGCTGGTCGCGCGCATGGCGGACAAGATGGGGCTGGATACGGACGCGCCGGACCTCAAGGAAATCCAGAAAAACGTGCGCCCCGACGACGTCCTCGACGCCCTCGCGCCCGATCACAAAGAGGACTGAACCGGGACGACGTGGACCAAAAAGCCACCACCAAACTTGGAACGAACTTACTGTCACCCCGGCCTTGAGCCGGGGTCCCGCTTCTTCGATCCGCCGCGAGAAAAGCGGGACCCCGGGTCAAGCCCGGGGTGACGGGACGGTTCAGGATTGGTGAACTACCGTCATGGAAGAGCAAGCGCTACGCGGCCTTGATGAACGCCTCCACCGCGTCATAGGCGTGGTCGTCGGTCATCTGTTTGGCCGGATGCTTGCAGAAATACGCGCTCGCCGCGTCGATCGGACCGGCGAGGCCGCGGTCGAGCGCGAGCTTGGCGCAGCGGGCCATGTCGATCGCAACGCCCGCGCTGTTCGGGCTGTCCTCGACCGACAGCCGCATCTCAAGATTCATCGGCACGCCGCCGAACAGCTGACCCTCCATGCGGATGAACGCGACCTTGTTATCGTTCTGGAACGGCACATAGTCGCTCGGGCCGATATGGACGTTGTCATCGTCCAGCCGCTCCGCCGCGACAGCCTGCACCGCCTCGGTCTTGCTGATCTTCTTCGACTTCAGCCGCGCGCGGTTGGACATGTTGAGGAAGTCGGTGTTGCCGCCGGTGTTAAGCTGGTACGTCCGCTCCAGCTTGACGCCGCGCTTGGCGAACAGGTCGGTCAGCACGCGGTGGA
>CALMGC010000087.1 GCA_937863505.1 uncultured Sphingomonadales bacterium | reverse complement strand
AGTCTGGGCCGTGTCTCAGTCCCAGTGTGGCTGATCATCCTCTCAGACCAGCTAAGGATCGTCGCCTTGGTGGGCCTTTACCTCACCAACTAGCTAATCCTACGCGGGCTCATCCTTGGGCGATAAATCTTTGGACTTACGTCATCATCCGGTATTATCAGTCGTTTCCAACTGTTATTCCGAACCCAAGGGCAGATTCCCACGCGTTACGCACCCGTGCGCCACTATGGCCGAAGCCATCGTTCGACTTGCATGTGTTAGGCATGCCGCCAGCGTTCGTTCTGAGCCAGGATCAAACTCTCAAGTTTGATGTTCCGCATCGGCGCGGTGGAATGACCACGTCGACACAGCTCATTTCAAGGAGCCTGCCTGCACAAATTCTTACATATGGATACGTGAAGGACATTGCAGACAGGCTTGGCTTTAACCGAGCACTCGACGCCTTGAACGTCGGACCCGGAGCCGCCGCCCACATGTCCCTTCATCTTGACCAACAATGTCAAAGAGCGCAAAAGACCGGCGATCCAGCCTTCCCCCTTTTGGAGGGCGACCCGAGCGCCTGGTTTTTGGTGACCGCCCCGGTAGTCCGTGTGGACCATCGCTGCGGTGACACCCATCTAGGGGAGACCGCGGGGCCCGTCAAACCCTTTTTCCAACTTTTTCCGTTTTTCTGTCACAACCCGCTCCACGGGCTCGGTAAACGCCTTGGTGAGGGTGTTCAGCCTAACACCCTCCCCATGTCGGACACCGCGCTCCTCCCGCCTTGCGCCCCTGCTCCCGAACCGCTCGGTCGACAGATCCGCAGCGCGGTTATCTGGCGTTCGGGGAGCCAGATCCTCGCGCAGGTGACCCAATGGGCCGCCACGTTCCTAGTGATCCGCATCCTCAATCCCGCCGACTATGGCCTGTTCGCGATGACGCAGGTCGTGCTGGTGCTGCTGGGGATGCTCAACGGCTATGGGCTGGCGAGCGGGCTGGTGCAGCAGGGCGAGGTGACGCTTCGCCAGGTTCGCCAGCTGTTCGGCATGCTGCTGCTCGTCAACGGCGCACTGGCGGCGGGGCAGCTGCTGCTCGCCCCGCTCGCCGCCGCCTATTACCGCCAGCCGATCGTCGCCGAGCTGCTCCGCGTGCAGGCGCTGATCTATCTCACCACGCCTGTCATCGCGCTCCCTACCGCACTGCTCAGCCGGGCGATGGACTTCCGCCACCAGGCCAAGGCGAACATTCTCGCCTCGTTCGCAAGCGCCTCCACCGCGCTCGGCGGCGCGCTCGGCGGCTGGGGCGTGTGGACGCTGGTCGCGGCGCCACTGGTGCTGTTCACGGTGCGCGCGGTCGTGCTGACGGTGGCGGCGCGCTCGCTGGTATGGCCGATGTTCGACTTTCGCGGCGCGGGCCGGATTGCGCGTTACGGCGCGGTGATGGCGGCGGGACAGCTGACCTGGTTCGGACAAAGCCAGGCGGACGTGTTCATCGCCGGGCGCGCCTTTTCCCCGCGCGACCTCGGGCTTTACACCACCGGGCTGTTCCTGACGCAGATCTTCGTATCCAAGATCGTGCCGCCGCTCAACGAGGTCGCGTTCTCCGCTTATGCGCGGTTGCAGGGCGAGGCGGGGGCGATCGGCGCGGGGTTCCTGCGCGCGTCGCGGGTGATCATGTGCGCGGCGCTCCCCTTTTATCTTGGGCTGGCGGCGACGGCGGAACCGCTGGTCGCGACGGTGCTGGGGCCGCGCTGGCTCGGATGCGCGCCGGTGGTGCGGCTGCTCGCGCTGGCGATGCCGTTCATGACGTTGCAGGTGCTGATCACGCCGGCCTGCGACGCGCGCGGGCGACCGGGCGTGGGGGTGAGGAACGGCGCGACCGGGGCGGCGATCCTCGGCGCGGCGTTCCTCGTCGGCGTACATTGGGGCGCGACCGGGCTCGCGACCGCGTGGATCGTCGCCTATCCGGTCTACTTGCTCGTTAGCCTACGCCGCTCGCTGCCGGTGATCGGCGTCGGCGCGCGCGCGCTGGCGAAAGGGGTCGTACCCGCCGCGCTGGCCGCGATCGCGATGGCGCTGATCGTGCGGCTGGTCGACCTTGCGCTACCGCCGCTGCCCGCGCCCGGGCGGCTGCTGTTGCTGGTCGCGACCGGCGCGGCGAGCTATGGCGGGTGGCTGGCCGTGTTCGCGCGCGCGCTGCTCGCCGATCTCGTGGCGACCGTGCGGCGAGCGCCCAAAGCTACGCCTGCGTGATGTAGGCCCGCAGCGCCTCGGCGTCCGCCTCGATCCGCTCGATCCGGTAGGCGACGAGGTCGCCGATCGACACGAGGCCGACCAGCGCGCCGCCGTCGAGTACGGGCAGGTGGCGGATCCGCCGCCGCGTCATCAGCGCCAACGCAGCGATCGCCGAGTCGCCGGGCGTCACCGTGACGGCGGGCGAGGTCATCACCTCCCACACCGCGCGCTCCAGCGCCGCCGCGCCGCCGCCCGCGAGCCCGGTGATGACGTCGCGCTCGGAAAACACGCCCGCCACCGCGCCGTCCGCCACCACCGGCACCGCGCCGATCCGCCGCTCGGCGAGCAGCGCCACCACATCGGCGACCCGCGTCTCGGGTGCCACCGTCACCACCGGCGGCTTGCCCCGCAAGATGTTCGCGATCGTCATGGGACCTCTCCTTCCCTTGTTATCGCCGCAGCAAAGCACCACCGGGCGATGAAGGGAAGAGCGAGGTGTAGCGCCGGCCACGCCGACGCCTTGCGCAACGCTCAACACCTCGCCCGGCCGACAGGTCGACCGGCTGGCCGGTCGAACCCGTTCGACGTCACGGCGGCGGCTTCGCCGTCGCCGCGCCCGCAAGCTGAAACCCGCCCAGCTCGATAATCCCAAACGCAAGAAGGGGCGGCATCGCCAGCAGCGAGCCGCCCCTTCTCACCTCGGTCCAGCTCTCAACCGGCGGGCGGTGCCTCGATCGGCGCCGCCGCGCGACGCCGCCGACGCGGCTTCTCCGCCTCCGTCGGCAAGGGCTCGCCCGTGTCGGGCTCCGCGCTCGCGGAGACGCTCAGCGAAGGCGGCAGACGGTCCGCCTCGAACCCGCTCGCCTCGTCGGCGACGGGCGCGGCCTCCTCGCGGCGCGGACGGCCCCGGCGGCGCGGCGGCGCGGCGTCCATGTCGGCGGCGCGGACGGTGGAAGCTTCCTCCGTCGCGGGATCGGGCGGGAGCACCGCGACCTCGACCGGCTCGGGTGCGGGCTCCGGACGAGCGTAGTTGCCGTTCGCCTGACCGTTGCGCGCGCGGCGACCGACCTCGCGCCCATTGTCGCGGCCTTGGCCTTCGCGCGAATCGTCGCGCGGCTGGTCACGGGATTGCTGGTCACGCGGGCGGTCCTCGCGCGGCGGACGCGCGTCCTGCCGCTGGCGGTCGTCCTGTCGAGGGCGATCCTCGTAGCGAGGCCGCTCGTCGCCACGCTGGCGGTCGTCCTGACGAGCGCGATCGTCCTGGCGGGGGCGCTCCTGCCGCGGGCGGTCCTCGTAGCGCGGGCGCTCCTGCGGCTGATACTGGTCGGCGCGGACCGGCTCACCCTCGTTGCCGTAATCCTCGCCCTCCGCGCCGAACTCGTCTTCCTCGTCGCGGCGCGCGCGCTGCTGTTCCTCGAACCGGGGGCGGTTCTCGCTCAGCACGCGGAAATAATGGTCCGCGAACTGGAGGTAGTATTCGGTGTTGACGCGGTCGCCCTGACGCTGCGCGTCGGCGGCGAGCGATTTGTATTTCTCGTACAACTGGCTGGCGTTGCCGCGCGCGCGGTTGTCGATGCGGCTGCCGTTGTCGGGGCGGCCCGGATTGCCCCCGCCACCCGGACGCTGCCCACCGCGGCCGCGACGGCGACCGTTCTGACGATTGTTGATCAAGTCGTTGCCCTCAACTGCAAACCCGGTCTTCGCTCCCGGTGGTCGGTCATCGCGCCCAGCGCGACCCGGCGCGGCATGGAGGATCGGGCGGCGGTCGCCCGAGCGGTCCAGCAAATTGTCGCGTACCCCGCGTCGAGCCTTATCGGCTCCGTGCGGGATCGCCAAGCGGAAAGATGGCGTCGGTGGAACGCTTGTTCAAGGCGTGAGCAGCAGGCATCGGTCGCGCCCGCCAAGGTCCTGGCGAATGTCGACGGTGAGCCCTACCACACGGGCAAGCGCGCCAAGCGCCGCCGCCTGGGTCGCGCCAATCTCCACCGCCGCCGCTCCGCCCGGCGCGAGCAGGCGCGGGAACTGCGGCACCAGCACGCGATACGCGTCGAGCCCGTCCGCGCCCGCGTACAGCGCGCCCGCTGGCTCGTACGCGGACACCTCGGGCGGAAGTAGATCGTCAGTGGCGATATAGGGCGGGTTGGCGAGGACGAGGTCGAACCGCTCGTCGATGTCCCGTGTCCAATCGCCGGGCAGGAACGTCGCGCTTTTGGCGAGGCCGAGTCGTTCGGCATTGCTCCGTGCCTGCGCCAGCGCCTCCGGCGAGCGGTCGATGCCCAAGCCGGTCGCTCCGGGCCATTGGTCGAGCGCGGCAAGCAGCAACGTGCCGGGGCCGGTGCCCAGGTCGAGGATGCGAGTCGGCGAGCGGCGACCGAAATGCGCGACCGCCGCTTCGAGCAGCGTCTCGCTATCCGCGCGCGGGATCAGCACGCCGGGGCCGACGTGCAGATCGATGGTCCAGAAGGCGCGGGTGCCGGTGATATACGCGACCGGCTCGTGCGCGACTCGCCGCTCGATCAACGCGGCAAACCCGACGGGCGCTGGGTCGTCGAGATGCCGCAGGATCACCGCCTCGCGCGTAACGCCAAGCGCGTGCGCCATGAGCAGCTCCGCATCGAGGCGGGGGGTGGCGCTGACCTGCTCCAACTGCGCGGCGGTTCGCGCGAGACTCGTCCGGATCGAGTTCATTCGTTCTCGTACGAAAACTTCCAGACCAACGCCTTGGCTGCGCGGTCGTCGATGTCGGGGTGACGCCCGCGAACCTGACGCACGGCCCACTCGCTTCCGCCATAGAGGCCAAGCAACCGCCAATCCGGCTGTTGTTCGTTCAGCTCGGCGAGGACCCCAAGCATGGGGATCTCGACGGCGGCGGCCCGATCGCGCCCGATCGCTCCAACCACCGCGCGCCAATCGGCTTGAGGCCAAGCAGCCTGTTTGTAACCGAGATAGGCGATGATGGCCGCACTCAGGTCACCTTGCTCCATCAGCTGTCCAGCGCCGCAAGCCGCTCCGCCTCATCCTCCGCGATCAGCGCCCCGACCAGCTCGTCCATCTCTCCCTGCAATATCTCCGGCAGGCGATGCAGCGTCAGGTTGATGCGGTGGTCGGTCACCCGCCCCTGAGGGTAATTGTACGTCCGTATCCGCTCCGACCGGTCGCCGCTCCCCACCATCGACTTGCGCGCGCCCGCCCGCTCGGCGTGGAGCCGCTCGCGCTCCGCCTCATAGAGCCGGGTGCGGAGCACGCGTAGCGCCTTCGCCTTGTTCTTGTGTTGCGACTTCTCGTCCTGCTGGATCACCACCAGCCCGGTCGGCAGGTGGGTGATGCGGACGGCGGAGTCGGTGGTGTTGACCGACTGCCCGCCCGGCCCGGACGAACGGTAGATGTCGATACGCAGGTCGCGTGCCTCATCGATCTGCACATCGACCTCCTCCGCCTCGGGCAGCACCGCGACGGTGGCGGCGGAGGTGTGGATGCGGCCCTGATGTTCGGTGGCGGGGACGCGCTGGACGCGGTGGACGCCCGATTCGAACTTGAGCTTGGCGAACACGCCGCGCCCCTCGACCGAGGCGACCACTTCCTTGAACCCGCCCGCCTCCGACACGCTGGCACTGTTCAGCTCCACGCGCCAGCCCTGCGCCTCCGCATAGCGCTGGTACATGCGGAACAGGTCGCCCGCGAACAAAGCCGCCTCATCGCCCCCCGTGCCCGCGCGGATTTCCAGCATCGCCGCGCGCTCGTCCGCCGCGTCGCGCGGGAGGAGGGCGAGCGCGAGCCGCCGGTCGGCGTCGGCGAGCGCCGCCTCGTTCTCGCGCATCTCGTCGACCGCCATCGCCCGCATGTCGGGATCGGCATCCTGCGTCATGTAGGCGAGGCTGTCCGCTTCCTGTCGCAGCCTGCGCACCTCGGACGCGGCCTGGGCTACCGGCTCGAGCTCGGCATATTCCTTGGACACGGCGACGAAGCGATCGGACGGAAGATCGCCCGTCGCCATCAACGCCTGCAACTCGTCACGCCGCGCCTCGATCTGGCGGATGCGGTCGGGAGAGATGGTGGTCACGTCAGCCCCAATGCAACTTTGCCAAACTTCTGTATCCAAACGTTAAAGAGTTGGTCCAACTGCTCCTGCTCACCCTCATCATGTGTCAAATAAGTTAGATGTACGTATTGGTCGATGCCTGGATGGCTCAGAGTGGCGGAAACGCTTTCACTTGGGACCTCAGCATCGCTGGTCCCAGCGTCGGTGAACATCTTGCTACGCACGTAGATGATTGCGCTTGCGCCGTTGCTCCGAGCAAATTGTACTTGCTGCTTGACCTTACGCCTCAATGAATCTGAAACAGGCCAGCCAAGCGACCGTACCTGTGACCTCATTCTTTGAGCATCAAATTCCAGTTCTGGCGTGTCCGCTATCACGGCGATGTGAAGGGGCTCAGGCGGAGCGCTTACAAGCATTTGCAACCGCTCCACCCCAGCAGCCCAGCCCACGCCCGGCGTCTCCGGCCCGCCGAGACTCCCGATCAGTCCGTCATACCGTCCGCCGCCCAGCACCGTACCCTGGGCGCCCAGCCGGTCGGTGACGAACTCGAATGCGGTGTGGCGGTAGTAATCGAGCCCGCGCACCAGCCGCGGGTTGCGCTCCCACCGCACGCCCGCCGCGTTGAGCCCGCCACACACCGCGTCGAAGAACGCGCGCGCCTCCGCTGTCAGATACGCGTCGATGTCGGGCGCGCTGTCCGCAGCTGGACGGTCGCGCGGGTCCTTGGAGTCCAATATCCGTAGCGGGTTCTTCGCCAGCCGCGCGCGCGACTCCTCCGAAAGCTCCTCCGCGCGCGCCTCGAAATGCGCGACCAAGGCCGCCCGCCACGCCTCGCGCGTCTCCGTATCGCCCAGCGTGTTGAGCTGCAACGTCACGCCCTCGATGCCCAGCTCGTGCAGCAGCTGGTCCGCCATCACCAGCAGCTCCACATCCGCCGCGGGCTCGGCCGCGCCGATCACCTCCGCGTCGATCTGGTGAAATTGGCGGAAGCGGCCTTTTTGCGGGCGCTCGTAACGGAACACCGCGCCGCTGGTCGCGAGCTTCATCGGCGCATGCTGCTGCCAGCCATTGCCCAGATACGCGCGCGCGATCCCGGCCGTGAACTCGGGCCGCAGCGTCAGCGAGTCGCCGCCGCGATCGGGAAAGGTGTACATCTCCTTGGACACCACATCGGTGGTCTCGCCGATCGAGCGCGCGAAGACTTCCGTCGCTTCGAACACCGGCACCTCGACGCGGCCAAAGCAATACAGCCGCCGCACGCGGTCGAACGTGGAGAGAACGTGCGAAAACCGCCGCTCCTCCTCGCCGAAGATATCCTGGGTGCCGCGAACGCGGCGGGGTGTTTCAGCCATGGCCGCCGCGCGTCTAGGCGAGCGCGCGACGTTTCGCTAGCGTTCCCGTATATGCCCTCACCAAGCCTCCCGCTCGGCAAGCGAATCGCTCCAGCGCGCTTCATCCTGTTCGGCAGCCTGTTCCTCGCGGGCGTGGCGATCGGCTGGCCGCTGATCGGGTGGAGCCGCGGGGTCATGGTCGCGTTCGACGTCGCCGCGGTCGTGACCCTCATCGCCTGGACCACCCTGCTCCGCCGCGCCTCGCCCGACCAGATGCGCCGCGCCGCCAACGAGAACGACGCGAACCGCGCGGTGCTGCTGGGGCTTACGGGCACGATCATGCTCGTGATCCTGGTCGCGGTGGCGAAGGAGCTGGCGGGCAAGAACAGCCTGCCCGCGATCGTCGGCACGGTGGCGACCTTGGCGCTCGCCTGGCTGTTCTCCAACACCGTCTACGCGCTCCACTACGCGCACCTTTATTATTCGGACGACAGTCAGGGCTCGGACAAGGGCGGGCTCGACTTTCCCAAATGCGACGAGCCCGACTACTGGGACTTCCTCTACTTCAGCTACACGCTGGGCATGTGCTTCCAGACCTCGGACGTGTCGATCACCGCGCGGCGGGTGCGGCGGGCGGCGCTGGGGCACAGCCTGGCCGCGTTCGTGTTCAATATCGGCGTGCTCGCGTTCACCATCAACGTGCTGGGGGGCAGCGGCGGCGGGGGGTGAGCAAATGGCTGGACGCCGCGCCCCCGCGCCGCTTAAGCACCCGCGCGAGAGTTCAGAACAAAGGGGTCACGTCATGCGTCCGCTCATCGGAGCCTTGCTGCTCGCCTCGTCCGCGATCGCGGGCGCGCAGGTCGTGCCCGCGGGCAACTCCAAGCCGCAGCCCCTGCCGATGCCCGCGCCGATCCCGGAGCCGCGTGATATCGCCTATCCGGGCACGATCGCGCTCGATGTCGACATGACCGACACGCAGCGCGGCATCGCCAACGTCCATGAGACGATCCCCGTTTCGGCCAGCGGCGACACCGTGTTCTTCTACCCCCGCTGGCAACCGGGCAACCACGCCCCCTCCGGCCCGCTCAGCAACGTCGCGGGGCTGCGCTTCCGCGCCAACGGACAGGACCTTCCCTGGACGCGCGACCCGGTCAACCTGTTCGCGTTCCACATCGACGTGCCCGCGGGCGTCCGGCGGGTGGAGGCGTCGTTCCAGTTCCTGTCTTCCACCACGCCGGGCACGAGCCTCACCTCGCCCGACCTGCTGCGGCTGGAGTGGATCACGACCAGCCTTTACCCGGCGGGCTATTTCGTTCGCGACGTGCCCGTCGCCGCCACCGCCAGATACCCGGACGGCTTCACCGCCGTGTCGGCGGTTCCCGCGACGCGGACCGGCTCCACCTATCGTTACCAGACGACCAGCTACGAGATCCTGATGGACTCGCCCGTCGTCGCGGGGCGCTACTACAAGGCGTGGCCGCTCACCCCGCGCGTCACGCTCGACACCTTCGCCGACACGCCCGAGCAGCTCGCCGCGAGCCCTGAGCAGATCGACGCCCACCGTCGCCTCGTCGACCAGGCGGTGAAGCTGTTCGGCGCGCAGCATTACGACAATTACCACTTCCTGTTCTCGATCTCCGACCAGATCGGCGGCAGCGGGCTGGAGCATCATCGCAGCTCGGAGGACGGCACGGGCCTCGGCTATTTCACCGAATGGGACACGCAGATCCAGGCGCGCAACCTCCTGCCGCACGAATATGCGCATAGCTGGGACGGCAAGTTCCGCCGCGGCGCGGACCTGTGGACGCCCAATTACGACGTGCCGATGCGCCCCGGCCTGCTCTGGGTCTATGAAGGCGGGACGCAGTTCTTCGGCTATCTGCTCCAGGCGCGCTCGGGGCTGGTGTCCAAGCAGGACACGCTCGACCAATACGCCTCGATCATGGCGGGTCTCGACGTGTCGCCCGGGCGGGGGTGGCGCCCGCTCGTCGACACCACCTATGACGAGGCGGTCAACGGTCGCCGCCCCAAGCCCTATGCGAGCTGGCAACGGACGGAGGATTACTACAACGAAGGCCTGCTGATCTGGATGGAGGTCGATTCGATGCTGCGCGAGCGGTCGGGCGGGAGCAAGTCGATCGACGATTTCGCGCGCGCGTTCTTCGGCGTGCGCGACGGCGATTACGGCGAGCTGACCTACACGATCGACGACGTCGCCGCGACGCTGAACGGCATCGTCCCCTATGACTGGCGCGGCTATCTCGTCCGCCGCACCACCGAGCTCGGCAACCATGCCCCGCTCGAGGGCTTCCGCCGCAACGGCTATTCGCTGACCTATACCGACCAACCGTCCAAGGTTTGGAAGCAGGGCGAGAAGGCGCGCAAGAACGTCGACATGACCTATTCCCTTGGCTTCGTTGCCGACATGACGGGCAAGGTGACGGGCGTGTTGTGGGACAGCCCCGCATTCAAGGCCGGGTTGAGCAGCGGCACGCAGATCGTCGCGATCGGCGACAGCGCGTTCAGCGACGACCGCCTCCGCGCCGCCGTCACCGCCGCCAAGAATGGGGGCAAGCCTGTGTCATTATTGCTCAGGAACGGCGACAAGCTGCGGACGGCGGTGATCGACTATCATGGCGGCTTGCGTTACCCGCACTTGCAGAAGACCGGCGCGGGCGAGACTGGGCTCGACCGGCTGCTGGCGCCGCGCTGATCCAGGTTAGTTGCGGACGCGGCACAGGGGCCGACACAGGTCAGATTCTGATTAAGGGAGCATCATGCGCATCGACCTCATTCCCGTCGGCAAGAGCCCGCCCGACGACCTCAACGTCATCATCGAGGTGCCGACCGGCGGCGAGCCGGTGAAGTACGAGTTCGACAAGGCGTCGGGCGCGTTGTTCGTCGACCGCATCCTCCACACGCCGATGCGCTACCCGGCCAATTACGGCTTCGTGCCGCACACGCTGTCCCCCGATGGCGACCCGCTCGACGCGCTGGTGGTCGCGCGCTCGCCGTTCATCCCCGGCTGCGTCGTTCGCGCCCGCCCGATCGCGGTGCTCAACCTGGAGGATGAAGCGGGCGGCGATGAGAAGCTGGTCTGCGTGCCGGTCGACTCGACCTTCCCCTATTATTCCAACGTCTCGGAGCGCGAGGACATGCCCGAGATCGTGTTCGAGCAGATCGAGCATTTCTTCACTCACTATAAGGACCTGGAAAAGAAGAAGTGGGTCCGCGTCGGCACCTGGGGCGGGCGTGACGAAGCGCGGCGGATCACGCTGGAGGCCATCGAGCGGTACAACAATGCCAAGGCGCACGGGGAAGACCCGCAGGACGCGAGCGAGGAGCTGGGGCGATAGGGTCGGCGTCGCTGAAAGAAGACTGGCTCACGCAAAGACGCAAAGAGAAGAACCAGATCTTGCCGCGCCAGCGGCCTTCAACTCCAAGCAGTTTGAAAGCCGCTTCGCGGCAAGCTGACCTCTTCGCGTCTTTGCGTCTTTGCGTCTTTGCGTGAGGCCTACTTCTTCCGCTTCGGTGCCCGCAGCCCCGCCTCCAGCGCCAGCCGCGCCCATTCGCGCAGGGCGTCCGCATCGTCATACGCCTCGTCGGGTACGCGGCGGTAGTTCATCGTCCTCACCTCGCCGTCGCGCCCGTAGCTGAACCGCTCGCATCCCGCCGCGTCCCACGCCGCGTCGCTCGCCCGGTCCGCCTTGAACCACAAAGCGTCATCGGCGACGATCGCGAACACGACCCCGTCGCAATACAACGTCGCGCCGCCCATCATCGCGCGGCTCGTCACCGCGCCGACCGGCTCCATCGCTTCCGCCACCCGGGCGACCAGCCCCGCATCGACCGGCATCAGCCTCGCCCCGCCAACCGCACGAGTGCGTCACCCTCGACCCGCTGCACCGTCCAATCCTCCATTCCCACCGCGCCCAGCTTGCGGTAGAAGCGCACCGCGGCTTCGTTCCAGTCGAGCACCGACCATTCGAACCTTGCGCACCCGCGTGTCACCGCCACGCCCGCCAGATGCCGCAGCAACGCCTCGCCGACCCCGCACCCCCGCGCCTCCGGCGTGACGTACAGGTCTTCGAGATACAGCCCGCGCCGCCCGGTCCAGGTACTGAAATTATGAAAGAACAGCGCAAAGCCGACCGGCGCGCCGTCCTGCTCGGCGATCACCGCTTCCGCCGCCGGATGCGCGCCGAACAATGCTTCGGCCAGCAGCGCTTCGCTCGCCGCCACCGCATCCGGCTCCCGCTCGAACGCGGCCAGCTCGCGGACGAAGCGCAGCACGGTCGGCACGTCGGCGCGCGTCGCGGGGCGGATCGCGAAGCTCACGCCCCCACCTCCCCCGGCGGCATCGCGGGCGCGGCCCCGCGCACCGCCGCCACGCAGCCCGCGATGATCAGCGCCGCGCCCGCCACCGTCCACGCCGACACGCGCTCCCCGAACGCCGCCCATCCGAGGATCGCCGCCCAGACGAACGCGGTATACTCCACCGGCGCGAGCACCTGCGCCTCCGCCCGCGCGTAAGCCCAGGCGACGAGCACGCCCGACACGGTGCCGAGCAGCGCGGCGGCGGCGATCAGCGGCAGTTGCGCCGCCGCGGGCGTGACCGGCAGGAACAGCAGCGCGGGCAGGCACAACAACCCCATCACCAGCGCGGTGAAGAACGACACCTCCAGCGGCGCGGCGACCTGCGCCTGCCGCCGCAACAGCACCAGACTGCCCGCATACAGCACCGACGCTGCGAAGATCGCCCCCGTGCCAAGCGCGACATCGGCGGAGGCGTGCGCCCGCGCCTCGCCCGCCGCGATCACCAGCACGCCCGCGCCCGCGATCGCCGACCCCGTCACCGCCGCGCGCCGCACCCGCTCGCCCAGCGTTCCGGCGGCAAGCAGGATCGCCAGCACCGGCGCGAGAAAGGTGATCGCCACCCCCTGCGCCATCGGCACGCGCACCAGCCCCCAGAAGAACAGCAGCACCGACGCGCCCGACGCGGTCCCCCGCGCGAGGTGGAGCCTGAGCGCCGCCCGCCCCGGCCACCGCTCGCCCCGCGCGAGCATCAGCGCGCCGGTGATCGCGACTCCCGCCCACGACCGCCACAGCACCGCCAGCGTCGCCCCGCTCTCGATCGACAGGCGCTTCATGGTGACATCCATCACCGAATAGATCGCGGTCCCGAGCGCCGCGACGCAAAAGGCGGTGGCGGGCGGAACGGGGCGCAGAGTGCTCATGTCTGGCCCATTGCCCGAGCTAACACAAACTCCTCCCCTACCCTCCCCGGCGAAGGCCGGGGCCCAGCACACCCTCCGCGACCTACACAAGCGTCGGCGCGAGGTCCTCCCAGTCCGGGTTCATCTCCTCGATCCGGCGTACCTTCCACGCTCGCTTCCATTCCTTCATCTGCCGTTCTCTGAAGCGAGCCGCTTCGATGCCGTCATGCACCTCGTACCAGACGAGGTCATGGCAGCCATGTTTCTGGCTGAAGCCCTCGACGACACCGTTGCGATGCTCCCAGGCGCGCTTCGGCAGATCTATGGTCGAGCCCAGGTAGATGGTCCCGTTCGCCGGCTTGCCATGATGTAAACGCACGGAAGCGGGTCCACTTGGCTCAATGCTGGGCCCCGGCCTTCGCCGGGGAAGGTGGGAGGGCCGTTTTGGCCAACTCAGCCTCCGCACCGAGACGGGCCAGCCGGAGTAGTTCCGGAAGAGCATTGCGCATGGCCGCGATCAACTCTGCATTCTCACGCGAGCGACCGTCGGTGGGAACCACATAGTCGCGATGCTGGATCAGCGTCGCCGCCAGCACACCGTGGAGTTGGCCGTCGGAAAGCGGGGCATTGTCGTCGCCGTCCGGCGTTGTTGCGACCGCCAACGCCCCGCAACACAGGTCGTCGTCCATGCGGCGAATGTGCCAAGGCCCGGGCGTCGCGACCGCGTTCAGCAAGGCCAATTGTTTTAGGTTCATAATCCCTACTCCGCCGCGATCGCCCCCGCCTCCAGCGTTGCCTCGCGCGCGTCGATCTCCGCCGCCTTCGCCTCCACTAACCGAACGATGTGCTCGACCATGCCTTCGTCCTCGACATGGTGGTCGGTGACGCCCGACAGGTAGACCATGTGCCGCCCCGCGCCGCCGCCGGTGACGCCGATGTCGGTCTCGCGCGCCTCGCCGGGGCCGTTGACGACGCAGCCGAGCACCGATAGCGACATGGGGGTACGGATGTGCTGGAGCCGCTCCTCCAGCTTCTGCACGGTGCGGATCACGTCGAAGCCCTGCCGCGCGCAGGACGGGCACGACACCACGCGCACACCGCGGTTGCGGATGCCGAGCGCCTTCAGGATTTCGAACCCGACGCGCACTTCCTCTTCCGGCTCGGCGGACAAGGACACGCGGATGGTGTCGCCGATCCCGAACCAGAGCAGCGAACCGATGCCGATCGACGACTTCACCGTGCCCCCAATCAGTCCGCCCGCCTCGGTGATGCCGAGATGCAGCGGGCAGTCGACCGCCTCGGCCAGCTGCTGATAGGCGGCGACCGCGAGGAACACATCCGACGCCTTCACCGCCACCTTGTAGTCGTGGAAATCGTGGTCCTGCAGGATCTTGATATGGTCGAGCGCGCTCTCGACCAGCGCCTCCGGGCAGGGCTCGCCGTACTTCTCGAGCAGGTCCTTCTCGAGGCTCCCCGCGTTGACGCCGATGCGGATCGCGCAGCCGTTCGCCTTGGCGGCGTTGACCACCTCGCGCACCCGGTCGGACGAGCCGATATTGCCCGGGTTGATGCGCAGGCACGCCGCGCCGGCGTCCGCCGCCTCCAGCGCGCGCTTGTAGTGGAAGTGGATGTCCGCGACGATCGGTACGCGCGATGCGCGGACGATCTGCTTCAGCGCCGTCGTCGAGGCGACGTCGGGGCAGGACACGCGGATGATGTCCACCCCCGCCTCTTCGCAGCGCCTGATCTGGTCGATCGTCGCGCGCGCGTCGTCGGTGGGCGTGTTGGTCATGGTCTGCACGGTGACGGGCGCGTCGCCGCCGACGGGGACGTTGCCGACCATGATCTGACGGGACGGACGACGCGCGATATCGCGCCAGGGACGGATGGACATGAACTGATCCTCTTGCGGTCGCGCGCATATAGCCTGTCCGGCCCTCGGAACCTAGCCGCGGCGTCGACGCATCAGGGGCCGCCAGCCGCGCGCGCGAGGCGGCGAGGTCGGGAGCGGCGGCGTGTCAGCGGCCGCAACATGCGCATTTACAGTAATTCAGTCGGCGTCATCAACGCGCGCACGCTACCCGGCATAACCGCCCGGCTAGGCTATAGTGACGACATGATCTACTTTGGCCAGAGCAAGATGCTGGCGAGCTCGTCGTAACGGGCGGCGATGCGCCGCCATTGTTTCAGATACCTGACGATGTTGCAGCCGACGAGTTCGGTCGCGTCAATGACGACGATCCCTTGGCGGGGTTCCGGCGCAATTGGACCAAGGCGGCATCCACTACTTCATCAACGGCGATACGAGTAATGCAGACGAAGTCCTTGCCGCATTCCTCGGGATCATGGTAGATGTGACAGGCGGCACACGGCACCTGGCGGCTGATGATGACGCCGCCCTGGTCCTGACCCCATTCGCCCCAATTGGTGCGCGCCAGATGCAAGCTCACCACGTTGGCCCCGCGCAGCGCCGCTAAATGCTTAGGGCCGGAGTCATTGCCAACGAACAACGCGCAGTACGACACCATCGCGTCCAAGGTGTCGAACGTAAGCCGGCGATCAATGAGCCTGAAGCGCGGGTGGGTCAGCAGCGCCGGCGGGAGAGCAGTGCCGGGCTCGGCATCCCCCGCCAGCATCAGAATATAAAGGTCGGGCTCGGCCTCAAGCAGGCGTTGGGCCAGCGCCGGGTAATGCGGCCAGCGGCTGGCGACCACGCGGGCACCGGTGTGAAGGATCGCGAACCGCTCGTCGCCGCCAAGGCCGACGTTTGCCAGCAGGTCGCGGCTGAGATCGGACCGCCGCACCACTTCCGCCTTGCCGGCGTGGAGCAGGGGCAGGCTCTCGACCATCGCCAAGGTCTTGCTGGAAGCGGCGAGCACGTCCGAGCGACCGGCCGGATCGCGCGTCGTGACGTCGAAGGCCGCGGTCAGCCACGGCCAGGCACCATGTCCCATTCCCACGAGCACCTTCGCGCCCGAGAGCAGCAGCAGCGGTCGGCTCTCGCCTGCCGGCGCAAGATCGATCGCGAGGTCGAAGCAATAGGCCCGCAATCGCCGGGCGAGCGCCTCTTGATCCGCGGCGAGCATCACGCGGCGGCGCTGCACGGGATCGTCCGGAAAAGGCACCTCGATCACCTCGTCGACCACGCCCAGCGTTCGGATCAGCTCGGCGTTGGCGCTCGTCGCGAGGCAGACGATGCGCGCCGCCGGATAGAGCGCGCGAATACGGCGGAAGGCCGGCACAGAGACCACCACGTCGCCCAGCTGATCCGTGCGCAGGATCAACAAATTCTCGACGGCGCCCTCGATGATCGAGCGTTCGGCCGAACGGATCATGCTGGGGCGGGCGTTGACCTGTTCCTCGACGCTGCGTGGGTCAGTGGGGTCAATACTCGGCGTCCACGCGTCACCCCCTTCGATCATCGGCCCCGTCAACGGCGGTGCGACCACGACGTAGTCGCGCGACGATCGTCGACCGCCCTGCTCGTCGCGGGTCCCGCGCGCATCACGGAAATAGAACTCGATGTGGTAGCGACCCGGCAGGAAGTCCGAGAAGTCGATCCAGACGTTGAACACGTATTTTCGCAGATCGGGCCGCTCCATTTCATTGTGCAGCCCGAAGGGCTGGACGGGCCCTCGATGGATCATCTGGCCGTTCAGCAGGATGTGAAGCTCGACGATCGGATCGGCGGAGATGCAGAGCCCGCGCAGCGCCTGGACCCCACGCAACGTACGCTGCAGCCCCCAGGCGCCCTGTTCGGGCTGGCCACAGCGTCTTAAGTGGATCGACTCGCCGTGCCGATGGAGGAGCGCCGTCGGGCTGCGTGGCAGCAGGTCGGGCAGCAGCTCGCCCCTGAAACTCGACGCCACGACCGCTGTCGGCGACGGGTCGCCGCCGGCATCGCTGAACGACCGCGCTGGCGCGTCAGCTCTGCGTCGACGCGCGCCATGCAGCCCGAGCTGATCGAGATGATCGATCTCGCGACACACCATATCCCAATTGGGCTTGAGCGCCAAGGCTCGGTGATAGCTTTCCTCGGCTTCACGCACCCGGCCCGCCACCTTGTAGAAATGGCCGAGCTGAAGCGCGAGGTCGGCGTCGTCGGGCATCGCCGCTGCCGCCGCCAAATAATGAGCTTCGGCCGTTTCAAGGTCGGCGGCCTCCTTCGCCATGTGACCGGCTTGGACACGCAGCCTGGGCTGGGCCGGATCAAGTCGCAGCGCCTCTCCGTATAAGGTGGCAGCATCGGCGTAGCGGCCCTCCTTGGCCGCGACCCGGCCGAGCCGCACCAGATCGCTACCGGTGCCGCCCCTTGCGGAACCGCGCCATATCGCCCGCCGGGCCCTGCCCAAAATGCGCCAGGCGTCGCCGATCATCCCGCCAGCCTTCCTTCCACCCTCGATGCTACTCCCGCCATGGCGGGCGGTCGATGCGCGGCCAACTGCCATTTCTGCCGCGTTAAGCGGGTTCCGTAGCCGCCGCGCACCGCAAACGCTCTGAAATCACCGGCAAGTAGCGCCTCCAAACGCTCGCGCGAAGGCTGGTCGCCCGGATCAATACGCGCCAACCGCTTGAACAGCGCAATCGCCGCCTCCCGACGCCCCAGCGTAGCCAGCATCTCACCCAACACCCGTCGTTCAACGCGCTCGCCAGGCCATCCTCTTGCCAGCAAACGCTGGGCCGCCAGCGCGAGGGCGGGAGCGTCTAAGTCCAGGGCCGCATCGCGGATGGTCCACAATAACGGGCGACCGCAGGCCTGCGGCCCCTCGCGTTCCGCCCGGGCGAGCAGGCCGGCGAGCGCGCCGAGCCACCCGTGGAAGGCAAGGGCGCCGGCTAAATCCTCCAGCTGCCGCAGCGGGGTGGTGGCGGTCACCAACATCAGCAGGTGGTCAGCCAAGGCCGCCTCCCGCCCGACAATGGCCTCCTCTACGAGCGCGAGCAGCGGGGGCGCGCCATCGGCGCATGATCCCAGATTGCGGCAAGCCGGGCCCAACCCGGCAGGATCGAACCGCAGCGCCCGGCCCAACAGGGCCGCCGAGCCGAGCGGCGCAAACGCCAAATCCTGGACCGCCACGAGGTCGCGGCGAAGGATATCGGCGGCATAGCAAGCGCAGCTGAAGGCAAGACCGCCGGTAAACCGCGCCGGAACCGGAATCGCCGGCGCGTCGACGAGCATGGTCCAGAGCTCGGCCAGCGATGCCGCCAGTCGCACTTCCCCGCCGGGTACGGTCAGGTCCTCCCGTACTATGGCGCACAGAACGGGAAGGCGGTCGGTCAGCCACGACGCAGGGACCGGCTGGCGCCCTATGACGTCATGCGCTTTCCGTGGGTGCCGGTCAGGCACACCGACCGGCGCGGTCGGGAGACATTCGACTAACGACGCCATCTCCGCGACCGCAAGCGCAGCCGTTGTTCCCGACCGGCGCGCCGCAATGTGCCCGAAGGCTGGCCGGTGCCCGCGCAACATGAGCGCGTCGACCAGCAACGCCGCCGGACGCCCGCCCATGGCGTCGCCCAGCAGCACGGCGAGATCCAGAACCTCCGCATCGCTGGGTGCTTGCTCGGCCGATCGGTACAACGCTGCACGCAGTTGCGCGGCCAGGGTCTCGTCCACCATCTTATCGGTGATCGCCATTCGCCAACATTTCAGTCGAAGGTGAATCTTCCCAGATACAGATCAGCAAGCTGAGAATGACAGGGCATGTCGAGGAGCGTGGGGAAACTCTCGTTCGAGATCTCGTATTGACCAAGGTCCATACGACCGAGCGTAACTTCCAACACAGAGGGAAGCGGGACACCACCCAACACGATCCAGGGCGCATGATTGTTGGCATGCACGTGAACCAATTTATGCGTCGCCGCCAAATTTGTGATGCCACGCCGCGCGCGCTCCCCGAAGTCGTAACCTCCGATCTGTTCAAGCCAATGCAACTCGGCCACGATCTGCGAGAATTTCCGGAGCGTATGACTGGCCGTACCGGCAAACACGTCCCACTCGGCACCTTCGATGTCGATCTTGAGAAGCATGTTCTCTGCGTTCTCGTGTCCATTCTTGATGATCAGCCGCTCAAGAGACTCAAACCCCTCCTGCGGCTCCGCGGCAATGCCGATCTTCTCCCAGTGGAACAGATTATGACGTGCCGGGAGATCGTGGATCGTATGATCGTATTGATAAATCGGTATACCTTGTGCAGCGATATCGAGATCCCACGAAACATCGTCGTTGATTCCAAGTGAATAGGCGGCAGTAACGCCTTCGAAGCGGTCGAGCATGACATAGCCACCATCGAAAAAACGCCCCATTCTTTTCTTGTCCGCATCCATCAAGCGATGCGGGCGCAACATGCGCAGAATGTCCCTGACCTTGCCGCTATTTTCCCGCGTTAAGTCATGGAACATGGATGAGCATCTCTCTTGCCAATGTCGCGATCTGGAATTCGCCTTCAGAAGCCCGTAAACGATGCCCGACAGAGGCGCAACCTTCACGGGGCTGGATCGAGAGCCAGGAGATCTCGACGGGTTTCGTCCCGGCTTCGCCCCGCCCCCTTTTCAGGCGAGATCCACGGCTATCTCGAGACGTTCGAGGGCGAGGGCAGCAACTGGTCGTTCGTCCGCCCGGTCGCGCCGGGGTCTACCCGCGTCGCCGAGACCAGCGAAAAGCGGCCCATCTCGCGCTTCTGCTGCACCGGCCTGTACCAGTTCGCACGCACGGGCCGGTTCCGCGCCGCGTTCGAAGCGGAGGCGCGGCGGCCCGCCGCGGCGCTGGAGGGCGGCGAGCTCTATGTCGCGCCGCTCTACAATCGCCTGCTCGCGGAGGGAGCGGACATCCGCTTCACCCTGGTGCCGCGCAGCGCCGTGCATTTCTGCGGCGTACCGGATGAGTATGACGCGATCCGGGCCGCCCCGCCGATCTACCGCGACTGAAGCGGGGTCAGTTCCGCTCGCGGGAGACCGCCCGATAATGGCGGGTCGCGTCCGCGTCTCCGGGCGCGAGAAGCAACGCCATGCGATACGCGCCCAGCGCCGCCTCGCGATCGCCCGAGTCCTTGGCAAGGTGACCATATTGGACCCATTCGCGCGGTTGCGCCGGGTCGAGCCGCAGCAGCCGCGCGTACAGGCGTTTCGCCTCGTCCAGCTGGTCGCGACGGCGCAGCGCACGACCGCGATGCAGCAGCCGGCGCGCCCATAACCTCCGCACCGGGTCGAGCGGACCCCGCCGGTCGCGCGGGCCCAGCGTTTGCAGCAGGGCGTGGTCGCCATCGTCGCCATCCGCCTCGGCGAGGCGGAGCTCCAGTCGCGGGGGCGGAGTGATCTCGGGTTCGACGGCGGCCACGCGCGGTCGCGCGCCACCGACGAAGCGAAGCACCGCCGATGGCCGGTCGAGACTGTCCTCGAAGCGGGTCAGTTGAACATGGCCCTCGATGTCCGCCGCGTGCACGAACAGGATACCGGGAGGCTTGTCATACCGCAGGTGCAGCCCGTCAGCCCGCACGTCGACGAACATCTCGTCCACGCGAGCGCCGTCGCGGACCTCGGTGGTCAGGAAGACGTCTGGGTTCTTGTGATCCCGCCGCACGCGAATCTCGACCTGCTCGCCCCGCATCAGGGGGCGAAGTTCGCCGACGATGGCGGCCGCGTCGACGGCGAGCGTCCAATCGCCGAAGCAATCCTCCACCCGCATGAAGCGCATCGCGTCGCGCTTGTGGTGGAACAGCGCATTCGCCTTGCGGATTTTCCTTGGCCCGGGAAGCGGTGCGGACCACCAAGTCGTGTTCTGGATGTGCTGGATACGCCCGACCCAGTCCAGATTGTTCGGCTCCTTGCGAAGCAGGATATAGATCATCGGCAGGGTCTTGATGGTGATACCCGCGTCCAGCAGGCAACTCGAGACGAGATGCTCGGGGTTGAAATATTCATGCCCCGCGACTTGCTTCGCATAGTCGAACACCCTGGCGTATTTCGCCATCGCGCTCGCCGACCCGATCGCGAACTGGTCGTTGATCCCCTGCGAGTGAAAGCTGTCCGGCACATAGATCGTGGTGCCGTCATGTTCGTCATCGTCCGTGATGTTGAACAGCAGGTCCCGGAGCGACTCCTGGAACACGCAGTCCGGTCTCAAGCGGACCACATAGGCATATCGGTCGATGGCGTCGCCCAGCATGTCGATGCTGGCCGAGATGCCGTACAACATGCTGAGCGCGCCCTTGTCCCTGTCGGGCTTGAGGTCGGGCTCGGGATTTTGGATTGTCGAAACCAGTTGCGTGAAGTCGAGGGGTGCCTCCTCGACCAGCCGGTCGGGCCCCAGCACGTCCATGACGACCGGAACGCTGTCGTGGCTCCACGAATGCACGAAGACGTCGCAGGCGACCCCGGACAGGAAGCTCCGGATGGCGCGGATGTTGGAGAACACGGACCGGAACTCACCGGCGATGCAGACCGCGACCCGCTTCTCGATCACCTGGATCCGGTGCGAGGATGTGATCGCGCAAACGGAGGGAAGGTCATCGATGGCGGTCAGGATACGCGCGTCGAACGCGGACGGCTCAAGCCGCAGGAACGGCAGCTGATAGGCGTCGAAGAAACGCGCAAGATCACGAAACTCTTCAACACTGACCAGGCTGGCGATATATTCCAGCAGGCCGACGATCCCAAGCCGATCCCTGGGCGCGCTGTCCAGTCTTCCGGCCATGTGCGCGGGTAGATGCCGCTTCAGCTCGGCGCTGACGTCGATCAGTTGATAGCCGTAGTGCGGATTGATCGACACGAACTGATAATAGAGGATGTTCTCGAACACGCCGTCCTTCAGGCCGCCGCGAAGCCAGGTGTCCAACCCGCCGCTGCGTTTCAGCGTCCGCACCAGATCTCGCCACACTTCCGTCTCGTAGAACCAGTGGTAATATTCCATCAGCCATTTGTCTGTCTTTCCCCCGAGCAGCAGGCTCGCATTATGCGTCACCGTCTCCGCCAGACTGTTGCGCCAATGTGATTGGCGGCTCGCGGTTTCCGAGAAGAAGACGTACTTCCTGCTGGCATGATTCTCGAGCAGCGTGCGTACGGAGAACGGCTTGGTGAACAGCGATTCGCTATCCAACACCAGCACCCAATCGGTGTCGCTCGTCAGGATGCCGCCGATCTTCTTGATCGACTGAAAGGTGAACTTGCCTGCCTTGGCCAGGAAAGCGTCGGGAGAGAGACCGATACCGAAGTCGTCGAGGACAGATTCGGTCGTCGTGTAGCTGATGCCGAGGCTCGGCCATCGCTCAGCCAGACTCTCGACGAAATGACGGTTCTGTTGTTCCACGACGATACGGACGGCCAGCTGTTCCGGATCGCGGGCGAAATTTGCGAGGCTGCCGACGAGCTTGCGTACAAAGCCGAAATGCGGCTGGTAGGTGGGTATCACAAACGTCAAGCATGGCTGAGACATGCAGGTCTCCTGAGCGTCACGGCATCGGACCGGGCGGGTCCGCCGTCCTTACCCGCGCGACGGCGAACATCAACCGCGCGCGGCCCCCTCCCCTTCCGCGGCGAGCGTGAAGCGGCCCGATGTTTAAGAGGTTGTTGCCGAAAGCCACGTCGCTAAGCACACCGGGTCACGGGACGGCGCGCCGCGCGTGCCCGTCAGGGAGGCTGCACAATTGGAGACAGCGGTGAACACGACGCGGGACGACGCGTCCGCCAACGTCGCGGTGCTGTTGCGTGGATCGGTCCGGGCGGGCGCCGGAACAGCGGCGGCGCTCCTCCGCCACCTGGTACGGCCCTACGACGCGGCGATCTTCTATGTCGGGTCGGAGGATGACGGGTCCGCGGCGGTGGAAAGTGAGAACCAGCCGCCAGCTGTCTACGGCCCCGCGTTGAAGGCCTTCGCGATGCGCTCGCCCGCGCCGACCCGGGCGAGCGTGGACAGCGGCACCAGCGCGTCGGCGCTGAACGACCTCGCGGACATCGAAGCGGCGTACCACCTGCTGCGCCGCTTCGAGGAACGGCACGGCATGACCTTCGACCAGGTGGTCGTCATCCGGTCGGACGTGGTGCTTTATGGAAAGCCGGACCTGACCGTCGCGCCGGGGCAGGTCCACATCGTCGCGGGCAGCGGCTTCGACACCGTCACGGGCGCGTTCCTAGTGCGCAACCCGCCGGTCCTTCCCTACCGCGACCCGTCGACGGGGGACCTCACGCCGTTGCGGATCGGCGACGCGTTCTCCGACAAGCTGCTGGTGGTGAGCGGCCCGGACCTTTGCCTGCTCGGCACCCTGTCCGCCGATGCCGCCGCCTGCCTCCGCGGCGGCGCGCCGGCCCACCTCGAGACGTTGCTATACCTGCTGCTCGTCGGGCGCGGCGGTCTGACCAGCGTGGAGCAGCCCGAATGGCGGTGCGAGACGCTGCCCCGAGGGCCGGCGCGACCGGTCACCTTTCGCGAGCTCGCCGCCTATCGCCGTGCCGATCTGTCCGACGCGGTGGCGATCACCCGCGCCATGGCGCGCGTTGCGGACGACGCGGAGACGGAGCGGAAAACGCAGCCACGCGTCGCCGTGCTCCTCTACGGCCTGTTGCGCGAGTATAAGCGCACGGCCAATTCGCTGCTTCGCCATGTCGTCGAGCCGAACGACGCCAGCATCTTCTATTTCGGCCCGAAGGAAACCGACATCGTCACCCGCGACCATGATCGCGGCGAGCGGGACGAGCACGGCTTCTTTCTCTCGAACCCGAAGGGTCGTTTCACGACCCTTGCCCCGCTGGCCGATACCGATCTGGCGAGCGTCTATGGTCCCCGGCTGGTCCGGTCCAGCTTCCACGACAAGCCGCAACAGGATTTCCTCGACACCGCCAACGCGATGTGCAGCGGCGACGACTGGCTGTTCATGCTCAGCCCCCACCGGCTCCTGTCCATGTTCTACAACATCAGCGGCGTTATCGAGCTGCTCTACCAGCATGAACGGGCAAGCGGCGAGATATTCGACGAGGTGATCATCACCCGGCCCGACCTCGCCTTTTACGCGCCGGTGTCCCCGGACATGAAGTCCGGCGAGTTACATATCCCGCTGGGCGAAGGCTTTGACGAGAACGGCCATGTGCCCCGTGGCAACGCGCCGGCGTACTTCTACAAGAATGCCGCATGGGGGGCCTATGTCCCTCCGGGGCGCGAGGTGACGTTCAACGATCAGGTGCTTGCGCTCCGCCGGGAGGATTTGCGGTTCATCCGCCGTCTCTACGATCAGCTCGTCAGGGCGCTCGCCGCCCGCATCCCGGCCTCGCCCGAAACCATCCTGTACCTGCTGCTGGTCAAGGAGGCGGGGCTGAAGCCGGTTTACCATCCGGACTGGACCTATGAGATTTTCCGGGCCGACGATGCCGTGTTCCGGTCGGTGCTGGACACGCGGGACCTCCTGAACATCGACCCGCACCATCCACGGCTGGTCCGGCGCGCGGCCGAGAGGGCGCGGGCCGCTTCGCGTGACCACGGAGAGGCCGACGCGTCCGCGGCGAGCACCGCTCGGCGGGAAACCGCGCTCGCCGAGAACACGGCGTTGCTCGATCGGGTACTGACCGAGGGCACGGCCGAGGGCACGGCATCGAGCTGGCGCACCGGTCGCGCCCGGTGGTTGCTGGCGCGCGCGCGGCGGGCACGTCGGCGCGGAAACCTGGTCGAGGCCGAGCAACTCTATGCCCGCTACCTGCGCGTGGCACCGCGCCGCCAGCGCGAGTGGGTGCAATATGGGCATGTGTTGAAGGAGAACGGGCATCGCGACGCCGCGCTGGTCGCCTATCGGATGGCCCTGGCGATCCGCGCGGACGCAGATGCCACGCTTCACCACGACGCGCTCCTGCGGGACCTGGAGCGATCGTGACACGACCGAGTCAGGCGGAGCGGGTCGCGCTGTACGGCCACGAGGCGCGGGGTTAAGCGCCCTCGCGATGAAATGCTTCTTCGCTTTTCTCGCCGCGCTCGCGCTCGCCGGTCCGGCGGGGGCGTATTGGGACTATGGCCACCGCACGATCGCGAGCATCGCGATGCGCAACGTCACGCCGCGTACGCGGGCGCGGGTGGGGCGCATCCTCGCCACCTCCGCGCTGCTCGGCACGCCCGAATGCCCGGCGCGGACGGCGGAGGACGCGGCGGTGTGGGCGGACTGCGTCAAGCCGCTCAAGGACGCGAGCGGCAAGCCGCGGTTCGGCTATGCCTATGGCTGGCATTTCCAGGACGTGGAAATCTGCCGACCGTACGATCCGACGCCCGCCTGCAAGGACGGGAACTGCGTGTCCGTGCAGATCGAGCGCGACGTCGCGATGCTCCGCGACCCGGCGACCGCGCCCGCCGAACGGGTGCAGGCGCTCGCCTTCCTGCTCCACTTCGTCGGCGACCTGCACCAACCGCTCCATGCGGGCGAGAAGGGGGACAAGGGCGGCAACGACGTGCACGTCAGCTATGGCGTGTATGCGCCGCCCAAGCTCAACCTCCATTCGGTGTGGGACGGCCTCCTCGCCGAGCGCGCGATCACCAGCGGCCCGTCGCTGGTCCGCCGCTACCCGCCCGCGACCCGCCGGGCGATGGCGGCGGGCAACGTGGCAGACTGGAGCCGTGAGTCGTGGCAGGTCGCGCACGACACGGTGTACGCGGGCGCGCTCGGCGACGCTTGCGCGCCGACACCCGCGCACGTGGCGATCAGCGAGGCGACGATCGAGGCGTGGGTCCCGCCCGCCCGGCTGGAGGTCAAACGCGGCGGGCTGCGGCTGGCGAAGCTGCTGAATCAAGCGTTGGACTAACGCTTCCCGGTCACGAACCCCGCCACCGCATCGACGACCCCCGGCGCGACCGGGAGCGACGGGTCGGCATAGGTCGCCACGTTCGCCGCACGGTCGTCGCTCCCCACCGCCTTGAGCACATGATTGACCCCGGGCACGATCGCCAGCCGTGCGCGCGGCTGCGCCGACGCCAGCGCGCGGGCGTCGGCGACCGAGACCTGGATGTCGCGGTCGCCCTGCACGACCAGCATCGGCAGCGCCGTCGCGCGGGCGAGCGCCGCCGAGCGCTGCGCGAACAGGTCGATCTCGAACGCCTGCACCGCCGGGTTGAACAGCTGGTGCAGCGGCGCGGGCAGCGCCGCCACGTCCACCCGCTTGCCAGCCTCCAGCGAGTCGATCGCGGCCAGCGCTTGCGGCAGGATCGGGGCGTTGGCCGGGTTGGCGCGGAGCTGCTCGCGCATCACCTCGCCGAGCGGGCGGCCCGGCGTCGACACCAGCACCACGCCGCACAGGTCGGTGCGGTCCTGCGCCGCCGCCAGCGCGACCAGCCCGCCCTCGCTATGCCCGAGCAGCCATACGCACTTGGCGCCTGTCCGCGCACGGATCGCCTTGGCCCAGCTGTGCGCGTCGGCGGCATAGGCGGCGATCGTCACCGCGTTGGGGTCGGCGATCGCCCCGCGGCTGCCGAATATCCCGCGCTTGTCGACCCGGACGTTGGAGACGCGCTTCGCCGCCAGCGCCTCGGCGAGCAGGCGATAGGGCGCGGCGGTGATGCCCATCGGGCTGTTGCCGTCGCGGTCGGTCGGCCCCGATCCGGGCAGGATCAGCACCACCGGCGCGCCCGCCCCCGCCTCCACCAGCGTCCCCGCCAGCGGGCCCTGCGGCCCGGGCGCGGTTATCTCCGTGCTCGCCGGTGCCGCAGCCGCCAGCGCCATCGCGATCAGTCCCGCCAACATCATTCGCCCCCGTTCCGCCAACGCCAGCCGCCGCGCGTGTGCCGCGCGCAAAGCACGAGCAACACGCCGGTCGCTGCCACGGGGACCACGACGTAAAGCGGCCAGTACCGTGGCAGCAACAGCGCGGCCGCCGTCACTATCGTCAGATAGCCCGCCAGCAGCGCCCAGCCCTGCCATCGCACCGGCAGCCCCGATCCATAGCCGAACCGCTTCGGCTCGAACCATACGTCCTCGTCATCCATCGCTCACCTCCTTGGGCGGTCGCCCGCGCTTCGCCGCGACCGGCGGCTCCAGACTCACCCCCCGCCGCGCCAGCGCCTCGCGCAGCAGATACTCGATCTCGGCGTTGACGCTTCTGAGGTCCCCCGCCGCCGCGCGCTCGATTGCGGCGTACAAAGCGGGGTCGAGCCGGAGCGGGAACGCCTTCTTGGACGGCGTCGACACGTTACTGATACAGCGTGCCCGTGTTGACGACGGGCTGGGTGTCGCGCTCGCCGCACAGCACGACCATGAGGTTGGAGACCATCGCCGCGCGCCGCTCGTCGTCGAGCTCGACGACGTTCTTTTCCGACAATTGCGCCAGCGCCATCTCGACCATGCCGACCGCGCCCTCGACCAGCGTCGCGCGCGCCGCCACCACCGCGCTCGCCTGTTGCCGCCGCAGCATCGCCCCCGCGATCTCGGGCGCATAAGCGAGGTGAGTGAAGCCGCACTCGTCCACCGTGATCCCCGCCACGGCGAGGCGCGCCATCAGCTCCGCGCGAAGCTCCGCGCCGACCTGATCGTGGCTGCCGCGCAGCGTCACCTCCTGATGCGTATAGTCGTCATAAGGATAACGCGAGCCGATCGTCCGCACCGCCGCCTCGATCTGCACGACCACAAACGCGCGGTAATCGTCGACGTCGAACAGCGCCTGCGCGGTGTCGGTCACGCGCCACACCACCTGCGCCGCGATCTCGATCGGGTTGCCGCGCAGGTCGTTGACCTTGATCGAGGCGGAGATGATATTGTTCGCGCGCACCGACAGCTTGCTCTTCCCAAACCAGGGGAGGACCCAGCGGAGGCCCGTCGCGCGGTCGCTACCGCGATAGCTGCCGAACAAGGGGATTGCCGCGACCTGATTTGGCTGCAGCATGTAGAAGCCGGGCAGCACCAGCGCGGCGGTGATCATGCACAAGACAAGCACCAGCCCCGCCTCGACCGGATAACGCGGGAGCCCGCCCAGCGCGAGCACGCCGACCACGATCGCGGCAAGGAGCACCAGCAGCATCGCGTACCCGCTCGCGGTGGCGGCGGGCCGCTCGACAC
>CALMGC010000086.1:26186-26561 GCA_937863505.1 uncultured Sphingomonadales bacterium | reverse complement strand
GCTTTTATTATTGGGACAAGATCCACCCGACCGCGAAGGTGCAGGCCGCGCTCGGCACCGCGTTGGGCGACTTCGTGCTCGGCGTGCCCGAGCCCGAGACCTGGGCGATGATGATCGTCGGCTTCGGCACCGTCGGCCTGTCGCTACGGTCGCGTCGCCGCGTGGCGGTCACGGCCGTGGCGTGACGCAGTCCGCCCAGCAACTCTGAGCCGACGACCCAATCGCGGTCGTCCAGAGCAGCAGAGGCGTTGCTCAACACCGGACGCTTGTTCAGGCATCATTGAGGCTGTTCGTCGTTGAGCTCACTTTGCCGAGAAACGACAGCACCGCCGGCGCGACCAGTTCGGGGAACTCGGCATGCGGGTAGTGCCCGGC
>CALMGC010000086.1:14987-26176 GCA_937863505.1 uncultured Sphingomonadales bacterium | reverse complement strand
CGGCGTGAAGCGTCATCGCGAGCCAGTCGGCCTCCTCCGCGGCGTCCGGGAAGTCCGGGTCGCGCGTGCCCATCACAACCAGCGTGGGTACGCGGCTTTGGTTCAGGATTTCGGCCGTGTCCGCTTTGGACAGGCCGACCATCGTGCGCAGCGCCGCCATGCGGCCCGGCTCGCGCAGGTTCCGCCCCAGCGCCGCCTTTGCCAGGGCGTGATCGGACGGCTTGCGGGCCGGGAACAGGCTGTTCCAGTAGCTGACCCAGAACCAGACCCGCCACGGGCCGGCAAAGCCGACCGCCAACGCAAGTTTAGCGAGCAGCGGCACCTCCACGTCGCGGACGATCGGCCCGAGCAGCACGGCACCGCTCACCCGCGCCGGCGCGTCGTACGCCGCCCACAACGCCGCGCCGGCCGCGAAAGAGGTGCCCAGGATCACCGCCGACGCTGCGCCGATATGGTCCATGAGCGCGAGCGCATCGCGCCCGACCGCATGCGCCGAATAGTCCCCCCACCGCGCCGAGGTCCCGCCGAAGCCGCGCACGTCCACCGTCACCACGCGGTAGCCCGCCTGTTGCAACCGTGGTCGCAGCAGCCGGCACTCCGATCGCAAGTCGCCCATCCCTGGTATCGCCAGGACCAGCGGCCCGTCGCCGCCGGTGTCGTCATAGGCAATGCGGCCGTCGCCGACCGCCAGGAACCGGGTCTCGTCGCTCGGTGAATGAGTCTTGAGCATTATCGCCTCCGTCGGTGAGCCGCATCCCATCTAGGCTGGCGCTCGTCCGGTCGGGATCGGCTGTTTTCAGCCGCGAGCTATGCGATTACGCATGGGTCCGATCGATCTCGAGCTGACCGCCTTGCACCGTCCAGACTGGTCCCTGCTGCGCTCCTTCCTCGCCGTGGTCGAGACCGGCTCGCTGTCGGCAGCGGCGGCGCACCTCGCCACCACGCAGCCGACGATAGGTCGGCACATCCGCGAGTTGGAGGCGGTGCTAGGCGTCACCTTGTTCACGCGCTCCGCCCGCGGGCTCGAGCCGACCGCGGCCGCGTTGAGCCTCGTCGACGACGCGCGGTCGATGGGCGAAGCGGCCGACGCGCTCGCGCTCAAGGCGGCGGGCCGTTCACAGCAGCTGACCGGCACCGTGCGCATCACGGCGTCCGTGATGGTCGCGACCATGTTCCTGCCGCCGATCCTCGCGGACCTGCGGCGGGCGGAACCGAAGATACAGGTCGAACTCGTCGCATCGGACGCCGCGCAGAACCTGCTGCGGCGGGACGCCGACATCGCGGTTCGCATGTTCGAGCCGGTCCAGAACGCGCTGATCGCGCGCAAGCTCGGAGACGCGCCGCTCGGATTTTTCGGCTCGCAAAGCTACCTCGCGCGTCGGGGCCGGCCCGGCACCGTCACGGACCTGCTCGCGCATGACGTCATCGGCTTCGATCGGAGCGACCTCATGGTCCAGGCCTACGCCCTCAACGGCCTCGTTGTGACGCGTGACGATTTCCCGATCCGCTGCGACGATCCGATGACCTACTGGCACCTGCTCCTGTCCGGCGCCGGCCTGGGTATCGCGCAGACGCTGGTCGCGCGCCGCCATCCCGAACTCGAAGCGCTGAACGTCGGCCTGCGCCTTCCCGCCTTGCCGGTGTGGCTGGTCATGCACGAGGACGTCCGAACCAACGCCCGCATCCGCCGGGTTGCGGATCACCTCGCCGCGGGACTCGGCAATGCTTTGCGCTGATGATCCAGATGCGGGCATTTGGGGCTTCCTCGCACCTTCCTGACGGCGGACGCTCGGCCTCCCGGTCTAAGGCTCGCGATCCGACCTGGAAGGGCCCCTTCAATGCTACACGAAAGCCCATGTAGAATTCGACGGACAGATTGGCGTTGCTACGGTACGAAGCAGCGGACTGCCGCTCTAGCGGAATGAGAACATCGATGAAGCTGAAGACCGTCCTGCTGATCAGCTTCGTCCTAGCCGGTTCACCCGCAGCCGCTACCGAACCAACGGCTCGTTTTCAGGTTCCCGCCACGGTCTCGCCCGAGGCGGCCAAGGCGCTGGCCGCCATCTACGCCGTCTCGTCCCGGCGGCCGCCGCCGTCCAAACCGACATCGCTCAAGGATTGGGACGATCAGCGCGCGGCGCTCGACAAGTTCATGATCCCCGCTTCCAACGCCGTTGCCGCTAAGCTCGGAGCGAACGTGCGCGACGATGTGGTCGGCGGCGTTCCGGTCGTCAGGATCCTGCCGGCGGGGTACAAGCCGAACGGCCGCACGCTGATCTATCTGCATGGCGGCGCCTATACGTTCTTCTCCGCGCATTCGCGCCTCGGCCCGGCGGTGCTGGTGGCCGCCGCGACGGGCGACGAGGTGATCTCGATCGACTACACGGTCGCGCCCCGGGGCAATTGGAGGATTGCGACCGATCAGGTGCTCTCCGTCTGGAAGGCGCTGCTCGCCAAGGGGATCGCGCCAGCGAGCGTCGGCATCTTCGGTGACTCCGCCGGGGGCGGCATGGCGGCGGGCTCCGTGTTCAAGATGTGCGACCAGGGCCTGCCGCTCCCCGGCGCGCTTTACCTGATGTCGCCCTGGTCCGATATCGCCACTCAGGGCGACAGCTACGGAACCATCGGGAGCGTCGATCCCGTGCTCGACCCCGTTAGCCTGAGTTGGAGCGCAAACGCCTACGCCGATGCTGCGGACCAGAAAACCCTTATGCCTCGCCAGTCTACGGTGATTACAGAAAGGCATTCCCACCGACGCTGATCCAAGGGGGCACGCACGAGCTGCTCCTCAGCGATTTCGTGCGGGAATATCAGGCAATCCGCGGCGGCGGCCACGAGGCGGTGCTTGACCTATACGAAGGCATGCCACACGTCTTCCAGGCCTCGGTCCCCAACACGCCGGAGAGTCATACCGCCCTCGCCAGGGCCGCCGCGTTCTTCAGCGAACATTTGCAGTATTTACTGGCATTCGAGCAGAATGCGTAGCATCGGGAAGACCCACAACCGGCCTTCCGGGGGCCTGCTCGGCGTTTCGACAACGGACACCTGTTCAGGTTGAACTTTGCGCCCTCTAGCGGCAGGACGGCGGCTTGCCTGGCAGAGTCATCTTTGCTTTCATGAAGCGAGCCGCAGATGCCGTTCTTCCGTAGCCGATCCGCGAGCTCTTCCGCCGTTGCCGAGCGGGCAGCCGCATGGTCGGCCGCGCTCGAGCGGAACGAACTTCCCGCCCCGGTGGAAGCACACCTCGCGAGTGCCGCCGCCGGCAGCGGCGCATGGGTGGCGACAATGACGCCCGCCGAGCTGCTATTGGCGCGCACCCACGGCGTCCGCCCGGTGGCGACGGTGTCGGGCACCTGCTGGTTCCATTACGGGTGGAGCTGGACCGAGGGTCACGCTGAGGGCTGGCACCGCGCGCTCGACCGTATCCGGCGCGAGGCGGTGGCGGCGGGCGCCAATGCCGTGGTGGACGTCCGCATGCGGACGCTGCGCCATCGGCTGGGCGCCAGCATGGATTTTACATTGGTGGGCACGGCGGTGAAGATCGAAGAGCTGCCGCCCAGCCCCGAGCCGATCGTGGCCACCGTGCCCGCCCTGGAGTTTGTCCGGCTTCTCGACGCCGACATCGTTCCCGTCGGGATCGCGGTTGGTGCGAAATACGAGTGGCTGGGCGGATATGGCGGCGACCGGGGCGCGGGATGGGGCACCGGGGACTGGACCGCGCTGTCCGACGTTCAGGTCAAACTGCGGTCCTGGAACAGCCAGCCGATAGCGGTCCTCACCGGCTTCTGGGAGCGCATCCGGCGCGAGGCGCATCGCGAGCTGCGGGTGAACGCGGCGAAGCAGGGCAACGGCGTGCTGGCCCACACGCAATTTGGTCAGTTGCTGCAACGCGAGCGCGACAAGCAGCCTGCAGCTTATCTCGGTCGGCATATCGTGATCGGCACCGTGGTGGACACGCGCCGCGGCGCACCGGTGCGACAGGACATCATGCCGGTTGTGGATATGCGCGACGAGCTGTCGCCGCTCCGCCGAGGTGCATCCGCGCACCATTCCAGCTACGGCACCGATACCCGGGACGAGGAAGACGTGATCTGATGGCCGACACCACCCAGGCGATACCGCAGCATGCCCTTCAGCGGCTTGCGGGGCTACGGCGCGAGGGACACCCGGACGGCATTTTCACCTCCGACTTCACGGTCAACGAGTTTCTGCTGGTGCGCAAGGCCGGGTTCGAGCCCATCGGCCTGTGCGTCGGATCCTGCATCTACCATCTCGGCATTCAGTTCGCCGGCTGGACCAGCAACACCGAGTTGGAGGTGCTGTCCACCGCCATGTACGAGGCCCGGGCCCTCGCGATGGAGCGGATGCGGCAGGAGGCCGCCAACATGGGCGCGGACGGCATCGTCGGCGTGCGGCTCACGGTCAAGCGGATGGAGTGGGACACCAAGGTGCTGGAATTCGTGGCGATCGGCACCGGCATCGTCCACGCCAAGGGACATCCCGGCTTCAAGGGACCGAAGGGCCAGCCGTTCACGTCCGCGCTGTCCGGTCAGGACTTCTGGACCCTCCTGCAATCGGGCTATCGCCCGCTGGAGATGGTGATGGGCAGCTGCGTCTATCATGTCGCGCGACGCGGACCGCTCGCCTCGCTGGGCAGCGTCGGCCAGAATGTGGAGCTGACCAATTTCAGCCTGGCGCTGTACGAAGCGCGCGAGCTGGCGATGGAGCGAATGCAGCTGGAAGCGACCGAGGCTGGTGCGGAGGGCGTGGTCGGCGCTGACCTGCACGAAGGCAGCCACAACTGGGCGAGCCACGTTATCGAGTTCTTCGCTATTGGAACGGCGGTGCTGCCGCTCGCGGGCGGCAGCGACGCATCGAGCATCCCGGACCCGACGCTGGTACTCTCGATCAACAGCTGAGCGCGTCAGCCGCGCAGGTCGTCGTCGCCGCGATATTTGGTCGCAAGGTAGCGATTGTTCGTGGCCAGCGTGTCGAACGCGCCCGAGCCGAGCTGCTCGGTCAGCCTGGCAATCTGTCCATCGATCACACCCAAACCTTCGACCAGCTGCGTGTCGGCATCGGCCATCCCGTTGCGGGCATTGCGGCGCAGGCTGCCCGGCACGCTGCGATACCCCTCGATCAGGTTGGGTAGCTCGCGCGATAGCAGCTTGCGGATCTCATCCGCGACCGGCGCGCGCGAATCCAGCCCGACCAGCTGAGCGGGCAGGTCCTGGAGCTTGCGCGCGATGTCGTCCACCAATCGGGTAGCGGACGCGGGCAGCGCCGGCCGTTGGCGTTCCAGCCACTCCTCTGCCCGTTGCGAGAGGAGCGGCAGGTCGGCATCGGCAAGGGTCGCCGACGTGGTCGCGGGCTCGCGCGACACGAACCAGACAGCGGCGCAGGCGACAGCGGCGAGGAGCATCGCCGACACAGCGCCTATTCGGTGGATCGGGACCAACTGGTTCGCCACCGCCGCGACGATGGCGATCGCCATGGTCGCGGCGAACATACGCAGCGCAAGCTTGCGGCGGGCACGAGCTCGTTGATCGGCAAGCCGCTTGGCGCGGGCACGTCCTTCGGGCGACACGCGTCGCAACATCGCGTCGGCTTGGCTCTGTATTGGCCCTGAGCTCGGCATCGGGTGGAGGATCCTGTTCGTGATGCTCGATCAGCGGTTGTAGGCCGCTTCATAGATCCCGCCGGGAGCCGGGGAAATGCGTTGATGCGGTGGCGAACCTGGATCGTGCCGGAGGCCTAGAGACTGTTTCTTCCGGCAGGCGACAAGCAACGACGTGCGACGCACTCGGCTGAACGGTCACGCGGAACGGCACTCTGAGGGAACCCAGAAGGCGACATTCAGGTTGCCGTTGGCCCTCGCCAACTTCGCCATTTGTTCAGGCGAGCCATTTGCGCATCGGAAGGCACACCATTCGCCGATGGACCCGCACGGCACGATCATGTGACAACGCGGCATCCGTTCCGCGATGGTATCCGCAGCGTTGGCGACCTTAGGCCTGGCTTCGGCCGCATGGGGTCAAGCCGACGTGCCCACTGGCGCCCGGCAGCAGATTAGGGTGCCGGTACGTGCCCATGTTCCCGCGGACGGCACGTTCACGCTGCAGGCTTTCGTGTACCGGCCAGCGGGCGACGGTCGTCATCCGCTCGTCGTCCTCAGCCATGGCTCCTCGGGCGGCGATCCGAAGCTGGAGGTGCCGCAGCCGGAGCTGGCGCGGTTCTTCACCGATCGCGGCTTCATTGTGGTGGTGCCGATGCGGCGGGGCCGCGGTAAGTCCGGCGGCACGTCGCTGGAAAGCGAGGATAAGAATTGCGATCCGGCCTCCTGATGGCCGGGGCTTGGCGCGGCCTATGATGATGTGACCGCGACGATCGATGCGGCGGCACGGATGCCGGGGGTGGATGCGCGCAGGGTAGTCCTCGTCGGCGAGTCTCGAAGCGGCTTCCTGTCAGTGGCCTATGCCGCGCAGGGCGCGCACCGGGCGCAGGTCGTCGCCGTTACAGGACGGTTCCCCCGTCGTCAGCTTAACAGGCAGCAGTATCCCGATATGTACGCCTGGTGAACCGATCAGGGGTCGAGATTATGCTGCAGGACGACGCCCGTTATTATCGGCACCGCGCCGGAGTCGAAACCGAGCTGGCGGCAAAGGCCCGGCACCCGCAGGCCATGGCGGCTCATTTCCAGCTCGCAACGCTGTATTTCGATCGCGTGGAAAGCCGCGAGCAGCCGAAATCCATCAGCTGTGATTGAGGCCACCCTCTCCTAGCCCCGTAATTGTCATCCCGCGCATACGCTCGCCGACACGCGACTGGCGAGCTTGGCCTTTGTCTCGCACCAAGAGCGCGCCGCCTTGAGCCGGGTGCGGGTCATTCCCCGGCAACTCGCGCCCGGCGATGAGCTGATCCGGGAGGATAGCTCGCCCGATCACCTTTACCTGCTGAGCGCCGGTTGGGCGTACCGGTACATCACGATGCGGAGCGGCGGGCGTCAGATACCGGCGTTGATCGTGCCCGGCGGCGTGTGCAACCTCGACAACCTGCTTCTTGAACGAGCGAACTTCGGCGTGCGCGCCCTCACCCGAGCGACGGTGCTCGCGTTACCGCGCGGCCAGGCCTTGGCGCTGGCGGCGGAGCATCCCGGCGTCGGTCGCGCCTTTACCTGGCTCGCGGTCGCCGAGAACGCGATCCTCAGTCAGTGGGCGCTGGGGCTCGGCCGCCGGAGCGCGTTGGGACGGCTCGCGCACCTGCTGTGCGAATTGAGCATCCGGGCTGGGGCGAGTGACGCCGGCGAGGACAGTTTCGAGTTGCCGATGACCCGAGAATTGATCGCCGACACGCTCGGACTCACCCCCATCCACGTCAACCGCACGATGCAGTACCTTCGCGCGGAGGGGTTCATTTCCACCGCGGGACGAACGATGACGATCCTCGACCTCGACCGGCTCCGATCGGTCGCCGAGTTCGACCCGAGCTATCTGAACCAGATCGAGAAAAGCGCGGCTTCGCCGCCGGTGTTGCTGGCCTAGACATGGCGAGCAGCCAGCACCTCGCGATCCTGACGGACAAGCGAATGCGCGCGCGAGACGACGACCTTCTCTTGAGAGAAACGAACCATCGGTGCAGCAACAACCTTCAGCTTGTTGTTAGTTTGCTAGGGCTGCAAAGTCGCCGGGCCACGAACGACGAAACTCGCCAGGCGCTTGACGACGTAGCGCAGCGCGTTGCCGTTCTTGCTCGCGCGCGCGCCGCCATGAACCGCGATCGTCACGCGTCTCTCGAGACGGCGTTGCGACGGGTGTGCGAGGCATTGCACGCCCAGGCCGAGCCACGCGCGATCCTGATTTCGATGCGCGTCGAGCATGATTAATGGTCTCTCCCCGTCTCAGGTCACCACTCTGGCGTTAGTGGTAAATGAACTGGCGACGAACGCGATCAAGCACGCTTTCAAGGAAGGTGAGCCCGGCCATGTTCAGATCACGATCGGCCGGTACGCCGGCCGCGACCTGACCGTGATTGTCGACGACAATGGCCTCCCATTTTCGGATCACGCGCATGTCGGCGAGGGCGGCCTCGGGCTTGGGCTCGCGAAGCGGTTGATGGCCTCGATCGAGGGGCTGTTCATTCCGCCCCGACCAGGGTCCAAGGTATTCGAGCTTCGGGTGCCCGTCACCAGCTCCTAGGCTCAGGGTTTAGAACGGACTTGCGGACGAATACGATGTTGGCGCGGCTCGCCGCGCCCGATCGGGATATTTCAGGCCCGCTGTTTAACAAAAGGCCCAATAAGTCGGGCGTACTCGGCTTCCGCGAAACCATATGTCTCCGCCGCCAGCGCCTCCAGACCTGGTCGGTCGCGCACGATCACCCGGCCACGCAGGCTCCTGATAAAGCCCGCGCCTTCCAGGGTATGCAGCGCGTCGGTGACGCTCGACCGTCGCACGCCCAGCATCAACCCCAGCTCCTCATGGGTCATCATGATCTCCTCGGAATGGACCCGGTCCTGGTAGAGCAGAATCCAGCGCGCGGTCCGCTTCTCGATCGAGTGGATCAGGTTGGAGACGATGGTTCGTCCCATCTGCGCCGTGAACGTGCCGGCGAAGCGCAGCAGCATCGTGCGCAGCCCGATGCTGCGCTCGATGGCCACCGCGAGGTGCCCGGCCTCGATGCGTAGCGCGGTGCCGTTCTCCGCGCGTACGGACACATCATAGGGCCAGCGGTCGTACCCGAGCAGCAGCGGCCAGCCCACGCAGCCCTCCCGCCCGACCAGGCCCACCGTCAGTCGACGCTCGTCGTCGACCACATCGAGAAACCCGGCAACGGCGCACTCGAGAAAGCACACGGTCTCGATCGGATCACCGGCGCGCGCAAGCTCCGCGCCAACCTCAAGCGGTACGCGTTCGAGGTGCGGTCGCAACAGCGCGTAGTCGTCAGGGTCGAGCAACTGCAACAATCGGTTGCCGACATCTGGCTGGTCCATTCCGGCCTGCGGCTCGTCTTCTGACGTGAGCAGGCCGGGAGACACGTCAGCGTCGGCGGCCAGTGAGGAATAGCGCTCGGCCATGACTGCGTGTCCTTTCAAGCCGCGCGGCTCGATCGCGCGACTGGCTGCCGACGGTTTAGCGGCTTTGCCCGGCAGCGTACAGAAACCCGCTCGCGCCGCCGGTGTTGATCTTTGTTGAATCCAGCGGGAGAACAATGTCACCCAACGCATCAGACCTGTGATCGCGTGCGCGCTCGCCGCGACGGCGCTGGCGACCGCTGTCGCCGTTTTCGGCTGCCTCGGGAGCGCGTTCGCTTCGGGTGCGATGCGCTCGCCTGCACGCTGACATCGCCGGAGCCGATCCTGTTGTCGGGACCGGCCCCTTTTCCTGCACCGCCACCCGACCCAACAAGTTCTAGGAGCATTCGATATGACCAGCATCCCCGTCCGCTACAGCCCCGTCGTCGAGAAGCCGATCGACAACGAGGAGCAGGTCCACCAGCAGCTGATGGAAACGATGCGCTCCATCGAGGAGACCACGTCCAAGGATTACGACCACGCCGTGCGCGCGGTTCACGCGAAGGCGCACGGGATCTTCGAAGGCGAGCTGACGGTCGCGTCGAATCTGCCGCCCGAACTGGCGCAGGGGCTGTTCGCGCGGGCCGGCACGTATAATGTCGTGATGCGGCTCTCGACCATTCCGGGCGACATCCTTGACGACTCCGTGTCGGCCCCGCGCGGGATGGCGGTGAAGATACTGGACGTGCCGGGCGAGCGACTGCCCGACTCCGCTAGCGAGCGCACCCAGAACTTCGTCCTGGTCAATGCGCCCGCCTTTGCCGCCCCGGACTCCAAGGCGTTCCTCGGCAGCTTGAAGCAGCTCGCGGCCACGACCGACAAGGCGGAGTGGGCGAAGAAGCTGCTGTCCACCGCCTTGCGCGGAATGGAGACCACGCTGGAGGCGGTCGGCGGCGAGAGCGCGATGCTCTCGACCATGGGCGGCACGCCGATCACCCATCCGCTCGGCGACAGCTACTACAGCCAGTCCGCGTTTCGGCACGGCGACTACATCGCCAAATATGCACTGGTGCCCTCGTCGCCCAACCTGACCGAGCTCACCGGCGATCGCGTCAACACGAGTGGTCGCCCCGACGCTTTGCGCGAAGTGGTTCGCGATACCATGATCGAGCAGGGCGGCGCATGGGAACTGCGCGTCCAGCTTTGCACCGATCTCGACGCCATGCCGGTCGAGGACGCGTCGAAGCAGTGGGACGAGAAAGCGAGCCCATACCGCACCGTCGCGCGGATCAACGCGCCGCCGCAGATGTCGCTCGGCACCGACCTCGCCGGGTTGACCGACGAGCAGAGCTATTTCAGCCCTTGGCACGGGCTGGCCGCGCACCAGCCGCTCGGCTCGGTCAACCGCGCGCGGCGGCAGGCGTACGAGCGCTCGGCTGACTTCCGCGCGCAATTCAACGGCTGCCCGATGCACGACGCGATTTCGCTGGAGCAGGCGCGGGGCTGAACCCCCGCGCATCGCCGCCGACGCCTGCTCCTCCCTCGCCGATTTCGGGATCCGCCTATGACCAACGCACGCCCTCTCGCCCTCGTCACCGGCGGCTCCAACGGCATCGGGCTGGAGCTCGCGCGCCAGTTCGCCCTGAATGGCTACGACCTGCTGATCGCGGCGGAGGACAAGGCGCATCTGGAGACGGCCGCGCGCGATCTGTCGGGCAACGGCGCGCTGGTGCAGACCCACGCCGCCGACCTCGCGCGCGAGGATGGCGTCGACGGCCTCTACCGCGCGCTCGCCGGTCGGCAAGTCGACGCGCTGTGCGTCAATGCGGGCGTCGGGCTCGGCCGCCCCTTCATCGAGACCGACCTGCAGCGCGAGCTGCGCATGATTGACCTCAACTGCCGCGGCGCGGTGCAGCTCACCAAGCTCGTGCTCAAGGACATGGTCGCGCGGAACACCGGCAGGATTCTGATCACCTCGTCCGTCGCCGGGACTATGCCCGACCCGTTCGAGGCGGTGTACGGATCGACCAAGGTGTTCCTGCGCTGGTTCGGCGAAGCGTTGCGCGAGGAACTCAAGCATACGGGCGTTACCGTCACCGTACTGATGCCGAGCACCACCGAGACTGATTTCTTCGAGCGTGCCGACATGATGGACACCAAGGTCGGCACCAGCGAGAAG
>CALMGC010000086.1:0-14977 GCA_937863505.1 uncultured Sphingomonadales bacterium | reverse complement strand
GACAAGGTGATCCCGACGACCAAGAACAAGGTGATAGGCGCAATCGCCGACGCGCTGCCCGACTCGCTCGCCGCCAAGGTCCATCGCGGGCTGTCGGAGCCCGGCTCCGCGAACAAGCGCGGCGGTGCGGGGCCGATCGTCGCAGGAACGGCGGCGCTGGGCGTCGGTCTGGCGCTGTTCGCGGCGCTGCATAGTCGGCGCTGAGCGGTGCGGCTGGCCGCCTATCCACACATGACGTAAGGCGGCGAAACGGTCGATCGCCGAGCCGCGCTCGATTAGGGAGGCGACAGCGGTGCTCATTACTCCCCGTTCGTCACGCCGACACCGCCTACCGCCTTGGTCGCGCCCAGGCTTCGTGGGTCCATTGATCTATGAGGTGGACAGGTCCCAACGCAGCGAGTGAGCCTGGTCGTGGCAGGCCGGATTCGGAACAGATTCTGATGTCGGACGAACGCGAGATCGAAACCGAGGAGGTTTTGCCGATTATCGAGGAGATGCTCACCGTCGGTAAGCGAACGATCGAGACCGGAACGGTTCGCGTTCGGACGATAGTCGACGAGGAACAGGTGACGCTCAACGACCAGCTGGCGCGCGAGACGATCGAGGTCGAGCGCGTACCAATGAACTCGAAGGTCGATATTGCGCCGCCGGATCGGGATGAGGGCGGGACCATAGTGATCTCGATCGTCGAGGAGCGGTTCGTCCTGGAAAACTATTGTTCGTGGTCGAGGAGGTCCGGATCAGGCGCATCGCGTCCACCGTCCCCGTCGAGTTGCCGGCAACGCGCCGCGTTATGCGTGCGGAGATCGAACGAGACGGCGTTACGCAGGCGGACATCTAACCGGTTCCACGAGATCAGGCGCTCCTGAGCTGAGCGGAGGAGCTAACTGCTCCCCTGCGCCTCGATCCGCTCCAAGGTAGCGATCGGATCGGCCGAGTACGACATTTCGTCAGCTTCCGGGTCTGGCCGGGACGGCAGCATCGGATTGTCCCGGCGCAGCTCCTCTACCATGCCGATCAGCTTTGCGATCTTCTTCTCGCTCAGAAGCGCGATCTGCAATCGTGAGCGGCGCTTGCTTCTCGGCAAGGGTCTGCTCGTGCCGCTGCGTCGTCAGGATCAGCAGCGCGACCAGTAATGCGACTAGCGTGACAATTAGGCCGAGTTCGGGAAACGGGGCTCCTTCAAGCGCCCCGACGCCAGCGCGTGTGGCCGCGTAGTTCCCGATCATCCAGAGGATCACCAGGACGATCACAATCATCAGGGCGCCGGGTCGGCCGAGCGTCTCCGTCACGCGATTGGCCAAGCGCTGCGCCCGCGTCGCCTCGCGCCGGTGCGCATCATGCAGCTCGGCAAGCTGCTGAACCGTCGATTCTACTTGGTCCCCGTCGTCCATTCCGGCCTCTCTGTGCATCGCCGCCGTCGCGATCGCCTGACCGGCATGCTGAAAAGTTCGCCGGCGTGTGAAGGCGCCGGCGAACCCAGGGCATCATTCCCTCTCAGCGTCGGCGTTCACCGTGGTCGAGAGCTGGTTCATATACTCGTCCCCGCCATAGATCTCCTTGGTCGCCCCCTTCAGCTTCTCGGCGTCCTCGGTCTTACCAAGCGCTTCGGCATAGGCGGCGGCCGTTCCGAATCCGGCGATGCCGTAGTGGGTCATGCGCTGATACTGGGCGATGATGATCGCATCGAGCAGCGGACCCTTCTTGGGCGCTTCCTCGATGCAGTGCTTGGTGGCTTCCGCGACCAGGCCTTCCATCCCCTTGCAATGCTCCTTGGACGCCTTCTCGCCGACGGCGACGATCAGCTCCTTGACCACGGCGGTATGCTTCTCGATGCCATCATGCGATTTCTGCAGCATCTCCTTGAGCTTGGCGTCGCTCGCCTTGGAGGTGAGCTTCTTGAGGACGCGGTTCATCTGGTCGTTAGCCGACCAGAGATCCTTCAGCTCATCCGTGTAGATTTCGTCGAAGCTGTCGGGAGCTGACATGGGGCATTCCTAAATGTTGGGGGGTGAGCGAAGTTGGCTCGGTTCATCCCAACCGGAACGGCTGCGGGATGTTCCCTCAGCAAACGGGCGCCCCGGAAGGCGGCCCCGATGATCAGGTTGTGACCCGCATAACGGGCGCCCCGGTTGGAGTGGGGCAGCCACCCAAGTCACCTACGAAAGTTCAGGCCGACCTGCCTCAATGCCGTCAGCGGAAGAGAGCAGCTCCTCCCTGGAGTCCTTGATCGCTTCGAGCACGGAGTTGGGGTCCGCGGGCGTCGACAGCGCTTCCGCTTCGGCGTCGTGGCGGTCACGGATCATCGGATTGTCGCGCCGCAGCTCCTCCAGCAGCGCGATGATCTTCGCCGACTTCTGTTCGCTCAAGATCGCGAGCTCGAGCGTGAGTTGCTCGCGATGCCCTGCCATCTCGTCCTCGCGGCGCTGCGTCGTCAGGATGAGCACGGTCATATAAAGGGCGGTTAGCGCCACCACTCCTTGCATCCAGAAGAACGGAGGCTCGTCGATCGGCTTGCGCCCTGTCGCAGCCATGGCGACGTTGAGTACCATCCATGCCACGATCAGGACGGTCAACAGCGCCACGAACGCAGGACGGCCAGCGCGCGCGGTGAGCCGGTCTACGAACCGTTGCAACGGTGTGGCGCGCGCTTCGTGGTCGGCGTGGAGTTGCGCGATCGCCTGCACCGTTTCTTCGATATGCGCAGGCAGGATTGGAGTATCTTCGGCCATTGGCGTTCCTTGTCGGGGCGTCACAGGACGTCAGCTAAACTCGCCATGACAGGATCGCCGGCAAACGATTATCGCATTCGTCTCGGTCAACAACCGCTTCAGCCAGTGTGGCTGTTCCCAAGTTTGGTAAGCGTGTCCCACCCACCCAACCTGGGTGCAAGGCCTTCAGCCCCGCCAAGGGGGAGGATCGTTCGATGGTGATGCGAACGCGGCTGGCACCGCCCTTGGCGATCGGCGAAGGCCTCAGACGGGCGCTACGCGGGGTGCATCCTTGCCGAATGGCGCGATCAGCCGGCGGTATTCCGCTTCCGGCCGTCCATAGCCTTCACCGGCCAGCTCCTCGAGCGTCTGGCGATCAAGGATGATGACCCGGCCGCGCTTGGACCGGATCATGCCCGCTCCCTCCAGGACATGGAGGGACACCGTGACGCCCGAGCGTTCGGCGGCGATCATCATGGCCATGAACTCGTGCGTCAGCGCGATCTCGTCGCCATCGGTGCGATCGTGGCACATGAGCAGCCAGCGCGCGAGCCGGGCTTCGATCCGCTGGTGTGCGTTCGACACCGTGCTGTGGGCGGTCTGGGTGATGAGGGTCTGGACGTAGCGCAGCAGCGTCGTTCGCAAGGTGACGCTTTGGTTCACCGCGTTCAGGAAATGGGACGACTCGATCCGCAGCCCCGTACCGCCCTCCACCTGGATGAAAACTTCGTGTGGCGAGGTGTCCGAGCCGAGCAGGAGGGGCGTGCCGGCAAAACCATCGCGGCCGAAGATGCCGACCTCCGTGGGGCCGCTATTGGGCACATTCGCGACGATGGAGCCCACCCCGCCTTCCAGGAACCAGACACACTCGATCGGCTGATTAGCGGGAACTAGCGTCTTTCGATGCGTCATTTCCTCGCGCGTGAAATGCGGTTTGAGTAACGCCAGATCCTCGGGCGAAAGCGTACTGAGTAGAATGTTGGAAGTATATCGTTCGGTTGAGTGCGACACGCGCGCGCCCCTATTCTGGGGCAAGAGCGCAAAAGTCTCTCGGCCGCTCGCGCCCTAATTGTCGGCGAGCGATGACATTCATATAGATCAGGAGCAATGATTTACCACCCCATGCCGCTAGAAAACCAACGAAACGCAAAAGCCAAAATATAGTGCAACACATCAGCCACCATATCTGAGATGGTTGTTAACCCATGTCAAAAAAGATGGCCGAGCCGGGGGCGTCCTACCATCGTTAATGTTGGACATCCCACAAAGGCTTGCGGGCGATTACGCGAACATAAGATATAGGTGTATGAGGGTGTTAACAGGCTTATTGGGGGTAGAGTGATGACTAACAACGACTACTTCTACTTTCATCAGCGTGCAGAAACGGAGCTAAGGCAAGCACGGCAGGCGAGCCATGCCAAGGTGGCCGAAACGCATCACCAGCTTGCTGAGGCATATCTAGCCCGCGCGTCGTCATTATCCCGAGGCGAAGTAGACAGGCATCAAGCGTCATGAGGACAGCAGCCGTCAGCAGCTCGCCGGACTATCGGTTGCCTCAGGACGATCTGTTGCTTCGCGAGACCAATCACCGATGCTGTAACGACCTCCAACTCGTAGTCAGTCTTCTCGGGCTACAGAGTCGGCGTGTCGCGAGCGAGGAGGCCCGCTCCGCGCTAAGCGACGCGGCCGAGCGGGTTGCGGTGCTCGCTCGTTCACGGGCCACGATCATCCAGCAACGCGCGCCGGATTTGGCGGCGACGCTCCGGCAGGTATGCGAGGCCTTGCAGCCCTATGCCGAGCCACGCTCGATCCTGATTTCTTTCAGGATCGATCAGGCGCTCAACGGTTTGTCGGCAAACCGGATCACGACGCTCGCGCTGGTCGTCAACGAGCTGGTGACGAACGCGATCAAGCACGCCTTCGAGGAAGGAGCGAATGGGCGGATCACCGTCGCGGTCAGACGCAACGCTGGCGGGGACGTGGTGGTGACTGTCGACGATGACGGACTGCCTCACCCGGATCAGTCCGGCCGCATCGGTAACGGGCTCGGGCTCGGGCTCGGGCTTGCACGGCGATTGATGGCGTCGATCGATGGCCTTCTAATCGCGCCTATTAGTCCGGCGAAGAAATTTGAGCTTAGAGTCTCGATGCGCGATGGGCCAGTGTTGGTGTAATTACGACGCACGGAAAAGCGTGTCCGCTCATAATCCCACAAGGAACATCGTTGTGACCAGTTCTAAAATCACCGGTCTTCACCACTTTCTTAGCAGGATAACCGCTCGCTCGGTTTTAAGCACCAAAGAAAAGGACGCGATACTGACGTTACCCGCGCAGACGGTTACGCTTAAGGCGAAGCGCGACTTCGTGCAGGAAAAAGAGGAAACTTCCTATTGCTGCCTGGTCGACTCAGGCTTGGTCGGGCGTTTTGGCCAACTAGAGAACGGCACGCGGCAGATCACTGCCTTCCATATTCCGGGCGACATGGCCGATCTTCACGCAGCCGTCCGGCCGATCGGAACCGGCGGGTTGCAGGCGCTTACCAACGCGACCGTCATGCGGATACCTCGCGATGCGATCCGAACCTTGATGGCACGATATCCGGCCGTCGCCGAAGCATTCTGGCGCGATTGTATGCTCGACGCCGCCGTGCTCACGCAATGGGTCATGAACGTCGGCAGGCGCGACGCGCCCACGCGGCTTGCCCATATGTTTTGCGAGATGGCGCTCCGCTACGGGCACGATCGCCAGGCACGACGGGAATATGCGTTTCCGGTCACACAGGAGCAGCTCGGAGAGGCCGTTGCGCTGACCGGGGTTCACATCAACCGCTCGCTCAAGTCGCTTCGCGATAGCGGGTTGGTCACGGTGAAGAAGGGCGTCGTGCATATCCACAGTTGGTCCAAGCTGGTCAGGGTCGGCGAGTTTGATCCTACCTATCTTATGGCCAACACCGAGCCGGACCGTCCGACGCGACTGCTCGCGGCGTAAGGACGGCTAAGCGCGGCTCCGCGAGCGCAGTTCATGGAAAATGGTGTGCTCGACGGTTTCCGCATCGGAATCCGGCATCGTGCTTATCCTACTCTGTCGTCTAGGATCGGCGACCGACTGCGGGTTCGAATCAGCGACAATGGAAAGGGGTTGCCGGCGGAAAACCGGGAAGCACGCCCCGGCTTCGGGACTGGCAGGGCGCTGATCGAGGGCCTGGCGCGTCAGATCGGGGCCGTCCCCGAGTGGCGGTCGGCGAACGGCACCGCCCTTTCGCTGGAGTTCCCGTATCGGACTTGAGGCGCGCGGGTATGCGATCAATCCGCTGCTCGACCTCGACACCGACTGCATCCTTGATGTCGAAGCGACGCCGGGGCGCTTCTCGGCCGAGGTCGCGGCGACGAAGACGCTCATCACAAGGGCCAAGGCGAAGCTCGGTATCGCCCCCGTCCAGCTTGCGGCCGACAAAGCCTACGGCAACGGCCCGCTGCTCGGGTGACTGATCGACGAGGGCATCACGCCCCATGTGCCGGTGATCGACCGAACGCGACAGCGTGATGACTTCTTCACCCGTGACGTCTTCCGCTACGATCCAAACGCCAACGTCTACCACTGCCCCAACAACAAGCTCCTGACTTACCGGGGCACCGTGCAGGCAAGCCAGGTCCGCGCCTATCGCAGCCGTCCCGCCGACTGCGCCGCGTGCGCGCTCAAGCCGAAGTGCACGACGGCCAGGCAGCGTGCCGTCACGCGCCTCGTCACCGAAGATGCACGTGATCAGGTCCGCGCCCTTGGCGGCACCGAAGCCTCAATCCGCGCACGACAGCGACGAAAGCAGATCGAGCGCGTGTTCGGGCACCTGAAACGCAACCTCAACCTCAGATCGCTAAAGCTCAGAGGCCTCAAGGGTGCCGCCGAGGAGTTTACGATGGCGGCCGCGGCCTACAACCTTCAGCTGCTCGCCACCCGGGCGGCACCAGCCTGATCAAGCAAGGTCAATCGCCAATCCTCTGTCACCTCACACGCCTGAGAAATCCCGCGACGTCCCCCGCCGCCGACTTCTTCAACAGTCTCGATCGGTTTTGACACCAACACCCCGGTCGCAGTTTTTGGCGGATTGCGGAGTGTCAGAAACCCGTGTCAGAACGCAGGCATGGAAATCGGCTATGCCCGCGTCCCCCGAGGCGACCACCATGACCTCGACCATCGAAACCGATGCCGGTGATTGCATAGGGAAAGATCGAGGAAGTTGATCGCGATCAAGATCAGCGCACTTCCGCTTAGCTACGTCGAGCCGGGCATCTCGATGGCCTCAAGAGAAAGACATATGAATGGAAGGCATCCTTCTCGCTCCCCGCGCGGGCACGATCTCTTCCTCGATCGGGAGCAGTTGGTGTCGGACCTTTCCTATGCTGTCGTCGTCAACGGGCAGCGCCACCAAGTTCGCGTAAACGTGCGCACCTCGCTGCTCGACTTGTTGCGTGAGCAGCTGGCGCTGACCGGCATCAAGAAGGGCTGCGACCACGGCCAGTGCGGCGTGCACCGTCCACCTCGACGGCCGACGCGTGCTCGCCTGCCTGCAGCTGGCCGCGGACGTCGGCGACCGCCCGGTGGTCACGATCGAAGGGCTGGCGGAAAGCGGCACCATCCACCCGATGCAGCAGGCGTTCCTCGATGAGGACGCCTTCCAGTGCGGCTACTGCACGCCCGGACAGATCATGTCGGCGGTTGCCTGCATTGCTGAGGGTCACGCCGACACCGACGACGCGATACGTGAAGCGATGAGCGGCAATCTGTGCCGTTGCGCGGTCTACCCGAACATCGTCGCCGCGGTGCGGCAGGCGAAGCTCGCGATGGCGGAGGGCTAAGGCGTGCGCTCGTTCACCCTGGAACACCCCCGAACGACCAAGGAAGCGGTTCGCTCGGCTTTGGACGGCGTACCCGCGGCGGCTCCGTTTCTCGCCGGCGGCACGACGCTTCTCGACCTGATGAAGCTCGACGTCATGCGGCCGGACCGACTGGTTGCGCTCAGCCGCATCGAGCATGGTTCGCAGCACCGGATCGTCGTAAGCGATGCGGGACTACGCCTCGGCGCGATGGTGACGATGGCCGACGCGGCGGAACATCCGGTCTTCCGGAGCAATTATCCGGTCATCGCTCAATCTCTGGCCCTCGCGGCGAGCCAGCAGTTGCGCGAGATGGCGACGATCGGCGGCAACGTTCTTCAGCGGACCCGGTGCAGCTACTACCGTGACCCAAGCTTTGCCTGCAATCGCCGCGATCCAGGCTCCGGCTGCCCGGCGATCGCGGGCGTCAACCGGGGACACGCAGTGCTCGGGACCAGCGAACATTGCATCGCCACCTATGCCGGCGACTTCGCGCAGGCTCTCGTCGCGCTGGACGCCGTGGCCGAGGTCGAGGGTCTGGACGGGACGCGCCGCTTCGCGTTCGCCGACCTGCACCGGCTTCCAGGCGCGACACCGCATCTTGAACACGACCTGCGACCGGGCGAACTGATCACCGCGTTCCATGTCCCAGCAGGACCATGGACGGCGCGATCGACCTACCTCAAGATCCGTGATCGCGCCTCCCACGCATTCGCGCTTATCAGCGCGGCGGTGGCGCTCCACGTCGAGGACGGGATCGCCTCAGAGGCGCGGATCGGGTTGGGCGGAGTTGCGACCGTGCCGTGGCGCGCGCGCCACGCCGAGGCGGCGCTTCGCGGCCAGCCGGCCGACGCGGCCGTCATCCGCCGTGCCGCCGCCGCCGAACTGGCCGGAGCCCGCCTCCGATCACGCAACCGCGTCAAGTCGGCGCTGCTCGAGGAAACGCTGGTCAGGGCGGTGCTCCAGCTTTCCGCGATGGACGTGAGATCATGATCGCCGTCGACGCCGAGACCGGACGACCCCCGCTCCCCCGGATCGACGGTCTTGAAAAGGTGACGGGAGCGGCCCGCTATTGCGCGGACCTGCCCGTCGAGGGCGCCGCCTGGGCCTATCTGATCACCAGCACGATCGCGCGCGGCCGCCTGCTCGGCATCGACCTTGTGGAGACGATGGCGGTGCCCGGCATCGTCGACGTGATGACGCACGACAACAGCCACGGCTTGGTTCGCGAGCCTGCCTTTTACAATCTGGGCGGCAATGCGAGCACGACCCTGCGCCCGCTGGAGACGGAAAGGATTGCGTTCGCCGGACAAATCATCGGCGTGGTCCTAGCGGAAAGCTTCGAGGCCGCCCGCGAAGGCGCGCAGCGGGCCATGTCGCGGTATGATCAGGAGCCGGCATCGGGCGGGTTTGGCGACCCCGGGCTGGAGATGGTCCTTTGGCAGGACGTGTCCGCATACCACCACGACATGGCGGTAGGCGACGCGGTTGTGGCGCTCCCCGCGAGCGCGACACGCGTCGAGGCTCGCTACACGACGCCCGCTCAGCACCATAACCCGATCGAGCTGTTCTCGACGACCTGCGTTTGGGATGGCCCCCGGCTCACGATCATCGAACCGAACAACTATCTCTACGGCATGAAGAACGGCGTCGCCGAGCAGCTCGGCATCGATACCGACGACGTCGAGGTCGTCTGTCGCCTGGTCGGCGGCAGCTTCGGGGCCAAGGGGCCGGTGCCGCCGAGGACCGTGCTGATCGCGCTCGCGGCCCGCCGGCTCGGGCGCCCGGTCAGGATCGTCGTCCCTCGCAGCCAGATGTTCACCGCCGCCTCGTTCCGCGCGGAGACCGAGCATGAGATCACGCTCGGCGCCGAGCCGGACGGACGCGTCATCGCGCTGAGCCACACCGTGCGCGAGCTGTCGTCGCGCGTCGATCCCTTCGCGCTCGCGGGCACCGAGGTGACGTCGCGTTTGTACGGGATCCCCAACGTCGCGACCCGCGTGGAGGTGGTGAAGGCCGATCGACAGACCGCCGGGTTCATGCGCTCACCGCTCGAGGTGCCATGCCTGTTCGCCCTGGAGTCTGCGGTCGACGAGATGGCCGTCGAACTCGGCATCGATCCCATCGAGCTTCGTCGGATCAACGACTCCCCGGCCGAACCGATCAAGGGGGTGCCGTGGTCCAGCCGTCCGTTGATGCAGTGCTTCGACGTCGCCGCGGAGGCGTTCGGCTGGCGGGACCGCATTTCCGCACCGGGATCGATGCGCGACGGCGACTGGCTGCTTGGCTGGGGGTGCGCCTCCGCCATCTATCCGACCTGGATGGGTCCCGCCACCGCGCACGGCACCCTGACCGCCGATGGCGGCGCGCGCATCGACACGGTGGCCCACGAGATCGGCACGGGCGTGATGACCGTCATGGCCGAGTTCACTGCGGAGCGGCTGGGCATCGCGCCGGAGCGCGTGACAGTAAACGGCGGCACGACCCGATCCTCGCCCGTCCCGGCTGCGGGCGGGGCCTGCACCACCGCGAGCGTCTGCTCGGCGATCGCCATGGCCTGCGACGCGATCCTCGCCCAGATCGGCGACCTGCCGCCCGAAAGCCGTCACGAGGCCTTCGGGCGACTCGGGGTGGACGAGATCGCGGAACTTGCCGAGTTTAAGCCGGCCTGGGCGCCGGGCGACGTGCCCGGCCTCTACAAGGGCAAGCTAAACATAGCTTCGGGCCTGTCCGGTACCGACTATGTCCGCGCCGCGTTCGGCGCGCAGTTTGTGGAGGTCCGAATCCATGCGCGCACGCGCGAGATCCGCGTGTCGCGGCTCGTCGGCGCGTTCGCGTCGGGTCGGATCATGAACGAGCGGCTCGCGCGCGGGCAGTTGGTCGGCGGGCTGATCTGGGGCATAGGCTCCGCGCTCCACGAGGCGACAGAAGTCGACCCTATCCACGCCCGTTACGTCAATGACAACTTAGCGGAGTATCTCATGCCGGTGAACGCGGACATCGGCATGGTCGAGGTAATCTTCGTCGGAGATGATGACCGCTCAGTGAACGATTTGGGTATCAAGGGGCTGGGCGAACTCGGCACGGTGGGCATCAACGCCGCGATCGCCAACGCGGTCCATCACGCCACTGGCGTGCGCGTTCGAGACCTACCGATCCGGATCGACCAGATCCTAGGTCGCATCGACGAGGCCGTGCGGTAGCCGCGCTGAAGAGGTAATCCATGCCCGGACGACCTGTCGACGGCGTGCGGTGCGACGAAGGTCCGGACCCTGCCATGACGCACTATTCGTCTGTCGAGCGTCTTTGATCAACAAGTCGCCGTGAGAAGCTCAACGATGAACCGCGAAACCGCGTGGTCGGCTTAGTGGTGTCAAAACCGAACGAGGCTGTTGAAGAAGGGGGCGCGGTGGGCGGCCCAGCTTTCGACAAACGTCGGTGCCCGGCAGATAAGTGAGCCGTCCCGTTCAGGCCGGTGCCGTGCGTCGGGCGAGGAGCTGGAGGTTGTAGGCCGCGGCCACCATGGTGAACTCCTCGGCGGCACCTGCGAGGCCGCGTAGCTTCAATGTTCGAAGCTTCAGGTTACGTTTGAGGTGCCCGAACACGCGCTCGATGCGCTTTCGCCGCCGTCGTGCGCGGGCGTAAGCCTCGGTTCGGACAAGGGCGCGGACCTGGTCGCGCGCGTCCTCGTTAACGAGGCGGGACACGCCGCGCAGCCTGGCCGTGGTGCATTGGGGCTTGAGCTTGCACACTGCGCAGTCGGCGGGTCGGCTTCGATATACACGGACCTGGGTGGCGCGATGGATGCCCTTGTAGGCGAGCGGCTTGTCGGCTGGGCAGCGGTATGCGTCGGCCTCGCGGTCGTAGCTGAAGGCGTCGCGAGTGAAGAAGCCGTCGCGCTGGCGGGTGCGGTCGATGACCGGGACATAGGGCGTGATGTTCTGGTCAACCAACCAACCGAGCAGCGGGCCGTTGCCGTAAGCCTTATCGGCCGCGAGGCTCTCCGGCGCGACGCGGAGCCTGGCTTTGACGCGTGACACGAGCGTCCGGGTCGTCGCGACCTCGGCGGCGAAGCGCGCGGGCGTCGCCTCCACGTCCAGGATGCAGTCGGTGTCGAGGTCGAGCAACGGGTTGATGGCGTAAGCGTAGTGGGCGAAGCCGCCCTTGCGCGTGAACGCCGCTTGCGGGTCGGTCGGCGACACATAGGCGGGCTCCACGGGCGCGGGCTCGTCTGGCTCGGGCGGCAGCGCCGCGTCGAGCGCGGCGAGGTACTCGCTGACTGGGCGCGACACCGCGTCGCGCGCGCGCAACTCGTCGGCCGCGGCCGCTCCCTTCAGCCGCTTCTCCCAGCTCGCGTCCGCCTGGACGGTGCTGCCGTCCACCGCCAGTTCGCGGCCCGCGACCAGCCCGGCGGCGGCGCAGCGGGCGACCACCTTTTCGAACAGCAGCCGGTGCAGGCCGCACTCCCGGAAGCGGCCGTGCCGGTTTTTGGAGAAAGTGGAGTGATCGGGCACCCGGTCGTCAAGATCGAGCCGGCAAAACCAGCGGTAAGCAAGGTCGAGGTGGACCTCCTCGCACAAGCGCCGCTCCGAGCGGATGCCGAGCAAATAGCCGACGAGCAGCATCCTGAGCATGAGCTCAGGGTCGCCCGGTCGCCCGGTCGCGCTGTAGCTCGCCGCCAGCGCCTCGCGTGCGAAGCCGAAATCGAGCAGCGCGTCCACGCGCCGCAGCTGGTGGCCGGCGGGCACATAGTCGTCGAGCCGAAAGCCGTAGAACAACGGCCCTTGCGCCACCTGCCGACCCATCATCGCGCGTGCTCCCCGCCGCCCTATCGGAGAGAATCACGCCCGCACGGTCGCCGCAAGCGAGTTTTTCAACAGCCTCGGTCGGTTTTGACACTGTGATGCGCGAACCACGCTCTCCTGCGGCTTTGAGTGGTGCAGAATACCCGGTCAAATTGAGCCTGCCCCGATCGAGACGGCCGCGTCATTATGCCGCTCACCCAATCCTTGTGGGCGAGGCTTTCGGCTTACCCCAGTAATGCAATCCGGAGCTGAGCTGTATCAGGGCAGAGCAGCTACCCGAGAAAACTGCTCCACGTCTGCCGCGCCCGGCAGCAGTGCTACCCCGGCCCGTGCTGCTACGCGCCGCGCGATGACATAGGTCGAGGCCATCATCACGGCCCCAATATACGACACCACCACCGCATCGAACCCTAGTACCGTTATCGCTACCGCAGGCGTTCGGCCGAGTGCCGCGACCGCCAGCGCATAATGCACGATCATCAGCGGCATCGTCGCCGCGAGCGACATGCCCAGCGACCACCAGTAACTTCCGGGCGTCAGCCGGATCGAGCGCATGAAGCCGATCGCGCCATTGCCGACCACCGCCGCTGCCTTCCACGCGCTGAGGCACGGTTCGAGCAACAGGCCCGCAAAGCTGAGCGCCAAGGCGCCGATCGCCAATGGTCGCGCCGGCCAGCCCGCTGCGGCGGCGAGCATCGGCCCGTCCAGCGTCAGCACCAGCCAGAAGAGCCCCCACGCCATGACCGGAACGAACAACGCCGTCGCGCGCGGGTCCCATGCGCGCGCCGCCGCCGGATTGTCGCCACAAGCATAGAAGCGCACCGCCCACCAGCCGGTCAGGTACAGGGCAATCACCTTGAAATGGCCCGCCACCATCCGCGACGGTGCATGTTCAGCCGCCTTCATCGCCGCGATGTTGTCGTAGAAGCCGGCGTGCAGCTCAAAAAGGTGCTGCATCAGTTCAACCACGCCCGGAAACAGGAACAGCAGCTGGCACAGCCGGGCGTAGCGGCCCGCGCGAGCGTACATCTCTCCGATCATGCTTCATTCCCCTCGTCGTCGGCCGTCACGGCCAGGATATCGCCCGGCTGGCAATCGAGCGCGCGGCAGATCGCCTCCAGCGTCGAGAAGCGGATCGCCTTGGCCCTGCCCGTTTTCAGGATAGACAAATTCGCGATGGTCATGTCGACCCGGTCCGCGAGTTGCGTCAGTGTCATTCGCCGTGCGTGGAGAAGGTCGTCGAGCCGCACCCGCACCGGCATCAGACGGTGCCTTCGATGTCTTCGCGCATGGCCGTGCCAGCAGCGAACACCCGCGCCAGAACGAATGCAACCAGCACAGCTAGCCAGCCCGTAACCGAGGGCTGCCAGCCATGTACCTCGATCCACATCCTCTCAGGGATGATCAAATGCGGTGTATGCGGCGCCAACTACGTGGTCGGCTCCGGCGACTACTACCGCTGCGCCTCCGTCAAGGAGCGGGGCACCTGTGGAAACCACACCACCGTCCAGATCGCCCGCATCGAGGACATCGCCCTGTCGACGCTACAGTCGGAACTGCTGACCGACGAGCATGCACGTCTGTTCGCGACCGAGTTCAACAGGGAGGTCGACCGGTTGCGCAAGGAGGAGCGGTCACGCGACGCGGACCTCACGGAACGGCTGGCCCAGCTCGACACCGAGATCGAGAAACTCGCGGCCAACATGCTCTCGGGAGTCGTGAGCCCCACCATCGCGCGCATGCTCGCCGCACGGGAGGATGAGCGGGACGGCCTGAGCAGACGCCTGCAAAGGACAAACGAGGCCGGTCCGACGATCCTGCCACATCCCACTCTGCGGAAGCGCTTCGAGGAGCGGGTGGCATCGCTGCGCGCCAGCCTGTCCGATCCTGAGAACAGGCCGGAGGTGGCGAAGACGCTCACCAAGCTGATCAAGGAGGTCGTCATCCGACCTGCCGGGGACACGGGTGAAACCGAAGCCGAGGTAACCTCCAGCCTCGCGAAGCTCATCGGCTTCGCCAATGACAAAAGCCGACCGCCCGGGGAAGTCGGCTTGCCGGAAGTGCGATAGAGGTGGTTGCGGGGACAGGATTTGAACCTGTGACCTTCAGGTTATGAGCCTGACGAGCTACCGGGCTGCTCCACCCCGCGTCAACCATGGACGAGCAGCTCTGGAAGCGCTCGATGCGCGACGACCGAAGATCGCTCGCGCAGGACATGTGAATGGGTTCTGTTCGCTTTCCAACACCTCACCGGCTGCAATGCCTGGCGACGACCTACTCTTCCACTGCTTAGGCAGTAGTACCATTGGCGCAGTCGGGTTTCACGGCCGAGTTCGGGATGGGATCGGGTGGGACACCGACGCTATGGCCACCAGGCAATGAAGCCGGTGCGGCGTGCCCCGTGACGGGGCGTTCGGAAGCGGGTCTAAATCGATGCGTGCACTTCTATTTACTGGCGTCGAACCGATCATCCGTCGATCGCTGACAAGCCCAAGGCTGTCATTGATGGTGGGACTCTCAAGCGCGAATAGGACGATTAGTATCGGTTAGCTTCACGGATCGCTCCGCTTCCACATCCGATCTATCAAGG
>CALMGC010000085.1 GCA_937863505.1 uncultured Sphingomonadales bacterium | reverse complement strand
GACCCCAGCGGCGCACGGGCGTTTCCGACAGCGTCGCGGCAGCGGCGATGCGGCGCGCCTCGCGCTGCAGCTCGGCCATGCCGCGCGGCGGCGCGGGAGCGGCGGGCTTGCGCCCGACCAGCGCCGCGACCCGCTCACGCAAAGCGTCGAGCCCGCGGCGGCGGACGGCGACGGTTGGGACGACGGGAACGCCGAGCTCGCGCTCCAATGCGCCCGCGTCGAGCGTCAGCCCGTCGCGCTCGGCAAGGTCGATCATGTTGAGCGCGACCACCACCGGCAGGCCGAGCGCGATCAGCTGGAGCGTGAAGCGGAGATGGTTGTCGAGGTTGGACGCGTCGACCACGCAGACGATCGCGTCGGGCCGCCGCTCGCCCGCCTGCGCGCCGGTGACGACATCGCGGGTGACGCGCTCGTCGGGGCTGGCGGGATCGAGGCTGTACGCGCCGGGCAGGTCGACGAGTTCGACGGGTCGCCCGTCGTCGAGCGCGAAGCGACCCGATTTGCGCTCGACGGTGACGCCGGGATAGTTGCCGACCTTCTGCCGCGCGCCGGTGAGCGCGTTGAACAGCGCGCTCTTGCCCGCATTGGGATTGCCGACCAGCGCGACCAGAGGGGCGGCGTGCATGGGGCGGCGCTGGCTAGGCGGCGACGTGGATCGTGGCGGCGACCGTGCGGCGGAGCGCCACCGTCATCCGCCCGATCCGGCACGCGATCGGCCCGCCGCCGAGCCGCGCGCGGTGGAGCACCTCGACCCCGACGCCTTCCTCGAAGCCAAACTCGCGCAACCGCCGCGCCTCCGGCTCCGCCAGCCGCGCCCAGTCGATGCCTGCCACGGTGGCGCGCTGGCGTTGCGGGAGCTGTTCGAGACTGAGCGAACCCATCCGCAGCAATATAGCGATTTGCGAGTGAGTATCAATAGGACCGAGGGCCCTCGCTGTCCTACACGCCCCGCCCCGGTATATGGTGCGAGGGATGACGTTCCCGCACCTTCACGGATCGGTCACTCGCCAGCGCTGTGAAAATCACGTCGGGAGGCGAATACGAACCGACCGTAGAGCGAACTTAGCGAACTTCCGACCCTGCGGCCCGAGTCGCCGGGACGGGTTCGTCAGCCACTCACCGCACCGGATAACGCAACCGTCCGACGAACCGCGACAGGCTGGGTCGATATTGCCCGCGCGCAATCACGCCCGCCTTCGCCTTCTCGAACCGCATCAGCCCTTCGATCCGCCGCGCCAGGAACCCGCGCGTGTCGGTGAAGCCGTCGCTGTCGTCGTCGAGGAACACGGTGACGGTCGCGCCATAGATGGCGAGCAGCGACACGCGCTTGGTGTAATGGTTATAGTCGGTGGCGGTATCGCCCGCGCGCGCCCAGATCAGGTCGGCGGTGCGCCAACCGAGCCGGGCGGCGGTCGCCAGGTTCTGCGGCATGGCGAGCACCGCCAGCGCGCGGCGGAGCGCCTCACGGTCGAACGCGATCGCCTCCAGCCGCGCCTCTACCTGCGCAACGACGCGCTCGCGCACCTTCATCGCCGCCAGAGCCTCGATCGGGACGGCATCGGCCATCTGCCGGTCGATGTCCGCAAACCACGCGTCGATCATCGCGGTCGCGCCGTCCCCGAACGCCAGCGCGGCGAGGTCGCGGTCGACCCCCGCCGCTTCCGCCGCCACCTCGCGCGCCGCCGCCGTCCAGCCGTCGAACGCGGCGTTGGCGGCGATGCCGGGGGCGAGCGCGGCGCGGATCTCGTCGAGCGTGGGGTCGGGGGGCAGCATCATGCGCGCTCCCTACGCCTCCGCCCCGCGCGCGTCACGTTCGCGCACCAGCACCAGCGCCGCCGCGACCAGCGCCGCGCCGACGAGGTCCGCGAACCCGAGCCGCTCGCGATAAACGATCCACCCCACCGTGCCCGACACGATCGGCTGCACCAGCAGCGCGACACCGACCACCAGCGGCGAGAAGCGCCCGAGCGCCTGGATCATCAGCCCCTGCCCGATCACCTGGCTGCACAAGGCGAGCGCAACCAGCGCGCCCCAATGCTGCGGCCATATCCGCTCGCCCATGACCCACGCGAACACGAGCAGCGGCCCCACGCTCGCCAGCGTCGATAAGGCAAGCGCAGGGAGCGGACTCATCGTAGAGCGCGCCCGCGCCATGGCGATGAAATAGCCGGTGTAGAGGACACCCGCCGCGAGGCAGAGAAGGTCGCCGGCGAGGTGGCGCGGGTCGAGCTGGTACGACCGCCCCATCAACAGCGCCGCGCCCGCCGCCGCCAGCAGCAACGCCGACGCCTGCAACCGCGTCGGCCACGCGCGGGCGGCGAGGAAGCCGTACACCGGGAAGATCAGCGTCGCGGTGTTGCCGAACAACGTCGCGTTGGCGAGCGTGGTCCTGAGGATGCCGAGGTGCCAGCTCCCGAGGTCCGCCGCGAAGCACACGCCGCCGATCGCCAGCGCCGCCCACAGCGCGCCGCCCAGCGCGCG
>CALMGC010000084.1:8837-9901 GCA_937863505.1 uncultured Sphingomonadales bacterium | reverse complement strand
GTGGGGGACTGGCTGGCGGAGCATGGGGCGAGGGTGGCGCAGTTCCGCGCGCTGGTCGACCGCGCCCGCCACGCCGCGGCGCCGAACGCGGCGATGCTGGCGCAGATCGCGGGGCAGGCAAGGGTGCTGCTGGGGCGGGCCTAACCGGCCTGCGTCGCCAGCGGCGTCGCTCTCAGCATGGCTTCGCCCAGCGCCGCTTCCAGCTCCGCGGCGCGATGCTGGGCGGTGTGCTCGACGAGGACGCGATGTTGCCCCGCGCGCCCGATCGCGTCCGCGTCGGCTCGCTCCAGCGCGGCGATCACGTCCGCCGCTGTGTCGGCCAGCACGATCTCCGCGTCCGGCGCGAACAGCTGGTCCAACCCTTTCCACCGGTCCGAAACGATCGGCGTCGCGCACGCCGCCGCTTCGAACAACCGGACGGAGGGGGACCAGCCCGCCGCGACCATATCCGCTCGCGTGACGTTCAGCGTCCAGCGCGAGGCTGAGTAGAAGGCCGCGTGGTCGCGCGGGGGCAGATGCTCGACCCGCTCGACATTGGTGGGCCAGTCGATGTCGGCGGGGTATTGCGGCCCCGCGACCACGAAGCTCTTGTCCGGGCAGGCGCGTGCGGGCTCGATCAGTAAGCGGTCGAGCACCGGCTGGCGATCGGGGCTGTAGGTGCCGAGATAGGACAGGTCCCAGCGCTTCGCCCCGCCTCGCGGGTGGTAGGCGGCGGCGTCGACCGAGCAATACAGCGCGCGCGCGGCGGGGGAGCGATACTCGCGCTCGATCCGCGCGAGTGTCGGCCCGCCGGTGAAGGAAAGGTACAGGTCGTAGCCCGAAATCAGCTCGGGCGAGAGATATTCATAGTCGCCGCGCGCGAGCTTCGCCAGCGTCACGGGCGTGTCGATGTCGTAAAAGGCGGTGACGCCCGATGCGGTGTGCTGAACGAAGCGCCCCACCGCGACGCCTTCGGGCACGTAGGAGCCGACGATCACGGCGTCCGCGCGCGCGATCTCGCGGGTCCACCCGGCCAGGTCATCGAGGTCGCGGTACAGCGCGAGGGTGCAGAAGTCGGGGTCGGG
>CALMGC010000084.1:0-8827 GCA_937863505.1 uncultured Sphingomonadales bacterium | reverse complement strand
AACAGCACCTCATGCCCGCGCGCGGCAAAGGCGCTCAACAGCGCGCGATAAGTGGTCGCGTGCCCGTTTCCCCAGGAGGAGGACAGCGACAACCCGAGGACGACGAGCTTCACGCCGCTTCCCGCCGCTGGCCCATCCGCTCGCGGAACAGCGCATCAACCTGCGCGCCACGCAGCGTGTAGGTGTGCTCGGCGAGGACACGCTTCAGTGCCGCCTCTCCAATCGCCTTCGCCCGCTCGGGAGTGAGCGCGTGGAGGTGATCCGCCACATCCTGCCCGTCGCGCGCGACCAGCACTTCCTGGTCGGGAATGAGAAACTGCTCGATCCCCTCCCACGCGTCGGTGATCAGGCAAGCAGCTGCGCCCGCCGCCTCGAACACGCGCGTCGCGGGGGAGAAGCCGATATGCGCCATTGAGTCGCGGGCGACGTTGAGGACAGCGCGGGGCGTGCAATTAAAGGCGTTATGCTCGGCGGTGTAGACATGGCCGCGGTGGCGGACGTTGGTGGGCATGTCTTTCGACTCCCAGCCATTGCCGCCGATCAGGAAGCTTTGCGCGGGCAAAGCGGTGGCGGGGCGGAGGAAGAACTCTTCCACGCGCGCCTCGCGGTCGGGGAGGCGGTTGCCGAGGAAGGCGAGGTCGCACGCAAAGCGCTCGTCGGGCGCGACCGGGTGATGCGTCGCGGGGTCGAGCGCGTTGTACACGGGCACGCACTCCGCCGCGCCGAATGCGGTGTAGGCGTTCACCACCGGCGGCCCGCCGCCATAGGTCAGCACCATGTCGAGACTCGGCAGCGCCTTCAGCACCGGATGGTCCGGGTCGGCGCGCATCTCGTCGAGCGTCGCGGCGGCATCGACGTCCCAGAACAGCTTGAGCGCGTCCGGGCGCGCGTGGTCGATCACGCCCTGCAACAGCTCGCGGTCGAACACGCCGACCCCGCTCGCCTTGACGACGATGTCCGCCGCGCCCGCTTCCGCCAGCACCGAGCGCAGCCCCGCGTCGGTGGCGGGGTAGACGACCGAGCGCGCATAAGCGGGCGGGTCGATGTCGCGATGCTGCTGCCGCTTGAACGCGTCGGGTTCGTAGAAGGTGATGTCGTAGCCGCGCCGCGCGAGGTCGGACAGGATGCCGCGGTAATAGGTCGCCGCGCCGTTCCAATAGGAGGATACGAGGCTGGAGCCGTAGAAAGCGATCTTCACGCGGCGGTCCTTTGTTGGTTGAGCCCGGCGACAACGGCCAGCAGCTCGTCGACCCGGTGCGCGCAGGTGTGGCGGGCGCGGATGGTGGCGAGACCCGACGCGACGAGGTGGGCGCGAAGCGGAAGATCCTGACCTATGGAGCGCAGGTGCGATTCCGTTTCGCTTCCGTCACGAGCGGTCAGAAAGTCCTGCCCCGGGCGGAACAGCCCCTCGCTGTCGGCCCACGGCGCGGAGACCAGCGGGATGCCGCAGGCCAGCGCCTCGAACACGCGGATGGTCGGGATGCCGGGGAGGATGGTGGCATAATAGCGGCGCGGCACGTGGACGGTGGCGAGGTGGCGCGCGAAGATCGACGGGGCGAGCGCGTTGGGCGCCCAGCCGTGGTAGCGCGCGCCGTAGCGGGCTAGCGTCTCGCGTGCCGCGTCGGGATAGCGGACACCGTAGATGTCGAGCCCGAGCTCGGCACCGCGCGCGGGGGCGAACAGGAAGCGTTCCAGCTCGGCGGTGCGCTCGCCGTCGCCCCAATTGCCGATCCAGACCAGGCCGTCGCGTTCGCCCTCCACCTCCGGCGGATGGAACAATCGCGTGTCCGCCGCCTCGTGCCACGTCCACACGCGCCCGCCCCAGCCCCAGCGGCGGTACACCTCGGACAGCGCCTCGCCGAACGCGAGTACGCCGTCGTAACCGGACAGGTCGAACGCGCGGATTGCGTCGGGGTCGCTGACCGCGCGGTGGTGGGTGTCGTGGAACAGGAGGGTGAACCGCCCGCCGCGACGGCGCGCCTCGCCAATCGCGGCGACCAGCGCGGGGTCGTTCCATTCGTGGACGATGACGAGCTCCGCGTCGCCGATCAGTTCGTCGGCGGGGGTGGCCGGGTCGAAGTGGGTTGAGGACAGTTCCGGGTAGGCGGCGCGGTAGGGCTCCAGCCCTGCCTCGCCCGCGTCGGCGAGGAGGTTGTCGAGGCTCCACGCCCCCGCCGGTTCGAGCGCGCGCACGTCGTGGCCCCGGGCGATCAACTCGCGCAGCACGCCGCGTAGGAAATGCGCGTTGCCGTGGTTCCAGCAGCTGTCGAGGCTATGGGTGAAATAGGCGATCTTCATGCGGCGACGCGCTCCCGGCCGAGCAGCCGCGCATAGATCGCCGCCATCGCGGCCGCGTTTGCCTCGGGCGTGTAGCGCGCGGCCTGCCGCCGCGCCGCCGCGCCGAGCGTGTCGCGGTCCGCTCTGGCGCGCTCGATCGCCTCGGCCCAGTCTTCTGGCGCATCGCTCGCGACGAACAGCGCCGCGCCGTCCCACAGTTCGTGGAAGGTTGCGATGTCGGAGAGCACCAGCGGGCAGCCGGCTTGCGCAGCCTCCAGCACCGCCAGCCCGAACGGCTCGAACGTCGCCGCCGAGACGAACACCGGCCGCCCCGCAAGCTCGCGCGCGAGCGCGTCCGTGTCGAGCGTACCGAGCAGCTCCAGATGCTCGGTCGCTACCGTCTCGCCATGCGGCGCGGCGACCGGCCCGGCGGCGCGGATCGGGGTCACTGCCGCGACGCGATCGAGCAGCGCGGTGCGCTTGACCCGATCCCATAGCCGCCCGGCGGTGAAGGCGTAGTCGGCAGGTAGGGCAGGGGGCAACGCCATCGGCGTGCGACCGTTGTGCATCGCCAGCGGCGCGGTCGGCAGCGCGTAGCGGCGGCGCACCGTCTCCGCATAGGCGTGCGTCGGCGCGACGGTCGCGGCGGCGGCGAGCAGCCCTTCGCGCATCAGCTCGGCGTGCCAGGCGAAGTCGGGGGACAGCGGCCCCGCCTCCGCCGCCTCCCACCAGGTCGCGACACAGCCATGCGCGACCGCGACGACGGGCTGGTCGAAATGCGCGCAGGCGAGGGTGGGGCTGTTCACCTGCACCACGTCCGCGCCGACCTCGCGGGCGAGGGCGGCAATCGCTTCGGCAGCGGCGATGACGGGAGCCGGGGAGTCGCAGAGCCAGTCGAGGGGGAGGTGGGTAGGGATGATGTCGAGCCCCTCCCGTTGAGCTGCGCTCGCCTGCGGCTCAGAGGAGGGGCTGGAAGGCCCCATCACCGCGATCACCACCTCGACCCCGTGCGCGCCCAGCGCCCGGGCCAGTTCGGTCGCGTATTGCCACACGCCGCCCACCGCGTCGGCGGTCATCAGCAGCTTCACGCGGCCACCCCGACGGGCAGGTTCAGCCGCCGCTCCTCGCTCAACCAGCGCGCGAGCCGCGCGACGCCCTCGCGCCAGTCGAGCTTCGCGCCGAGCCCCAGCGCCTCCTCCGCTGCGCGCGTATCCGCGACGAAATAGCGCTGGTCGCCCGCGCGCCAGTCCGAGTAGGATATATCCACCTCGCGCCCGATCAGCGTCGCCATGTGCGCGAGCAGCTGGCGCAAGGACACCGCGTTGCCCGTGCCGCCGCCGAGATTGAACGCGCGGCCCTTGACCTGGTCGATCCGCCGCCACGCCTGAACATAGGCCTCAACCGCGTCGCCCACGTCGAGGATGTCGCGCACCTGATAGCCATCGCCGTAAAGCGTGATCGGCTCGCCCTCCAGCGCGCGGATCAGGAAATGCGCGACCCAGCCCTGGTCCTCCGTCCCCATCTGCCGTCGGCCATAGATGCAGCTCATCCGCAATACGCAGGTCGGCACCCCGAAGCTGCGCGCGTAGTCCAGCACATACTGGTCCGCCGACCCCTTCGACACGCCATAGGGAGTGTGGAAATCAAGCGGGCGCGCCTCGGAGATGCCGTTGGCGCGGACATCAGGGTCGACAGGCTGGTACGCTTCGTCCTCCAGCGTAAAATCGAGATCGGCGAGGTCGCCATAGACCTTGTTGGTAGACGCGAAGATCAGCGGGATCCCGTCCCCACGCTTGCGCAGCGCTTCGAGCAGATTAAGCGTGCCCTGGATGTTGATCTGGAAGTCTTCCACCGGGTCGACCATCGAGGTCGTCACCGCGACCTGCGCGGCATAGTGGAACACCGCGCGCGCATCAGCGGCGGCGGCGGACAGGCGCGCGGCATCGCGGATGTCGGCGTGGATGAACTCGATCGCCTCGGGATGGCGGTCCTGCAACCAGCGCAGGTTGCCCTCCACCCCCGGCCGGGTCAGCGCGTCATAGATGCGGACGCGGTGCCCCTCGCCCGCCAGCCGGTCGACAAGGTTCGCGCCGATGAACCCCGCGCCGCCGGTAACGAGGATGGGGGCGTCGCTCACGCCACCAGCCCCCGCTGCTCCAGCTCCGCGCGCATCTTGGCGACGTTGTCGGTCGCCTTTTGCTCGGCGACCCATTCGGCGAGTTCGGCCAGTCCCTCCCCGAAGTCCTGCGTCGCGCGAAAGCCGAGCTTCTCGGCGGCGAGGCCCGTGTCGCAGAAGCAATGGCGGATGTCGCCAATGCGCGCCTTGCCGACGATCTCGGGCTCGCAGTCGTTCTTGCCCATCGCGCGGGCGAGTTCGCGGGCGACGTCGGTCACCGACCGGTCCTGCCCGGAGCCGATGTTGAACGTGCCCCCCGCCGCCGCGGGCAGCGCCAGCGCGTCCGCGAACGCGCGCGCGACGTCGGTCGCGTGGACGAAATCGCGCCGCTGCTCGCCATCCTCGAAGATCATCGGCCGCTGCCCGTTGAGCAGCCGCGATGCGAAGATGGCCAGCACGCCGGTGTACGGGTTCGACAGCGCCTGACCCGGGCCATAGACGTTGAACAGGCGCAGGCACACGCCTTCCATCCCGTAGGGCGCGGCCATGATGTGCGTGGTGCGCTCCTGCACATATTTGTTGAGCGCGTAGATCGAAGACAGGTTGGGCCGCTTCCACTCCGCCGTCGCGACCGGCGACAGCGGGCGGCCCTGCTTGTCGACCGGCTCCCAGTTGCTGAGCCCATCCTTGAGCCCGTGCCGCTCGGCGTCCTCCACCAGCCGCCCGTCCGCGTCGCGGTAGAGGCCCTCGCCATAGATGGACATGGAGGAGGCGGTGACGACGCGGCGCACCGGATGCGCGATCAGTTTCTCGAACAGCACGGCGGTGCCGACGTCGTTGGTCGAGGTATAGCGTTCCACCTCGTACATCGACTGGCCGACGCCCACCTCGGCGGCGAGGTGGACGACGCTGTCGACGCCGTTCAGCGCGCGCGCCACCGCGTCGCCGTCGCGCACGTCGCCGCGGATCAGCTCAGCTTCAGCGTTGAGCATCGCCGACCCGTCGACCTCGCCATGCACCTGTTCGATCAGCGCATCGAGCACGCGAACCTTGTGCCCGCGGCGGAGTAGCTCGTCCGCGACGAAGCGACCGATGAACCCCGCGCCGCCGGTGATCAGGACGGTCTCGCTCATAGCCTGCGCGGCCGATCGGTGTTGCCGTCCATGTGGGCGGAGCGCTCCTGCTCGTGATTGGGCGGCGCTTGTTCTTCTTTGTACCTTTCAAGTCAACAAGGTTTGTACGTCCAGAGGGTTCACCTTCCCCGCGAACCCGTCTAGAGCGCGCCGCTTTGGGGGAGCTTGCCAGGCGTGACCGCGACGTTTCTGTTGATCCGGCACGGCGCGCATGGCGATCTCGACAAGATATTGTCGGGCCGTCGCCCCGGTGTGCCGCTGACGCAAGCCGGGCGCGCGCAGGCGGCGGCGACCGGCGCATATCTCAAGGGTGAGCCCGTCACCCGCATCCAGTGCAGCCCGATCGAGCGGACACGCGAGACGGCGGCGATCGTCGCGGACGCGTTGGGGCTGCCGGGGGCCGAGCCGGTTGATGCGCTGCTGGAGATCGACTTCGGCCAGCTGACCGGGCGCACGTTCGACAGCCTACACGGCGACCCCGCCTGGGACGAGTGGAACAACAACCGCGCCACCGCCCAGGTCCCGCGCGGTGAGCGGATGGCGCAAGTGGTCGACCGCGTCGCCGCGCACCTTCACGCGACCGCTGCAACGCACCCGGGCGAGTTGATCGCGCTCGTCACCCATGCCGATATCGTCAAGGCGGCGGTGGTCGCGATACTCGGGCTCGACCTGCAGAAGATGCACGCATTCGACATCGGCCCGGCGTCGGTGACGCGCGTCGTGTTCGGCGATTGGGGCGGGCGCGTGCTGTCGTTCAACGAGAAGGCTGGCGGATGAGCGACCTCAGGGAACGGGTGGAGGCGCTCGCGCCCTGGTTCCACAACATCGACCTGGGCGAGGGGCTATGGACCGCGCCCGACCACTTCCTCGGCAATTATCCCGGCTTCAAGTTCGACCGCTTCGCCGACGCGGTCCCCGCCGATCTGACGGGCAAGAGCGTGCTCGACATCGGCTGCAACGCGGGCTTTTATTCGGTGGAGATGGCGCGGCGCGGCGCTGCCCGCGTGCTCGGTATCGACGAGGACGAGCGCTACCTCGCGCAGGCACGGCTGGTCGCGGACACGCTGGGGTTCCCAAGCCTCGAGTTTCGCAAGCTCAACGTCTACGACGTCGGCGCGTTGGGCGAGCGGTTCGACCTCGTGATCTTCATGGGGGTGCTTTACCATCTGCGCCACCCGCTGCTCGCGCTCGATCTGATCCGCGAACATGTCGCCGGTGACTTGCTGCTGTTCCAGACGATGCAGCAGGGGTCGAACGAGGTCGCGGACGTGCCCGAGGACCACCCTTTCCACGCCGAGGGCGGCGGGCCGCCGCCGATCTTCGACGCGCCGGGTTACCCGAAGATGCACTTCATCGAGCGCTCGTTCTCGAACGACTGGACGAACTGGTGGGCCCCCAACCGCGCCTGCTCGGCGGCGATGCTGCGCGCGTCGGGGTTCGAGATCGTCGCGCATCCGGAGGACGAGGTGTTCCTCGCCCGGGTGACGGACGTGCCCTACAGCCAGTGGGGGCCGGCCTCGGTCTATCCCGCGCGAGGAGTTGAGAAGTGACCGTCGAAGCGGCGATGATCTGGAACGAGCCGAACAACAAGTCGCACTGGGACCCGGAGATCGACCCCGACTGGTCGATCTACGCCGATTGCGTCACCCGCGCCGGGCGCGCGATCCGGGCCGCGAACCCCGCGATCACCCGCGTGCTGGGCGGCATGTCGCCGATCGACCCGCTGTGGATCAAGCGGATGCAGGGGCATGGCGGGCTCGACGAGGTCGACGTGGTCGCGGTTCATGGCTTCCCGCTCGACTGGAACCTGTGGCCGATCGGGGCCTGGCCCGACAAGATCGCCGAGATCGAGGCGGTGACGGACAAGCCCGTCTGGGTGACGGAGGTCGGCGTCGGCAGCTTCGGTGCCGAGGAGGTGCAGGTGTTCGGCGTCCAGCGCACCGCCGAGCTGCTGATCGGGCGAGTCGCGCGCGCATATTGGTATTCGCTGTTCGACCTGCCGCAGGAATGGGGCGCGACCACCCGCCACCGCGAGGCGGAGGGGTCGAGCTATTACCGGCATTTCTACATGGGGCTGATCCGCGAGGACGGCACGCCCAAGCCCGCGCTCGACGACTATGCGAAGGTCGCCGGCGAGATGGGGCTGATGCAATGGTTTCACCATGAGGACCCGCGCGTCGACGACGCGGTGGCGTGGATGAAGCGGCTCGGCACCCGTAAGCTGCGCACGGGGCTCAGTTGGGCGGACACGTTTCGACCCGGCGGGGTGGACTGGATCGACCGGGTGATGGACAAGCTCGGCGACTTCGACGTGACGCTCACCTTCTGCTTCACGCCCGAGCATCTGGGGGTCGCGCCGCACCACACCAGCCCGCCGCGCGACCCGCAGGCGTTCGCGGACTTTTGCGGCTGGGCGTTCGACCGCTACGCGCCCGCCGCGGCGAACGTGCCCGCGCTGGAGCGCGCGCGCGCGTGATCACCGCCGCGGTTTTGCTCGCGGCCGGCGAAGGAAGCCGGCTCCGCGCGGTGGAGCCGATCAAGCCCTTATGCCCGGTCGGCGGCGTCCCGCTCATCGCGCACGCGCTGGCCGGACTCGCCGAGGCGGGCGTCACGCGCGTGGCGGTGGTGCTCGGTTACGAGGCGAACGCAATCTCGGCCTATCTCGACGCGCGCGCGTGGCCGGTGGCGGTCGAGCAGGTGTTGGTGAGCGACTGGCGGCTGCCAAACGGCGTGTCGGCGCTGGCCGGGCTGGAACGGGTCGGCGCGCCCGCGTTGCTGGCGATGTGCGACCATCTGGTCGATCCCGCGCTCTATGCCCGGCTGGCCGAAACGGGGGCGGGCAGGGGATTGACGCTCGGGGTCGACCGGCGGCTCGACGACCCGGCAGTCGACCTTGATGACGTGACCCGGGTCGCGACGCGCGGCGACCGGATCGTAAGCATCGGCAAAGGTTTGGCCGATTATGACGCGTTCGACACCGGCGTGTTCGCGGTGGGGATGCCGTTCGTCGCGGCGCTCCGCTCGCTGCCCGCGCCCTCCGTCTCGGCCGGAGTCGCGCAGCTCGCCGCCGAGGGCAAGGCGGGCGTGGCCGAGTGTAGCGACCTCAGCTGGATCGACGTCGACGACGCCCCCGCACTGCTCGCCGCCGAACGCGCGTTCGGTCAGCGAGCGCGGATCGCGACGGTTGATCGTGCTCAAGTTCTTGCGTCAAATGCGTGAAAGTCGCATGACATGGCGATGAACCTGCCGCCGCCGGACGGATCGCGCGATCGCCGGATCGAGGATCTCAGCAACCTGCACC
>CALMGC010000083.1 GCA_937863505.1 uncultured Sphingomonadales bacterium | reverse complement strand
ACAGCCCTTGCGCTCCAGCAGCGCGTTGGTGGCGACGGTGGTGCCCATCCGCACTTGATCGACCAGCCCGGGCGGGATCACGGCGGTGGACGGGAGGCCGAGCACCTCCCTGATGCCCGCAACCGCCGCGTCGCGGTAGCGCTCAGGGTTTTCGCTCAGCAGCTTGTGGGTAGTGAACCGGCCATTCGGATGCCGGGCGACGATGTCGGTGAAGGTGCCGCCCCGGTCGATCCAGAACTGCCAACCTCCGGAAGTGGGCGCTTGCGAGGTCATGACATCATCTCCGGTTCGCGTGCGGCGACATGGCATAGGTCGGTGATCAGCATCTTGCCCGGCGCGTGCGCGATGAAAAAGGGCAGCCGCGCCGCCTCCGCCGCGACCTGGCTGGTGACGCCGCAGGCCCAGAATACCGGCACCTCGCCGGGTTCGATCGCGACCGCCTCGCCATAGTCGGGGCGCAGGAGATCGGCGATGCCCAGCGCGGCGGGGTCGCCGCGGTGAACGGGCGCGCCGTGCATGTCGGGGAAGCCGGCGGTGATGCGCGCGGCGCGGTCGGCGTCGGTCGGGGTGAGCGGCCGCATCGAGACGACCAGCGGCCCGCTGAACGGGCCGACCGGAACCGTGCTCCGGTCCGTGCGGAACATTGCCACGTTCCGCCCCTGCGCCAGGTGGCGGAGCGGGATGCCGGCCGCGGTCAGCGCGGCCTCGAACGTGAAGGAACAGCCGATGACGAAGGTGACGAGGTCGTCGCGCCAGAGCGCGGCGATGTCGCTCACCTCCTCCCCGGGCATGCCGTCGCGGAACACCCGATAGCCGGGTAGATCATGGCGCATGTCGATGTCCTCGCCCAGCATTGGCAGCCCGGGATCGCCCGGGCGCGACGTCGCCAGCAGCGGACAGGATCGCCGGTTGAGGCGGCAATATTCGGCGAACGCCTCGGCCTCGGCCGCGGGCAGGATCACGATGTTGCCCTGCACGTACCCGGGGGCGAGCCCCGCCGTGGTGCCGGTGATCGCACCGGCCCTGATCGCCCGGCGTATCGTGCCCGCGTCCGCCATCTCCGCCTTTACCCGTTCCATCGACCCGACCTCGTCTTCGGGAAGCCGCGTGGTGCGCTTCGCACGGGAGAGCTACGCGGATCGTGAAGCGAGCGGAAATCGCATCTCCTGATCGTTGGCGATCACCACTCGTTATGAGCCCCGCGCCACCTCGCCCGCCAGCTCCGCGACCGCCTGCGCCAGCCCGCCCCCGGGCGTCGCGAGATAGCTGGCGGTGAAATGCAGCGGCGGCAGCACGGGCGCCACGTCGAGCAGGCGCAGCCGCCCGTCCGCGATCTCCCGCTCCGCCACCGCGCGCGGCAGGACGCCGATGCCGATGCCGTCGGCCGCCATCGCCAGGATGGTGGCGACGCTGCTGTTGGCGAACAGGCGGACCGGCGGCAGGCCGGGCGCGCCGAACAGCTCCGCCAGCTGCGCGTGCGGCACCGTGCCGCGCGAGTAGGAGAGGATCGGCCAGCGCGCGAGCTCCGCGAGACCTAGCCGCCCCTCGCCGATCGCGAGGCGATGGCTCGCGACCCAGACCAGCGGGTGATCGCGCAGCGCCACGTTGCGGACCCGCGGCTCGGCGACCGGCCCGAGCAGCAACGCAAGGTCCAGCTCCCCCGCGAGCAACGCCGATTGCAGGTTGGGCGAGATGTCCACAGTGATCTCGGGCGTGACCCGAGGGTGGAGGTGGTGCACCTCGCGGAGCAGATCGCCGAGCAACGTGTGCACCAGCGTCTCCGCCGCGCCGAGCCGCAACGTGCCCGACAGGTCGGCCGGGCCCGCGAGATGGTCGACCATCTCTCCATGCAGCGACAGGATGCGCTCGGCGTAATCGTACAGCTCCCGCCCCTTCGGCGTGGGCACGGGCGCGCCGTGGGTGCCGCGGTTGAGCAGCCGTACCCCGTAGCGCGCCTCGATGTTTGCAATGCGGGCGGAGACCGCGGGTTGCGTCATGTGCAGCCGCTCCGCTGCCCGCCCGAAACCGCCGAGCTTCACGACCCAGAAAAACACCTCGAGCGATCGCAGGTCGATCATGCCGGCCCACCTCCCGTCGACCACAGTGTCACCCGAAGGACGTAAGCGAAAGCGCCGCCACTCCGAATCGACCGGGCATCGCGCGTCAGCCCGGGCTGAGCCCGGTGATCGACAGTCGCTCACCCGACCAGCGCATCCACAGGGCGAGCAGCAGCGCGTAAAGGCCGAGCCCCGCCGCCAGCACCGCCGCGTCGCCCGGCGCGAAACGGGTCGTCGCCAAGGGCCGGTACAGCATCAGCGTCGCCGCGAGCGCCGCCAGTCCGGCGAGCACCGGCGGCGCGCCGAACGCGACGGGCACGCGATGGGCGAGCCGCGCCGACAGCGTCCACCGCCTGAGCGCTGCTTGACACACCGTCGCGACCAGCATCGCCGCCGCCGCGCCCGCGATGCCGAGCGGCGGCACCAGCAGCAGCGCGAGCACGATCCCGGTGACAAAGGCGATCGCGGCCAGTCGCAACCCCGCGCCGGGCAGGAGGTAGACGAACAACAGGTCCCCCAGCCCCAGACTCCCCTGCAATGCCTCGGCGGCGGCGAGCAGGATGAGCGCGGGATAGCCCCGTTCGAATCCCGGGCCGAACGCGCCGAGCAGCGGTCGACCGACCGTGACGATGGCGAGCAGGATCGGCATCTGCACCGCGACCAGCAAGCGCACGGTGGCGGCGATCGCCCGCGCGGTCGCGGCGGGGCCGCGCTCCGCCAAGGTGCGCGCGACCAGGGGCACGAGCAGCCCGTCGAAGCTCTGCCGGACCTGACGCAGCGGCGTGCGCAGCTGCTGCGCCATGCTGTACACCCCGGCCCAGCGCGCGCCGAGCAACGCGCCGACGATGTAAAGGTCGGCGCGGGTGTAGACACCTCCCAGCACCTCGGTCGCGGTGTTGGGCGCTAGGCCGCGCGCGGTCCCGACCAGCCGTCGGCGCTCGGGCCGGTAGCTTCGCAGGTCCAGGTTACCGAAGCACCGCCGCAGGCCGAGGAGCGCATAGGCGTTGACGGTGATGTTGCCCGCCCAGTAGCCCGCGATCAGCGCCCAGCCGGGCACGCCCGCCCACCAGCCGGCGGTGGCGACCGCGAACTGGGTATAGGGCTCGACGATGCTGCGCCCCACCACCTCATAGCGGATGGCGTGGCGCCAGCGGCTGGCGGCGAGGGTCACGTCAACCAGCGTCTGCCCCGCGATCATCGGCGCGAGCCAGAACAAGGCGGCGGGCGCGCCCTCGACCGGAACGCGCCCGACCACCGCGACCGTGCCGGCCATGATCGCCAGCGCCAGCGCGCCGCTCGCCGCGAGCACCAGCACGCCCGCATCGGCGACGACGTGCGTCGCGGGACGCTTCCCGGCGGCGGCGTTGGCGTCGAGCAGCTGGAAGATCACCTTTCTGAGCGACAGCCCGGCCAGCCCGACGCCGCTCTCCACCGCGGCGACGCCGATGCTGTAGGCTCCGAACGCCGCCGCGCCGAACAAGCGCCCCGCGATCAGCAGAAAGCCGAGCCGCGCACCGAGCTTGACGAGGAAGCCCGCGCCCGTCGCCAACGCCCCGCGCAGCACCAGCCGGTGCGCGTCCTTCCCGTCGTTGCCCGCCGCTTCGTTCATCGCGCCAGCACCTCGCGATACACGGCGACGTTGGCGGCGGCGAAGGCGCGCCACGACAGGTCCGCCGCGCGGCGCAGCCCACGCGCGCGCAACGTGGCGGCAAGCCCCGGCT
>CALMGC010000082.1 GCA_937863505.1 uncultured Sphingomonadales bacterium | reverse complement strand
GGATTGCGTTTTTCCTTGCGGGACGCAGCCTATTACGCGGCGCTGTTGCGGGTTGAGAGTGCAAGCCAGAAAGGACCGGCTGACATCCTCGTCCCCGACGCGCTCATCCAGGCTTCTGGCTCGGACAAATGGCGAGGAGTCGAGCTTGCCGTCAACTGCGATCCCGAGCTGATATGGGCCAACGTACCCACGTTCTTCGCCGACCGCCTCAAAGTGCAGCAACGCGAGGCCGGCGTCCGCCACGACCTGATCGACGCGGTGTTTGCGCTCGGGGGGGAGGACGACCTTGTGCGGCTGCTCGCGCGGGTGCGGGCGCTGCAGGGGTTTGTGGGGACGGAGGACGGGGCCAACCTGCTCGCGGGGTATAAGCGGGCGGCGAATATCTTGAAGAAGGAGGGGTGGGGCGACCTCCCCGCGACCCGTCACCCCGCCCTTGAGCCGGGGTCCCGCTTCTCTCTGGAGGTGGGGCAAGGCAGCGGGACCCCGGGTCAAGCCCGGGGTGACGAGCAAAGCGATTCTGCTATTTCTTCGCTCTCCCATACGCCCGCCCCCGCCGAGGCGGCGCTCATTACTGCGCTGGACGCGGCGGAGCCCGCCGCCGACGCGGCCATTGCGCGGGAGGACTTCGAGGCGGCCATGGTCGCGCTCGCCTCCTTGCGCGCGCCGATCGACGCGTTTTTCAACCAAGTAACCGTCAACGACCCCGACCCCGCCACCCGCGCCGCACGGCTGGACCTGCTCGCGCGGGTGCGGGCGGCGGTGCATCGGGTGGCGGACTTCTCGCGTATTGAGGGCTGACCTGTCCCGCCCCGACACGGCGCACGGGTTCGCCTTTTCCGCGCGGCGCTGCTACAAAGCTCGCTGCACCGCAACATGAGCAGGGGAATCGTTCCATGGCGACCGCGATCGTGGCTGAGCATCCGCAGGCGGACGAGCGTTGGGTGTACCGCTTTGGCGGCGGCGCGGGGGATGGCGAGGCGGGGAACAAGAACCTGCTCGGCGGCAAGGGCGCGAACCTCGCCGAGATGGCCTCGATCGGGCTGCCCGTGCCGCCCGGCTTTACGATCTCGACCGCGATGTGCGCGCGCTTTTATGACGAGGGCGAGCGGTTTCCCGACGCGCTGACGCGCCAGGTCACCGACGGACTCGCACATATCGAGGGCATCACCGGCAAGCGGTTCGGCGACGCCGCCGACCCGCTGCTCGTCTCGGTCCGCTCGGGCGCGCGGGTGTCGATGCCGGGGATGATGGACACCGTGCTCAACCTCGGCCTCAACGACGAGACGGTCGAGGGCCTCGCGCGCGGGTCGGGCGACGAGCGGTTCGCGTGGGACAGCTACCGCCGCTTCATCCAGATGTATGCGGACGTGGTGCTCGAACTCGACCATGGCGCGTTCGAGGAAGCGCTGGAGGTCGCCAAGGAGGATCGCGGCTTCACGCTCGACACCGAGCTCAGCGCGGACGACCTCAAGGCGTTGGTCGCGGAGTATAAGGGGCTGGTGCAGAAGGAATGGGGCAAGCCGTTCCCGCAGGACGTCCACGACCAGCTATGGGGTGCGGTCGGCGCGGTGTTCAAGTCGTGGCAGTCTGACCGCGCCAAGGTCTATCGCCGCTTGAACGACATCCCGGGCGGCTGGGGCACCGCGGTCAATGTGCAGGCGATGGTGTTCGGCAACATGGGCGAGACCTCGGCCACCGGCGTCGCCTTCACGCGCGACCCGTCCAAGGGCGACCGGGCCTATTATGGCGAGTTCCTGATCAACGCGCAGGGCGAAGATGTGGTTGCGGGCATCCGCACGCCGCAATACCTCACCCTTGCCGCGCGTGAGGAGGCGGGGGCGAAGGCGGCGTCGATGGAAGAAGCGATGCCCGAAGTGTACGGCGAGCTCGCGCGCGTGTTCGACACGCTCGAGACGCATTATCGCGACATGCAGGACATCGAGTTCACCGTGGAGCGCGGCAAGCTGTGGATGCTGCAGACCCGCTCGGGCAAGCGCACCGCCAAGGCGGCGCTCAGGATCGCGGTGGACATGGCGAATGAGGGGCTGATCACCCGCGAGGAGGCGATCCGGCGCGTCGATCCGGCGGCGCTCGACCAGCTGCTCCACCCGACGCTCGACCCTTCGGCCAAGCGCGACGTGCTCGCCAAGGGGTTGCCCGCGTCACCCGGCGCGGCGTCGGGCGCGGCGGTGTTCGACGCGGACACCGCCGAGCGCTGGGCCGCGGACGGCAAGGCGGTGATCCTGATCCGCACGGAGACCAGCCCCGAAGACATACACGGGATGCACGCGGCAAAGGGCATCCTCACGGCGCGAGGTGGTATGACGTCGCACGCCGCCGTGGTCGCACGCGGCATGGGGCGGCCTTGCGTGTCGGGTGCGGGATCGGTCTCGATCGACGCGCGCGCGGGCGTGATGCGTGTCGCCGGGCGCGAGGTGAGGCAGGGCGACCTGCTCACCATCGACGGCGCGACCGGCGAGGTGATGGCGGGCGAGGTGGCGACGGTGCAGCCCGAGCTGTCGGGCGATTTCGGCACGCTGATGGAGTGGGCGGACGGGGTGCGCCGGCTCAAGGTGCGCGCCAATGCGGAAACGCCGCTCGACTGCCGCACCGCGCGCGAGTTCGGCGCGGAGGGCGTCGGGCTGTGCCGGACCGAGCATATGTTCTTCGACGCCGCGCGGATCACCGCGGTGCGCCAGATGATCCTGGCCCACGACGAGGCCGGGCGGCGCGCGGCGCTCGCCAAGCTGCTCCCCGAACAGCGCGCCGACTTCGCCGAGCTGTTCGCGATCATGGCCGGGCTCCCTGTGACGGTGCGGCTGCTCGACCCGCCGCTTCACGAGTTCCTGCCGACGCAGGACAGCGAATATGCCGAGGTCGCGGCGGCGGCGGGCGTTGACGTCGACACGCTCAAGCGGCGCGCGGCGGAGCTGCACGAGTTCAACCCCATGCTGGGCCATCGCGGGTGTCGGCTGGGCGTGACCTATCCCGAAATCTACGAGATGCAGGCGCGCGCGATCTTCGAGGCGGCGCTCGACGTCGCGGACGCCTCGGGCGAGCCGCCGCTGCCCGAGGTGATGATCCCGCTGGTCGCGACGCGGCGCGAGCTGGAGCTGATGCGCGCGCTCGTCGACCGCGTCGCGGGCGAGGTGTTCGCGGAGCGGGGCAAGCGCATCGCCTATCTCGTCGGGACGATGATCGAGCTGCCGCGCGCGGCGTTGAAAGCGGGCGAGATCGCCGAAGTGGGCGAGTTCTTCTCGTTCGGCACCAACGACCTGACACAGACCACGCTGGGGGTCAGCCGCGATGACGCGGCACGGTTTCTGGGCGTCTATGTCGAGCAGGGCATCTACGCGCGCGACCCGTTCGTCAGCCTCGACATCGAGGGTGTGGGCGAGCTGATCGAGCTGGCGGCGGCGCGCGGGCGGGCGACGCGCCCCGACATCAAGCTCGGCATCTGCGGCGAGCATGGTGGCGACCCCGCGAGCATCGCCTTCTGCGAGGCGCTGCGGCTCGATTACGTCAGCGCGTCGCCGTACCGGGTGCCGATCGCGCGCTTGGCGGCGGCGCAGGCGGCGTTGGACAAATAGATCAGATCTTCCGCGTCGGCCCGTCCGTTTCGGGGGTGACGCGGACCGGATAGGCGGGAGCGGGGCCGGGCGCGGCGGAAAGAACGGCGGTCGGGCGGATGTTCGTGACCGGCGTAACGGTCGCCGCCGTCAGCGGCGCGGCGGCGGCGAGGCGGGCGTGGTCGCGCTCAAGCTCGGCGATGCGCGCGTGCGCTTCGGCGAGCCGTGCATCGGCCTCCGCATTCGGCGCGGCCGCGCGCGCGTCGGCTTCGGCCAGCCGTGTCTCCGCCTCGCGCCGCGTCACCGCATGGGCGTCGCGCTCGGCGGCGTAGCGTTCGCGCCAGCGCCGCCCGCCCGGGTGGCTCGCCAACCCGAGCAGCCAGCCGCCGACCAGCACCAGGAACAGCGCCACCCATTGCGTCGTGGTCGTGAACAGCATCGCCGGTCTCCCGTTACGGTGGGAGAACGAGAGCGGCGGTGCCGGGTTCCGGGAGAATAGGTGCGCTCCCCGCCGTGCCCGCTCATTGCCGGTGGAGGAACGAGTCGTTGATCGAACAGGCCGCCGGCCCGAGAATCACGACGAACAACGTCGGCAGGATGAACATGATCAGCGGAATGGTCATGATCGCGGGCAGCCGCGCCGCCTTCTCCTCCGCGCGCATCATGCGCTCGTTGCGGAACTCGGCGGACAGCACCCGCAGCGCGCTCGCGAGCGGGGTGCCGTATTTCTCCGTCTGCACCATGGTGGTGACCACGCCCTTCACCGCGTCGAGGTCTACGCGCGTCGCCAGATTCTCGAACGCGTGCCGCCGGTCGGTGAGGAAGCCGAGCTCGATCGCGGTCAGCGCGAACTCGTCGCCCAGCTCGGGATAGGCGCGCCCGAGCTCGCGCGCGACACGGTGGAACGCCGCATCGACGGTCAACCCGGCTTCCGCGCAGATCACCAGCAGATCGAGCGCGTCGGGCAGCCCGAGCCGGATCGCGTGCGACCGCTTGCTGATCTTGTTCTTCAGGAAAATGTCGGGCGCCTTGTAGCTCAGCACGAACGTCCCCGCGACCAGTGCGTACCGCTTGAGCGGCCCCCAGGTCGGGAACGCGCCCGATCCGTAGACGAGGTAGACGATCAACGTCCCGAACACGAGCGGCAGCACCAGCCGCCCGAAGATGACACCAACCGCCCATTCCTTTGAGCGGATGCCCGCCTGCATCAGCTTGATCTGCGCGGCCTTGACCTGGCTGTCCTGCAGCACCTTGAGGGAGGACAGGAAGCTACGCAGCCGGTCGGCGGTGTCGTTCTGCTGGACGAGCTTCGCCCGGCGTTTGGAGGTGGAGGCGGTGATGCCCGCCTTTAGTTGCTCGCGCCGGTCGTTGAGCGCCTTGACACGCTTGGTCATCGGGTCGCGCACGCTGGTCGCGGCGTAGATGGCGAGCATGACCGCGAACGCGGCGACGCCCGACAGCAACGTCGCCACCCACAGCACGTCCACGCCAAGGACCTTGGGACCGCCCGTCTCGCCCATCGCCCGCTCGCCCCTTAGATCTGAAAGTTGACCATCTTGGCCATGATGAACGCGCCGATCCCCATCCAGATCGCGCCGCCCACCCCCGCGACCATCAGCCGTTCATCAGTGAAGAACTTACCGATGTAATTGGGATTGACGATATAGACCATGATGAAGACGATGAACGGCAACGCGCCGACAATATAGGCCGACGCCTTGGACTCGGACGACATCGCCCGGATCTTGAGCTTCATCTGCCCGCGCTGGCGCAGCACGTTGGCGAGATTGGCGAGCGTCTCGGCGAGGTTGCCGCCCGTCTCGCGCTGGATCGCGATGGAGATAACGAAGAACTGGAACTCGGGCGTACCGAGCCGGTCGGCGGTGTCCTGCAGCGCGGCATCCATCGTCCGGCCGATCTTCATCTTGTCGGACACGGTGCGAAACTCCTCGCCCACCGGGCCGGGCACCTCGGCGGCGACGACGCCCATCGTTTCGGTGATCGGCAGGCCGGAGCGCAAGCCCCGGACGAGCAGCTCGATCGCGTCGGGAAACTTGGCGATGAACTTGCCCACGCGGCGCTTGATCACCCGGCCGACGTAGAAGTGCGGCAGCCCCGCGCCGACGCACAGGCCGAACAGCAACGCCAGCAGCACCGGCGCGCCCCGCAACCACAGCAGCGCGACCGTGCCGACGATCAACCCGCCGGTCCACAATCCGTAACCGCCGACCGACCAGCTCTTGCCCGTCATCGCCAGCCGCTTCTTGAGCTGCGCCACGTTGGGGAGGAAACGACCGGCGGCGCGGTCCATCTTGGTCGAGCGATTGGCGGTGATGCGGCGCAGCTGCGCATCGACTGCCACCGCGGCGGAACCGGCATGGCGCTCGCGCACCGCCGTCACCCGGCGATTACCCGCGCGCGCGCCCGACGGCCCCGAAAAGGCGAGCACCATCAGCGCGAGCACGACCAGCGCGCCAAACGACAGCATAAGGATCGGCAGCATCGGCATCGCGCTCTTCCCCTATTTCCTGGCGCGCTTGGGCATCAGCCCCTTGAGCTCGCCGAACTTGCCGATCAGCGACTGGCCCTTGCCCGCCTTGCCCTTGCCCTTCGCGTCGCCGGCCGCCTCGGCCACACCGTCGCAGGTGGTGACCAGCGCGCGCGCGACGTCGAGCAACGGCGCGACCGTCTTGCTGTTCTTGCCCGCTTCCGCGAGCGGCTTGCCCAGCTTGGCGGCCTGCGCCGCGAGCTTCTGGTCGAAGGGGAGGGTGTAGTCGATCTTGCGTTCGATCGAGCCCTCGAAGTCCTTGCGCGTGATCTCCAGCCCCGCGCCCGGGTGAACGCGGTTGGCGACCACGAACACCTGCGTGCCCGGCGCGTTGGACTTCAGCCACGACAGCAAGCGGATCGAATCGCGCGCCGCCGCCAGCGTCAGCTCGGTCACGACCACCGCGACGCCGACATCGTTCATCAGCGCGGGATGCTGGACCAGCATGTGCCGCGGCAGGTCCATGACCGTGCACTCGAAGGCGGCGCGCATCTCCTCCTGCAACTGGTAGAAGGCGACGCCGTCGGTCTGCACCGGCGAGGCGATCGGCGCTTCGGCCGACAGCACCGCCAGCTTTTCCGACGCCTTGACCATCGCCCGCTCGATGAACAGCCCGTCGATGCGGCTGGGGTTCTCGATCGCGTCGGTGAGCCCGCGTCCCGGCTCGAGGTCGAGCGCGAGCGCGCCGGTGCCGAAATGCACGTCGAGGTCGAGCAGCGCGGTGGAGCGGCTTTCCTTGTCGGACAGCAGCCAGGCGAGCGAGGTCGCGATCGTCGACGCGCCGACGCCGCCGCGCGTGCCGATCACCGCCGCCGCGCAATGCGGGCGATCAGCGGAGGCCTCGCTCTGCTTGGGCGCGTTGAGCATCGCCTGCGCGTGCGCAAAGGCGTCGCGCAACACGTCGGGGCCGAGCGGCTTCAGCAGGTAGTCCTGAATACCCGACGCGACGAGGTCGCGGTACAGCCGCACGTCGTTGACCTGCCCTGCGGCGATCACCACCGTGCCCGGCTCGCAGACCTCGGCAAGGCCGTTGATGTCCGCCAGCGGATCACCCGATTCGGACAGGTCGACGAACAGCACCTGCGGGCTGGCGGACACCGACAGCGTCTGGACCGCGTTGCGCAGGCCGCCCTTGTTAATCTTGTCGACCGACCAGCCGAGCTCGGTCGCGATCGGGCGCAGCGCCTCGACGGTGGTGTCGTCGCACACGAATGCGGCGAACGGGTCTTTGAGCCCGGCCTGACCGGGTTTCCAGGGCGCGTTCATTACTTGCCACCTCCCGTTGCGCTCTCCGCCTTGACGGTCGTGCCGCCGCCGCCGGTCGGCAGCGCACGGCGCATGGCGTCGATCGCGCGCGTCGCGGTCAGCGGGTCAATGGTGCCCGACCCCGGCTCACCCCGGACGAGGTCGGCGGGGTTGGCGACCATCGCGGCTAGGTTGGTGTTGCTCGCACAACCGAAGTTGGATGAGGTGTCGCTGTTGAACTCAGGCTGGCCCTCGCGGGAATAGTCGGGGCAGTGGGGGACGTAAGCCTTGCTGCGGCTGACCACCACGCGCACCATGCCGGGCGGCACCGCGGCGGCGGTGACGGGCGCGTCCTCCGAGACGAGCAGCCCGAATCGCGCGGCCTGTCCCGCCACCGCCTCGCGCGCGGCGCGATCGTTGGCGGGGTCGTCGATCGTGACCTGGTCGCCATAGCCGACATGGAGCGAGGTCATCCAGCCCGCCAGCCGCTGGCCTTCGCCCGGGGCGAGCCCCGCGCCGTCGGTCGACAGGTCGAAGCTGTAGTCGGCGCGGCTGACCACCGGCTGATGCACTGATTCGAGGCCACGGTTGAGCGTACCGCCGCACCCGGCGAGCATTGTCGCGGGGAGGAGGGCGAGGAGGAGCGGGCGGTTGATCATGGCGCTAGGTCCTTGCCGGCGTCAGTTGCTGGAGAAGCCGGGGGCGGCGACCGCGCCCCCCGCATTCGGGGTTGAGCGGCGGTCGGCGAGTGGTGCGGTCGGCTGAACCGCGCCAAGCGCCGAGGGCGCGACGATGCCGTTCGGTGCGGGCGCGACGTTCGGCTTGGGCCGCTGTCCGCCCGTCTTGCCCTTGGTCAGCTGGTCGAGGAGGATGCGATCGGCGTCGGTCGGCGCGAGGTAGCCGTCGGTCGGCAGCGCGACGTCGTTGGCGTTGACCGGCTTCACCAGATACGGCGTCACCACGATCACCAGCTCGGTCTCGTTGCGCTGAAACGCGTTGGACCGGAACAGCGCGCCCAGGATCGGCAGGTCACCGACGCCGGGCGGCTTGGTGAAGGTATTGTTGTGATTGTTCTGAAGCAGGCCGCCGATCACGAGGCTTTGCCCCGAGCCGAGTTCCACCGTCGTTTCGGTGCGCCGGGTGGTGAGCGCGGGGATCTGCACACCGTTGAGGGTCACCGCGCCCGCCGAGGACAATTCGGACACCTCCGGACGGACGCGCAGGCTGATGCGCCCGTCGGACAAAACCGTGGGTGTGTAGGCAAGGCTGACGCCATATTCCTTGAACTCGACCGATATCGCGTTGCTGACGCCGCCCTGAGCCACCGGGATCGGAATCTCGCCGCCGACGAGGAACGTCGCGGTCTCGCCCGACAGCGCGGTAAGGTTCGGGTTGGCAAGCGTCGTCACCTGACCGATCGTCTCGCCGAGGTCGAGCGAGCCCAGCACATCCAGCCCGAGCGCGTGCGCGGCGAGGCCGACCGTGGTGCCGTTCGCCACCTGGTTAAGCAGGCTGATACCGCTGCCCGCTGACGTGCCGCCTGTAGCGAGGGAGCCTTTAGGAAAGAACTGCGTCCCGGCCGCGCGACCCTGCGCGATGCCGTATTGGACGCCGCTGGCCTTGTTGCTGAAAGTCTGGAGATTAACGCCGATGTTCTTGCTGAACGAGCGGCTGACCTCCGCGATGCGGACCTGCAGGTTGACTTGGAGCGGGGTCGCAATCTTGAGGCGGCTGACGACGCCGGTCTTCAGCACCGCATTCGCCGCCGACGTGTCGACGCCGGGGTTGAGATAGGCGACAACAAGCTGCTTGGCGGTCGCGGCGTCCTCGGGCGACGCGACGGTGCCCGTGAGCACCGCGATCTGTCCCGCCGTCACCACCTGAACCTGCGCGTCGGGCATCGCCACGCGGAGCATCCGGTCGACGGAGGTGATGTTCTGGCTGACGCGTACCGACGCGGAATAGATCACCGCGCCGTTCGCGCCGGTGGCGAACACCGTCGCCTCGCCAAAGCCCTTGCCGAACAGATGCACTTGGCGCGGGTTGCTGACGTAGACGTCGGCCACGTCCGGGTTCGAGACCCAGACGTTCGAGGCGATGGCGGGCAGCGTGATGAGCTGGCCTTCGCCGACCGAAAGCAGCACTTCCCGGGTCGGGCGCTGCGTGCCCGCGGGCAACGGCGCGACGCTGACATTCTGGTGATGCTGGGGCCGGACGGGACCCGCCGCGGCCGGACCGGCGGCGATCAGCGCGGCGATTGCCCCCGCGGTCCCCGAACGGTTGAGATAGGATGCGAAACGCATGTCAGTTCTTCCCCCCGACCGGAACCTCGGTCACTGAATTGCCGCGCGCGATGCGCACCACGGGCCCGCGCGGCGCGGCGTCACCCGGAAAGCTTCCCGCATTGGCGGTGAGCGCCAGGCCGGCGGCGGGCGCTGCGGGCGCGGGTGCCATCGAAACCCCGCCCAAGCCGCCGCCCTTGCCGGGCACGGTGCGGCGCTGATAGCGCGACACGTCGGCCCCGGTCGAAAAGGACGGGTTGCCAGTCTGCGGCTGCGCGGCGAGCTGCGTCATCATCGCCCGCTCCGCCTTGGGGTCGGTGCCTTGCGGCACCTTCACCGCGCCGGACGCGATCGCCTGCTCGAGCTCGTTGCTGTTGTCCGCGATCGAGC
>CALMGC010000081.1:1107-1860 GCA_937863505.1 uncultured Sphingomonadales bacterium | reverse complement strand
CGACCTGCAGGACGCCGAGCTCGCCCTCCATCAGCGCATAGGCCATCTCCAGCCGCTTGGCCGGGTTGGACTCCATCAAAAGCGCCTGCTTCTCGGACACCTTGACCTGGACGTTCGCCATCACGGCGTCCGACAGCTTGGCCGCGTCCACCAGCTCGGCGATCTGGGTCGCCGTTTCGGACGGCAGCTTGCGGTGCAGCTTGGCGTAGTTCTCGAACTGGGCGACGACCGTGCGCATCAGCGCCTCGACCTCCGCGCCCTCGATCTCGGCGTCGGCGACCGGCTCGACGGCCGCGGTAAGATAGCTGCCCGACCCCTCGCCGGCTTCCTCCAGCGTCTCCATGGTCGCGCGCGCCCTGCCCTCGACGAGCACGCGCACGGTGCCGTCGGGCAGCTTGAGCAACTGAAGCACGGTCGCGGTGACGCCCATCGTGTAGAGGTCGTCGCGCGACGGATCGTCCTCGCCTGGATCGAGCTGCGCGACGAGGAAGATTTCCTTGTCCGCCGCCATCGCCGCCTCCAGCGCCGCGACCGACTTGTCGCGGCCGACGAACAGCGGAACGATCATATGCGGGAAAACGACGATGTCACGCAGGGGAAGTACGGGGTAGCTGGTCATGGAAGCTCCGGGCGGGGCTCAAGGGAGTGCCCTGTCAGGACGGTATATGGGGCGGGCTTGCGGAACCATCAATCGGCGCTCACGCATCCCCCATAGGGTCCGTCCAGGCTGAGCCCTCCGACAAGCAGAAGGAC
>CALMGC010000081.1:0-1097 GCA_937863505.1 uncultured Sphingomonadales bacterium | reverse complement strand
GGCTTGTCGAAGCCATGTCCTTCTGCTTGCGAGGCGGACAGAAGAAAGGCAGTCCCCTTCGACTGCCTGCCTGCGGCAGTCGAAGGGGACAGGCTTCGACAAGCTCAGGGTGAACGGAAGAAAGAATGATCGTCGCCCTGCTCGCTCCCCTATCCCTCCTCCTCGCCGCCGCCACGCAAACCCTCCCCGGCCCCGGCGCGCCGCCGCTGACCGCGCAGACGATGCGGTCGGGCGGGCCGGTCGCGGCGGAGCAGGCGGGGCTGGTGTTCGAGGCGGCCGACCTCCAGTTCGAGGTGCTGCCCGCCACCCACACGCTGAACGGCGTCGCCACCCTCACCTTCCGCCTCACCGCGCCGCTTACCCGGCTGCTGCTCGACCTCGACCGCAACCTGCCCGTCCATGCGATCAGCATTGACGGCGAGCCGCTCGCGCCGGCCGCGTGGAGCGATCCCGACGGGCGGCTCGCCATCATCCTGCCCCGCCCGCTCGCCGCCGGCGCACGCGTCACCGCCCGCATCAGCTATGGCGGCCAGCCGCACGTCGCGGTCAAGGCGCCGTGGGACGCGGGCATGGTCTGGTCCAAGACGCCCGACGGCCGCCCGTGGCTGGCCACCACCGCCGAAAGCTATGGCTGCGACCTGTTCTGGCCCTGCCTCGACCATCCGACCGGCGAGCCGGGGGTCGTCACGCTTCACATCACCGTACCCGCGGGGCTGACCGCGCCGTCCAACGGCGTGCTGACGGGCGTCGACCGGCTGCGCGACGGGCGGACGCGGTGGAACTGGCGGGCGAAGCACCCCAACACCTATGGCGTCGCGCTCAACGTCGGGCCGTACGAGGTGATCGAGGGGCAATACCACTCGCGCTTCGGCAACACGATCCCGATGGCCTATTGGTATCTGCCCGGCGAGCGCGCGGAGGCCGAGGCGCTGTTCGCCGAGTTCGCGCCGACGCTCGACTTCTACGAGAGCGTCGTCGGCCCCTATCCGTTCGGCGACGAGAAGGTGGGCGTCGTCGAGACGCCGTATCTCGGCATGGAGCATCAGACGATCAACGGCTACGGCAACGGATACGCCAAGAAGCCCGAGGGGTTCGAC
>CALMGC010000080.1 GCA_937863505.1 uncultured Sphingomonadales bacterium | reverse complement strand
GATGGCGACGGTCGCCGCGCGGTGACGAGCGCCGCCGACGCGATGGACGAGCTCAAGGCGACGGTCGCCGAGGCGCATACGATGGTCGGTGGCCTGTCAAAGCAAAGCGGAACGATCGGCCCGTCGCTGACGGCGACGCTGACGGACCTGCAGCGGACGTCCGAGTCGCTGGATGCGTTGATCCGCGACATCCGCCAGGACCCGCGCGGCACGCTGGGCCGAGGCTCGGGCAGGGAGCGGGAGTTGAAGCCGTGATGGTTCCTCGTCGACTCCATCCGCTCGGTTGGCCGCTGCTGGCGTTGTTGCTGTCGGGGTGCCTCGGCATGCTGATCGGCGGCAAGCCGAACCGGCTGTATCGGTTCGGCGCGCCCGTCGTCACGCCCACGGTCGCGCCGCCGGCGCCGAGCAGGCTGGTCGTGCTTTCACCAACGATCTTCGCGAGCGACGTGGCGGGCGCGCGCGTGCTCACCGTCGAAGGGCAGGAGACGAGCTACCTCAAGGGTGTGCGCTGGGTCTCGCCCGCGCCGCTGCTGTTCGACGGGGCGTTGAAGGCGGGGTTCGCCGCCCGCGCGCCCTGGCTGGCGCTCGCGGCGCAGCGGGAAAAGCCGGGCGGGGACTCGCTCCAGGTGTCGATCGACCGATTCGAGGCCAGCTATGCGGGCGGCCCCGGCACCGGACCCGTGATCCGGCTGACGGGAAGCGCGGTGCTGATCGACGGGACCAGCAGCGAGCGGATCGCAACCCTGTCCTTGTCGGAAGCACAGCCCGCGGCGAACGATCGGGTCGAAGCGGTCGTGAAAGCCTTTGATGCGGCTGTCGGGCGGGCGGTGGGACAGGTCGCGGACTGGACGGCGGCGGCGGAAAGCCGACGGCCGGTGAAGCGTGCCGAGCTCGCCACGCCGGTCCGGCACCCGATTATTCCGATCGCGCCTTCCTCATCATACCATGCGCAGCGGCGTCGGGCCGCCGCGACCATCATGCCTGAGCGACGCCGCGATGGAGGATAGCAGCGCGTGGGAGCGCCACATCGGCGCGCCATGACCGTCGGCGGCTTCGGCGACATCGACCTGCACGCTTTCCGCGGCTTCGACGATCTCGATCGCATCGCCGACGCTGATGATCGAGCGCTCCAGCAGGCGGTGGATCAGGCTTTCGACCAGCAGCAGGGCGGCATGGCCGTGCGCGTCGGGCATCGGGGGTGTCACCTCCCGAGGCGTGAGGTGGTCGTCGGTCGTGAGCATGATTGCGCCTTTGGTACAGGCGAGAGCATGTGAGCTCTCCGCCGTCGGCACCTGGCTGACGTGTCGACGATTGGAGGACCATATCGTGCCCATGAGGATATCTCTCAACCTATAATAACAATCGGAAATGTTCTTGAGGTTTGACGGCTTCGGGTTTTCCGGATGCTCCCATTTGTGAGTAGGCGCACCGACGACGAGCACGACGGCGCACAGGTTCACCCGAGGCCCGCGAACGTGCGGTCCGGATGATGAGCGATCGGCTGCGTGAGACCGCCGAGCCGAAGCTGACTACCATGCCGCCCAGCAGGAATTCGGTATGGCGGCATGACCAAAGTCATCCCGCCTCCGGGAAACCCGGTTCGCTTCGCAATGTTATAGTCGGCGTCTGACGGTAGAGCTTGAGCATGGCCAATCCATTCGTGCAGAAATTGAGCGGCTTGGCCGAGCTGAAGGCCAACGACGTTTCGGCCATCGAAGCGGTAACGGCGCATCCTCGCCGCTATGCCGCCAGGCAGGATCTGATCCGCAAAGGGGATGAGACCGGCCCGATGTTCGTGGTACTGGAGGGGTGGCTTTGCCGCTACAAGATCCTGCCGAGCGGCACGCGCCAGGTCATGGCGTTCCTGATGCCGGGGGACGCCTGCGACCTTCACATCAAGCTGCTGGCGGAGATGGATCACGGTATCCAGGCGGTCACGCCCGCGAGCGTCGCGACCGTGTCCAGAGCGGCGATGGAAACGATGATGCGCGAGCATGCCAACGTCGCCCGCGCGATGTACACCGCCCAGCTGGTCGACGAAGGCGTCATGCGGGCATGGATCGTCAGCATGGGGCGGCGCGGCTCGATCGAGCGCGTCGCGCATCTGATCTGCGAGCTATAC
>CALMGC010000079.1 GCA_937863505.1 uncultured Sphingomonadales bacterium | reverse complement strand
GATCGACCTGCACCTGAAGGCGCTGGAGGCGATCGGCGCGGAGATCGAGCTCGCGGCGGGTTATGTGAAGGCGACCGCGCCCGGCGGCAGGCTCGCGGGCGGGCGCTATGTCTTCCCGGTCGTATCGGTGGGCGCGACGGAAAACGTCGTCATGGCCGCCGTCACCGCGCGCGGCTCTACCCGCATCGAGAACGCGGCCCGCGAGCCGGAGATCGTCGACCTGTGCCGCTGCCTCGTCGCCATGGGCGCGAGCATCGACGGGATCGGCACCGAGACGCTGGAGATCGAGGGCGTGTCCCGGCTTCACGGCGCGACCTATGCCGTGATGCCCGACCGGATCGAGGCCGGCTCCTATGCCTGCGCGGCGGCGATCACCGGCGGCGACCTCCTGCTGACCAACGTCTCGGGCGAGGACATGCGCGCGACGCTCGACGCGCTGGTCGAGGCGGGGGTGACGGTGGAGGAGCGCGCGGGCGCGGTGCGCGTCGCGGCGAACGGGCGGGTCGGCCCGTTGACGCTCTCCACCGCGCCCTATCCGGGGTTCGCGACCGACATGCAGGCGCAGTTCATGTCGTTGCTGGCGCTCGGCACGGGCGCGAGCGTGCTGACCGAGACGATCTTCGAGAACCGCTACATGCACGTCCCCGAGCTCACGCGGATGGGCGCGGACATCCAGATCCGCGGGCGCACGGCGGTGGTGCGCGGGGTCGAGCGGCTGACCGCCGCGCCGGTGATGGCGACGGACCTGCGCGCGTCGATGAGCCTGATCCTCGCCGGGCTGGCGGCGGAAGGCGAGACGCAGGTCAACCGCGTATACCACCTCGACCGCGGCTATGAGCGGCTGGAGGAGAAGCTGCAGGCGGTGGGGGCCGACATCGAGCGGGTCGGCGACGGCTAAACCGTGTCGGCACGCGCTTGAAAGCGGGCCGCTGGTCGCATAATTGCGACGGCAACCTGCCGTTACACACTCAAGGACAATTGTGGCCTCCTTCAAAATTCCCACGTTCCAAGATCGCCAGGCGTCCGCCGGCAGCGCCAAGCAAAAGGCGTTGGAGAAGCTCAAGGCAAAGGCGCCCGTCGACGAGGCGCTGATGGCCGAGCGGCGTCAGGCGTGGGAGCAGCGCGAGCAGGCGCTCGCCGACGAGCGTGCCGCGAAGGCCGAGGTACGAGCCGCCGAGAAGGCGCAGAAGGCTGCTGCGAAAGCGGCGGCGGAAGCGGCGGCGAAGGCAGAGGCGGAGGCTGCCGCAGAGGCGGCGGCGCTCAAGGCGGCGCGCCTCAAGCCCGCCAGCGCGGCGGAGATGAAAGCCGCGCGCGACGCCCGCTACGCGGCCCGCAAGGCGCGCAAGTAGCAAGCTGGAAACCAGCGCCTGCTCGAAATCCGCGATAAGGGGTTCGCGACGGCGCCGGTGATGGCCACCGACCTGTGCGCGTCGACAAGGCTGATCCTCGCCGGGCTGGGGGTAAAAGCGGGTAAGTTGAGCGACGGCTGGCTGCGCCAGTCGTGGTCTACCGTTTTCTGGATCGCGTCGCGTCGTACCGCTTGATCGTTTGGCGCGATACAATTACCCCCCTGACTAGGGGGGGATGAATATGACGAAATATGTACTTGCGATCGCGAGCCTGATGGCCTGCGCGACCATGTCCACGCCGGCGTGGGCGATGGGGGCCGCGGCCAAGTCCGTGCAACTGAGCAAGGTGATGCTGGACACCGAGACTTCGGAGGTAACGGGGAAGCTGAAGGTCGGGACGATCTGTATGCTGTCGGGCAAGTTTCAGGTCACGAAGCGCAAGCAGACGCTCAACTACGAGCACTTCGATACCTTGTTTTCCGATAAAATGAAGGGGATGGGATTCGTCGTCCTCAGCAAATCGTCTGACCTGTTCGCATCTGAACAGGACAGCAGCAAGGGCGACTACCTCATCGGTGCCGTCATCCATCCCGTCGAGGAGAATGTCTGTTCATCGGTCAATGGGATGAAAGGGTCCCTGTCAGTCAATATCGACTGGCAGGTATATGACCGCGCCGCCCAGAAGATAGTGTTCAGCACGACGATACCCGGGCAGGGGACGGTGGAGAAGTTTCAGCGCGATGGTGGATCGCAGCTGATCAACCAAGCCTTTGTTGCGAGCCTCGAGACGTTGGCCAAGCAGGGCGCGCTCGCGCCGTATCTGGGCACGCCGCACTGAGCGATCGTCGTCCGCTCCGTCGGCGTCGATCAGCGTGTGCCGCCAGCTGTCATACCGCCGCCAACGCCTGTTCGAAGTCCGCGATCAGGTCGTCCGCGTCCTCGACGCCGATCGAGATGCGGACAAGGTTGTCGGTGATCCCCAGCGCATCCTTGCGCGCCTGCGGGACGGACAGGTGCGTCATCGCCGCCGGGTGTGAGGCGAGCGTCTCTGTCCCGCCGAGGCTGACCGCCAATTTGGCTATCTTCAGCGCGTCGAGAAAGCGAAACGCTTCCGCCTCGCCGCCCTTGACGAGCAGCGAGAAGGTCGAGCCCGCGCCGGTGCAGTGGCGGCGATAGATGTCCGCCTGCCGGTCCGAACCCTCGGCAAGGAAGCCGAGATAGCCGACCCGCTCCACCTTGGGATGCTCGCGCAGCCACGCGCACACCTTGACGGCATTCTCGCCCGCGCGGCTCATGCGGAGCTCGAGCGTTTCCAGCGAGCGGAGCAGCATCCACGCGGTGTTGGGGTCGCAGATCGTGCCGATCGTGTTGCGCATCGCGCGAATTGTGTTGATCTGCTCCTTGTTGCCGAGCACGCCCCCGGCCACCAGGTCGGAATGGCCGCCCGCGTACTTGGTCAGGCTGTAGATGACGATGTCCGCGCCGTGGCGCAGCGGCTGCTGCCAGAGCGGCCCCAGGAACGTGTTGTCGATCGCGATCGGCGGCTTGTCCGCCCCGGTGAAGATCGCGTCGCGGCTGGCGGCGACGGCCTCCACATCGACCAGCGCGTTGGTCGGGTTGGCGGGCGATTCTAAATAGATCAGCGCGACGCGGCCGCTTGACGCCTTGGTTAGCACCGCGTCGATTTCCTCGCGCGTCGCGCCCGCCGGGAAGTCGAGCCAATGGACCCCGAACCGCCCGAGCACGCGCGCGATCAGCGTCTCGGTCGCCGCGTAGAGCGGCCCGCTATGCACGATCGTGTCGCCCGGGCGCACCGTAGCGAGGAACAAAGTCGCGATCGCCGCCATGCCGGACGAAAAGGCGAGCGCGTCCTCCGCCTCCTCCCACACCGCCAGCCGGTCCTCGAGGATCTCCTGATTAGGGCCGTTGAAGCGAGAATAGACTAGCCCCTCCGCGCCGCCGGGGCGCTTGCCGGTCACGCCCTCGAAATGCCGCTTCCCCGCCGCCGCGTTGGGGAAGACGAAGGTGGAGGTGAGGAAAATCGGCGGCTTGAGCGAGCCTTCGGACAAGGCGGGGTCATAGCCGTGGCCCATCATCAGCGTCGACGGTTTGAGCTTGCGCCCGGCGATCGTCGCGGGGGTATCGTGCTCGGGCCGGGGCACGGGCGCGCCGCCGCTCATCGCGGCTTCGGTCTCGTCGGTGATGTCGGTCATGGGACGTCCTGATGCTGCGCGCGAGGGCGGATGAAACCTGGCCCGACGCTTCAGCCTCCTACGCCCATCTAGTGGTTCGGTTGCCAAGGCCTGAAACTTTGTCGCGGACGAGAGGACCGCGCCACGCGATCCGCCGTTGCTATCGCCCCACCAACATTCGCCGCGCCAACTCCCGCGCCCTGCACCTCGGCAGCCCCAGCGCCCTGGCCATCGGCGCGCCCAGCAGCGCATCGCCCAGCGCCATCAGCACCAATTGCAACGTCTCGTCCTGGATCGGTCGGTCGTCCCCCGCCGCCAGTTCGTCCACGAGGTCGTGGATCGCGCGCAGGATCGGGTCGAGCGCGTCCTCGTCGCCGGTGAGGATCATCCAGCTCGCCAGCGCGCCTGCGCCGCCCTCGTCGAAGGCGTCGAACGCGAGGTCGACGATCTCGCCGGGGTCCTGCTCGCGCGCGCGCGCCCGCAGCACCGCCTCGCGGATCGTCCCGGTGATGAACGCGGCCATGCGGGCGATCAGCGCGCGGCGCAGACCCTCCGCCGAGCCGAAATGGTGGAGGAGGTTGGCGTGCGTCCGCCCGATCCGCGCCGCCACCGCCTTCAACGTCACCGCTTGCGGCCCGCTTTCTACCAATAGCGCGCGCGCGGCGTCGAGCGCGGCGTCGCGGGACTCCTCGGGGCTGAGGCGGCGGCGGACGGGGAGGGGGGTGACGGACACGTGCGCGCTGTCCACGCTCGGGGGTCGTGCGTCAATCAGAGCCGGGGGAGCGTGACCCCGCGTTGTCCCTGATATTTCCCCGCGCGGTCGGCGTAGCTGGTCTCGCACGGCTCGTTGCCGGCGAGAAACAGGAACTGGCACGCACCCTCATTGGCGTAGATTTTCGCGGGGAGCGGGGTGGTATTCGAAAACTCCAGCGTGACATGCCCCTCCCATTCGGGCTCGAGCGGGGTCACGTTGACGATGATCCCGCAGCGCGCATAGGTCGACTTGCCGAGGCAGATCACCAGCACGTCGCGCGGCACGCGGAAATACTCCACCGTGCGCGCGAGCGCGAAGCTGTTGGGCGGGATGACGCAGACGTCCGTCTTGCGATCGACGAAACTGTTCGCGGCGAAGTCCTTCGGGTCGACGATCGCCGAATCGACATTGGTGAAGATCTTGAACTCGTCCGCGACCCGCGCGTCATAGCCATAGGAGGACAGGCCGTAGGAGATGCAGCCCTCGTTGCGCTGCGCCTCGACGAACGGCTCGATCATGCCGTCGGCCAGCGCGCGCTCGCGAATCCAGCGGTCGGATTGGACGGACATCAGGATCCTCCCAGCGTCGCGGGGCCGAACGCGTGCGGCAGCAACTCGCTCAGCCGGAAGCGATCGACCGCGTCGCCGTCCGCCGCGCCGCAGATCACCTGGAGGTCGCGCCCACTCATCCCTGCGGCTTCGTTGAGCACCTGGCGGCAACGTCCGCAGGGAGTGACGGGAACGGTGCCGGTCGCGCGGCCCGCCTCGTTCATCGCACCGCCGATCACCGCGACGGCGACCACGTCGCGCAGGTGTCCCGCCGCGCTTGCGGTGGCGACCGCGACCGTCTCGGCGCAGAGCGACAGGCCGTAGCTGGCGTTCTCCACATTCGCGCCCGTCACCAGCGTTCCGTCGTTGAGCAACAGCGCCGCGCCGACCGCGAAGCGCGAATAGGGTGCGTGCGCGTGGCGGGCGGCGGCGCGGGCGGCCGCGATCAGGGCGTGTTCGTCGATCATCCCTTGATATGCAGCACGCAGATAAGCGTGAACAGCCGCCGCGCGGTGTCGAAGTCGACCTCGATCTTGCCCTCGAGCCGCTCGCGAAGCAGCTCGGCCGCCTCATTGTGAATGCCGCGCCGGGCCATGTCGACCGTCTCGATCTGTTGCGGCGTGGCGGCGCGGATCGCCTGGAAATAACTGTCGCAGATCGCGAAATAGTCGCGGATCGGACGGCGGAACCGGCCCAGCGCCAGTACGAGCGTCTCCAGCGGCGTCCCGTCCTCGCGCGCGATCGCCAGCGCGAGCCGGCCTTCCTCGACGCTCAGTGACAGCCGGTACGGCCCTTGGTAGCCGTCCGGGTGCTGGCGTTCCGGCGCGAAATGATTGTCCTCGAGCAGGTCGAAGATTGCGATCCGGCGCTCCTGCTCGATATCCGCCGACCGCCACAGGATCGTGCGCTCGTCGAGCGTCACGTCGATAATCCGCGGGTCGGGCATGGGGTCCTCTAGCGGCGAACGCCCCTGCGCTCAATCGCTCCACAGCCATGCGGCGAAGCGAGCTTGAGCGACTCCCCCGCGCCCGGCAAAGCGGGCGGATGGCCACCCTAGCGCTCCTCCCCACGCCCGATCCCGTCTCCCTGCCGCAGAATGTCGAGGCGGAGGCGGCGATGCTCGGCGCGATGATGATCGACAACCGGCTCGCCGACGACCTCGTCGACCGGCTGGAGCCGATACACTTTTTCGAGCCCGTCCACGGCCGCGTGTTCGCCGCGATCAAGACCCTGCGCGGCAACGACATGCTCGCGACCCCGGTGACGCTGCGCCCGATGTTCGAGGCGGACGAGGGAATGCGCGCGCTGGGCGGCCCGGCCTATCTCGCGCAGCTCACCGGATCGGGCGCGGGGCTGATCGGCGCGCGCCAGTTCGCAACGCAGATTTATGACCTCGCCATGCTCCGCGCGCTGGTGTCGGTCGGGCGGGGTCTTGTCGACCGGGCGATGGACACCAGCGAGGAGGTCAACCCGCGCGGGCAGATCGAGCAGGCGGAAGGCGAGTTGTTCAAGGTCGCGTCGGACGGCGGCGCGGAGAACAGCGTCAAGACCTTCGCGCAGGCGACCACGCTCGCCGTCAAGATGGCCGAGCGCGCATTGAACTCGGGCGGGCATCTGTCGGGCGTCACCACCGGGCTCGACTCGATCAACGCCAAGATCGGCGGGATGCACCATTCGGACTTGATGATCCTCGCCGGGCGGCCGGGCATGGGCAAGACTTCGCTGGCGACCAACATCGCGTTCAACGCCGCGCGCCGCTGGATGCGCGACATGGCCGACGGCATCGCGCCCGCCGACTCGGTCGGGGCCAAGGTCGCGTTCTTCAGCCTGGAGATGAGCGCGGACCAGCTCGCCACCCGCATCCTCGCCGAGCAATCGCGGATCAGCTCCGAATCGCTTCGCATGGGCAAGATCAGCCGCGCCGAGTTCGCGCAGCTGGCGCAGGCGGCCGCGGAGCTGGAGAACCTGCCCTTGTTCATCGACGACACCGGCGGGCTGACGATCGGCGCGCTGCACACGCGCGTGCGGCGGCTTCAGCGGCGGCACAACAACGAGATCGGGCTGGTGGTGGTCGATTATCTCCAGCTGCTGACCGGGTCGGGCAAGCAGTCGGACGGCAATCGCGTGCAGGAGATTTCGGAGATTTCACGCGGGCTGAAGACGCTGGCCAAGGACCTGAACGTCCCGGTGCTGGCGCTGTCGCAGCTGAGCCGCGCGGTGGAGCAACGCGAGGACAAGCGGCCGCAACTGTCGGACCTGCGCGAATCGGGCTCGATCGAGCAGGACGCGGACATGGTGTGGTTCGTCTACCGCGAGGATTATTACGTCGCCGCCAAGGAGCCCAAGCGCCCGTCCGACGGCGACGACAGCCGCGCGTTCGAGGACCACGCGAAATGGGCGGCGGAGATGGAGCGGGTGTTCGGCCTGGCGGAACTGATCGTCGCCAAACAAAGGCACGGCGCGACGGGCAAGGTGATGCTGAAGTTCGAGCCGAGCGTGACGCGGTTTAGTGACTATGCGGGGTATTGATAGGAATGTTCCATGAAACTGATTCAGAAGATGATCATCGCATTATCTTGTTTTCCCGTACAACCAATTCAGTACAGTTGCGCACAGACCCTATCGCCTAGCCAAATGGCTTCGGAATTGGCTAGGCAAATGGCGAGTGGGACGGAGTCAATGCCTGGTGTAGATCCGGTGTTGGCCGAAGGAAACATGGTAGTTGCGCGGTGGCATACTCCGTCAAATGTGCCCGCGAGCGATACAAGGCCCTTTGAGCTTGCCTCGAGCAGCTGTACTCATGAGGTAGTAGCTGATGGTCCTGTGCAAATCAGGTACGAGGAACTAGACGCGAAGGGAAACGGGTTCTACGCTCTAGCGGGACAGTACACCTGTTATAAGCTAGGACGGCTTAGGACAAAAGGCGTAGTACCTAGTTTCCTTGGTGGGGCCATCATAAACTATGGTGAGCGACGATTACATGCTCACGTGTTGAATTGCGATGATTGGATTGAAAAACTCGGGACCGTTGCGACGAACGAGAGCTGGGCTATCTTGCAAAACCCGAAGTCAGCTTCAGAGAAAAGCGAGTACGAGACTTCTGAGGAATATAGAAAGAGAGTTGAAGTAGAATCAGCAAGGGCAGAAACCATTTGGGCAAACCTGATAATTGAGGTGAACCCCAATGCTATTACATACGATGCAGAACGGAAAGAGGCCCGTTTAGCTTACACAAGCGATGCTGGTCCAATTCTATCAAAAGTGAATCCGACAAGCTCTTATATGGGGCAGACTATGTTCGGCGTGAAGGCGAAAGTGCAGAGGGTCTGGGCGCTCAGCGCGGAAGCCAAGTTCACGGACGCACGCGTTGTTTTCCCGGCAAATGTTGTAATATCGATGTCGCCGGACCAAGCACGAAATCTGAAGGAGCACGGATTGATACACATACTTGGCAGAGTTCTGACTAATGAGGAAACTTCGAGCGTTGGACGCGCTACGCTAGACAGTCCAACAGACTTCTTTTCAGTAGAGCATACCTTAACCGTATCACCTGCGTGTGTAGCAGTTTCGGCACCAGCGATGTTACTGCCGAACTGGCAGTGGCCTTAGTTGCGGCTTACAAACATAAAAGCTGGTGCCGAGGAAACATGCTCGGCCTGCTGCAGCCGATCTGGCCTCAACGGTGATTTAGTCCATACCGCAGCTTCCATACCGGCACCGCGTCGTCGGCGGCGCGCTGGTAGTGGAAGCGGTAGCGGTCGAGCGAGCGTTTCAGTGTGACGGGGTCGATCGGGGCTTCGGGCGCGAAGGCGTCGAAGCCGCAGCGGCGCAGGTACGGGATCTGGTCGACGAGCACGTCGCCCGCCGCGCGAAGTTCGCCCCGGTAGCCCGCCTCGCGCAGGATGCGCGCGGCGGAATAGCCGCGACCGTCGCGATAGGTCGGGAAGCCGATCTCGATCAGCGCGAGCTGTTCGAGGTGGGGGAGCAGCGCGCGCGCGTCCTCGCCCGCCTCCAGCCGCACCGCGCCCGCGTTGGTCTGGCCGGCGAGGAAGCTGTCGAGTGTGACCGCGGGTTCGTCATGCGCGTCGTCGGAGCGGAAGCGGAGGAGGGGCTCGGGGCCGATGTCGGTCTGATCGGGGTCCATCAGTGAGGTGCTCGCATACGTGCTTCGACTTCGCTCAGCACGAACGGAAGGGGGCGTGCATGCGCCGATGCGCCGAAAGCTGGGACGCATTCCACCTTCCGTTCGCCCTGAGCGAAGTCGAAGGGCTCCGGGATACGCTCACCCATAGATCGCCTCCTTGAACGGCTCGAACCCCACGCGGCGGTAGGTGTCGAGGAAGCGTTCGCCGGGCTCGCGCGACGCGAGGTAGCGGTCGGTCACCCGCTCGATCGCGTCGACCACGCCGTCCTCGTCGAAGCCGGGGCCGGTGATCTTGCCGAGCGACACGTCCTCCGCGCCCGATCCGCCAAGCAGGAGCTGGTAATTCTCCTTCCCCTTCCGGTCGACGCCGAGGATGCCGATGTGCCCGGCGTGGTGGTGGCCGCAGGCGTTGATGCAGCCCGAAATCTTGATCTTGAGCTCGCCGATGTCGTGCTGGCGGTCGAGGTCGGCGAAGCGCTGCGCGATCTGCTGCGCCACCGGGATCGAGCGGGCATTGGCGAGCGCGCAATAGTCGAGCCCGGGGCAGGCGATGATATCGGTAATAAGGTCGAGGTTGGGCTCGGCCAGCCCCGCCTCGGCGAGCGCGCGCCAGATGGCGGCGAGGTGGTGTGCGGGGACGTGCGGTAACACGATGTTCTGGCTATGCGTGACGCGCAGCTCGTCATGCGCGTAGCGTTCGGCGAGGTCGGCCATGAGGTCGATCTGGTCGGCCGACGCGTCGCCGGGGATGCCGCCGACGGGCTTGAGGCTGATCGTCACGATCGCATAGCCGGGCTGCTTGTGCGGCTTTACGTTCTGGTCGAGCCACACCGCGAAGTCGGGGTCGGAACGGTCGGGCACCTCGCCCGCTGCCTCGAACGCGGGCGGGGCGAACATCGCGGTGATGCGCTCCAGCTCGGCGGCGGGCGGGTCGAGCCCGAGCGCCTTGACCGCGACGAACTCCTCCTCGACCTGGAGGCGATACTCGTCCGCGCCGAGTTCGTGGACGAGGATCTTGATCCGCGCCTTGTAAATGTTGTCGCGGCGACCGTAGCGGTTGTAGACGCGCAAGGCGGCTTCGAGATAGCTCAGGAGGTCGTCCGCGGCGACGAACTCCCTGATCTCGGGCGCGATCATCGGGGTACGGCCCATGCCGCCGCCGACGAACACGCGCGCGCCGAGTTCGCCTTCGCGCCGCACTAGCTGCAAGCCGATGTCGTGGAGCCGCATCGCCGCGCGGTCTTCCTCGCTCGCGATCACCGCGATCTTGAACTTGCGCGGCAGGTAGCTGAACTCCGGGTGGAAGGTCGACCATTGCCGGATCAGCTCGGCCCAGGGGCGCGGGTCCGCGACCTCGTCCGCCGCCGCGCCCGCGAACTGGTCGGAGCTGATGTTGCGGATGCAATTGCCGCTGGTCTGGATCGCGTGCATCTCGACCGTCGCCAGCTCGGCGAGGATATCGGGTGCGTCGGCGAGCTTGATCCAGTTATACTGGATGTTCTGGCGGGTGGTGAAATGGCCATAGCCGCGGTCGTACTTGCGCGCGATGTGAGCCAGCATCCGCATCTGGCGCGAGTCGAGCGTGCCGTATGGGACGGCGACGCGCAGCATGTACGCGTGAAGCTGAAGGTACAGCCCGTTCATCAGCCGGAGCGGCTTGAACTGGTCCTCGGTCAGCTGCCCGGCGAGGCGGCGCTCCACCTGGTCGCGGAACTCGTCGACGCGGGCGTCGACGATGGATTGGTCGTATTCGTCGTAGCGGTACATCGTTCTTCCTAGCTCCTCCCCGGCGGATCGGGGAAGATCATATCACCCACTCGCCCGCGGTCGGGTCAGCGGGCTTGAGCGTCAGGTCGGGGCGGACGGTCGGGCCGAGCGCGCGGATGCGGTCCTTGATGTGCGCGGGGCGGGGCCCCTCGGGCGTGGGCGTCGCGTCGATCACATAGGGGCCAGTGACGCGGCGCGCGCCTTCCTCCGCCTGCGCGATCGGTTCGCCGCCGCCGACGACGTCGCACGCGTCCTCGACATGGCGCGACCAAGCCGAGCCGGTCCACCAGATCACGTCGCCGCTGGCGAGATCGTTGCCGGTGAGAAGCTTCATGCAGCCGCGTCTTCAGACACGCGCGCCCAGCGCGCAAGCCGGTGCTCCGGGTCCGACAGCTCGACCACTTGGCCGAGTAGGACTACGCGCCCGCGCGCCTGAGGGTCTGGAGGGGTCGCCATGCGCCGGAGATGGACCGCGCCGATGCCCGGCGCAACCGGGCAGAAGGTTGGCGAGCGACTAGCTCAGCTATCGACGGCCCGCCTCACCCGTCGCGCAAGCCCACGCCGACGCTCGCGCGCGCGGCATCGGCCTCGTTGCTGACCACCGGATAGGCACAATTGTCCGCTGCGTACCAGCCGCCCGGGCGCGCGTTGCCGCTCCAGCCGAGCCCGCCGAGCGGGGCGCGAATGCCGGGGGCGTGAGTGGTGCGGTTCCAGTTGACCATCCCCGCGCGCGATCCCGCCCAGAACCGGTCATACAGCGCGGGCGTCTGGCTGAGCAGGGAGGCGCTGAGCCCGAAGCGCGTCGCGTTCGCTTCGGCGATCGCGGCGTCGAAGTCGGGCACGCGGATGATCTGGAGGATCGGGCCGAACATCTCCGCGTCGGGCCGCTCGGCGATGGCGGTGACGTCGATCAGCGCGGGTTGCAGGAACGGGCGACCGGGGACGGGGCGCTCGAGGTGCCGCAACGGGCGGCCACCGCGCATCAGCAGCGCTAAGAAACCTTCGGTCAGCGCTTCGGCGGCGTCGTTGCCGATCACCGGGCCCATGAACGGCTGCGGCTCGTCGTCCGGCGCGCCGACGATGACGCGGGCGAGCAGCTTGAGCAGCTGTTCGAGGAGCGGCGCGGCTGCGTCCTCCGCGACAATCAGCCGGCGCGCGGCGGTGCAGCTTTGCCCCGCATTGGCGAAGGCGGACTGAAGGATTATCAGCGCGGCGGCATGGAGGTCGGGCGTGTCCCACACCACCAGCGGGTTGTTGCCCCCCATCTCCAGCGCGAGCAGCTTGTTGGGCCGATCCGCGAACTGGCGGTGGAGCGACACGCCCGCCTTGGCCGAGCCGGTGAACAACACCCCGTCGACGCCGCGATGCCCGGCCAGCGCCTTGCCTTCCGCCGCGCCGCCGGGGACGAGGCGGACGCAGCCCTCGGGCACGCCCGCGGTGAGCAGGCAATCGACGAGCAGCTCGGCGACGGCGGGGGCGTGCGGCGAGGGCTTGAGCACCACCGCGTTGCCCGCCACCAGCGCGGGGAGGAGGTGCCCGGCGGGGATTAGCGCGGGGTTGCAGAAGGGGGTGATCGCCGCCAGCACCCCGTGCGGCTTGTGCCGAAGGGCCGCGCGCGTCCCCATCGGCGAGTCGAGCCGGCGCTGTGCGGTGCGCTCCGCATAGGCGCCGACCGCGCCGTCGACGGTCGCGACGACTCCGTCGACCTCCGCGCGTGCTTCCCACAGCGGCTTGCCGACCTCGCGGGCGATCCGGTCGGAAAGCGCGTCGTGGCGCGCGCGCACGGTGTTGGCGAAACGCCGCAGCGTCTCGATGCGATAGGTGACCGGGCGCGCGGCCCATGCGGCGTAGCCCGCGCGCGCGGCGGCGACCTCCGCATCGACGTCGCCCGTCTCGCCGCGCCACAGCACCGCGCCGGTCGCGGGTTCATGGGAGACGAGGTCGGGCATGAGTGCGAGGTTTAACCGATCACTGTTTATGACGGATTGACGACCCTTACGCGCGGAGCGCCTCGCCGGATGCCCTAATCGCCGCCACTTTGGCGTGAAGCGGGCCCCAGTCGTCTTGGCTGTCGACCGCGGACCAGATCGCCTCGACCTCGTCGATCAGCATCGAGCAGGGCCCGCCCGACCAATGCGGGTGCGAACGGTCGGCTCGTGGTCGGTAGGGGGCGAGCAGCGCGCGCACCTCGTCCCAGGCCACACCGCCCGGGACGTCCCCGCCCCAAGCGTCGTGGAAGAACCGGTCGAGCGAGACTTGCGTGTCCGCGAGCGCGCGGCGGACCGCCTCGGCGAGCGCACCGTCCTCCGCGGGCCCGCGCGACGCGACGCCGAGCCGCCACAGCAGCGCCGCCGCGAACTCGCGCGCGTAGAGCTCGGGAAAGGCGTTGAGCGCCTCGATCATCGGCTCCGCCTCGACAAGTAATCGCAGCGACACCGCGAGCTGCATCACATCCCAATGGATCGCCTCGGGCTGGCGCGCGAACGCGTACAGGCCCTGATGATCGAAATAGGCCGCGGTGAACCCGGTGTCCCAGGTCGGCGCGAAGCGCCACGGGCCATAGTCGAAACTCTCGCCGGTGACGTTGATGTTGTCCGAGTTGAGCACTCCGTGGACGAAGCCCGCCGCCATGTACCGCGCCGCCAGCCGCGCGGTGCGCGCGACCACATTGCGGAGCAACTGCACGGGCGCGTCGTCACCAGGCTCCTCGCCGTGCAGCTCGCGCAAGACATAGTCGACAAGGCGGCGCATGTTCGCGTCGTCGCGTATGTACGCGAGTCGCTGGAATGTGCCGATGCGAATATGCCCGTGGCTGAGCCGCAGGAGCACGGCGGAGCGGGTAGGGGAGGGCTCGTCGCCCCGATCGAGCGCTTCCCCCGTTTCGATCAGCGACAGCGTGCGGCTGGTCGGCACGCCGAGCGCCTCCAGCATCTCAGTCGCGAGGATTTCGCGCACCCCGCCCTTCAGCGTCAGGCGCCCGTCGCCGGACCGGCTCCACGGCGTCCGCCCCGACCCCTTGGTGCCGAGGTCCATCAGCCGCCCGTCGCCGTCCCGCAGCTGCGCGAAGGTGAAACCGCGCCCGTCGCCGATCTCCGGATTGTACACCCGGAACTGATGCCCGTGATAGCGCAGCGCCAGCGGTTCCGGCAGCGACGCGGGCAGGGGAGCGAACCGACCGAGATGCGCCACCCACTCCGCGTCGCTCAGCCCGGCTAGCCCGACCTCCGCCGCCGCGCGGTCGTTGCGGAAGCGCAGCCGCGTTTCGGGGAAGTCCGCCGCGCGAACCGGATCATAGAGGTCCGGCCCCAGGGTGAGTAGCCGCGTCTCGGGCCGGTATGCTTGCGGGTCGAAGGGCATGGGGCGATATGGGGCGCTCAGCCGGAAGGGCGCAACTCCCATGACATTTCCCTTCGACGCGCTCGTCTTCGGACCCGACGATGTCGACCTATCTCGCTCGCCGCTGGCGGGGCGCATTGACGCGGAAACCTATTGCCTCGGTGCGTTCAACCCGGGGCTGACCCGGCTGCCGAACGGCAACCTGCTGCTGATGGTGCGGGTCGCGGAGGCGCTGCGGCGGCCCAAGTACGACGGGCATGTGCATTCGACCCGGTGGACGCCGGAGCGATACGAGCTCGACGCCTGGCCGGTGGAGCTGGTCGACGCCGCCGACCCGCGCCAGATCGAGATGCGGATCGGCGGCTGGCGGGTGCTGGCGCTGACCTCGATCTCGTGGCTGCTCCCGGTCGAGCTGACGCCGGACGGGCGCGAGGTGGTGACGGTCCATTACGACCGCGCGATCGCGCCGCAGGAATCGTACCAATGCTACGGTGTCGAGGACCCGCGGATCAGCCGCGTCGGCGACCGCTGGCTCATGACTACCTGTTCGGTCAGCCCGGAGCGGCTGTGCACGACGCTCTACACGTCGCAGAACGCGTTCGACTGGCGGCTGGAGGGCGTGATCCTCGACCATCAGAACAAGGACATGCTGATTTTCGAGGGGCTGATCGGCGGGCGATACTGGGCGCAGACGCGGCCGTTGGGGGAGGTGTTCCTCGCCTATCCGCAGGGCAGCGAGTATCGCCCCGGCCCGTCGATCAATCTCGCTTCCTCCCCCGATGGGCTACACTGGAAGCCCTGTGACCAACCCGGCATCCGCCCGCATTCGGCGACGCTGTCGACGGCGCGGATCGGCGGGGGCGCGCCGCCGGTGTTGACGGAGCGCGGCTGGCTGACGCTGTGGCACGGCGCGGAACAGGCCGCGCCGGTGGGCAAGTACCGCACCTATTGGTCGATCCTCGACCGCGACGAGCCGTGGCGGGTGCTGGATACCGGGCACAAGCCGCTGCTCGAACCTGCCCCGTCGCTGACGGAGCATTACGGCGAGCGGCAATATGTAACCGGGGTAGTGTTCACCACCGGGCTGGTCGACGGCGGCGAGGTGTGGATCGTCGCGAGCGGTGAGGCGGACTTGGCCTGCCGGGTGACGCATGTGCCGAAAGGGGCGGTGGGTATGTAGGCGGTCACCGCTCCCCTCGGGCCTGTGCGACATATTTAGCGAGCACGTCGCGCGTATGGTCAAGCCAAGCACGAGCGCCCACATCGTCCTTAGCGATAATGAAATCAATTCCGCCAACGCCTGACTCGAACCTTTGCAGTAGTCCTGCCATCGGAGTTTTTAGCAGGTCCTCGAGTTCCCGGATTGCCCCTTCGACTTCATGTAAATGACTCGTACGGGCGTACTCGGCTAGGACCTCTTCCAGCGTTTCACCAAAAATATCGTAATCTTGATGAAAGTACGCGTCGGTCATATCGGCCAAGTGCGGGTATGGCGGCTTTCTAGGCTCGCAGTCACGCTTGCGGAAACGCTGTAAGAACATAGTAGACCTTACCTCTAAATGCCTGTTTCACCAGCGCGACCTTAACTAAGCGTCCGGGCACGGGGGTCGTGGCACCACGGACTATCACCCGCCCTACGCCACCCGGAAATGGCAAGCTAAACGACTTCGGTCGTGTAGTAGTGGCCGACTTAAGCCAGCGAACGATCTCTGCCCTCCTCACCCGGAGAACATCAGTCACCGCCGCCTCTGCTTCGCTTAGGTTGTTGAATGTGGATGCTGCGTCGAGACTCGGTTTGGTTACAAGCCGCTGAAGCAACTCCGCGTCTGTTCGACCCACATGTCTCGCGATCGTATGCCCGCCAAGTCTGCTTCCCGCCAGCGCCTCGTGCTCGGCGAGCACAATCCGGCCGGACCGAACCGCGGCGATCCGGGCTGCTCCCAGACCGAAACTCACCACGAGGGGAACCGCAATGTCCACGCCCTCGCCGATCGCTTGCGCCGAAGCGCGGCTCGCTCCTGCCGCTCTCGCTGTCGCTGTCGCGCCTTGTTGCGTAAGTGTCGGGGTTTCGCGACCCGTCCATAACTGACGTGCCCCGGACTGAACCGTGTCAGCCCCATGCACGCCGAGAATGCCGCCGCCGATCTTGGTGAGCGTAGTGGGTTCGGGCGTGAGTATCAGAGCCCCCGCGCCCACCTCTTCGAACACGCCGATGATCAGCTTGCCGCCGCCCCATGCTCGCGTCCAGAAGCTCGCGGGCTCCTTGCTGCGCAGACTAGCCCCGGACAAGACCGCGGCAAGCTGCGCCGGGCTGAGAACGATCGATAGCCCGTCTTCGTCCATGGTCCATCATCCCCCCGACGAGCGGCTTCAACGTCGGCCTGTATCGTTGGTTGCCGCGTGACCGACCTAGACTCCATGAGCGTCGGGGAATGACGTTTGGGGAGCGAGGCGGTAAGGCCGTCCCATGCCCGCCCCCGTCCGCATCCTGCACCTCCATTCCACCTTTGCGCTCGGCGGCAAGGAGGCGCGGGCGGTGCGGCTGATGAACGCCTGGGGGTCGCGCGCGTCGCACACGATCGTGTCGGGGATGCCGGACGAGCTCGGCGCGCGGGCGCGGATCGACGCGGGGGTGAGTTACGAGATCGCGCAGGACCCGCCGCCGCTGACCGGCTCGCCTTCGGTCACGCGTTACGAGGCGATCGCGCGGTACATGCGGCGGTTCGACCTGGTACTCACGTACAATTGGGGCGCGATCGACGGGGTGATGGCGCGGCGGGTGTTCGGCAAGGGCCTGCCGCCGGTGATCCACCACGAGGACGGGTTCAACGCGGACGAAGCGGCTGGGCTGAAGCGCGAGCGCAATCTGTACCGCCGCTTTGCGCTAGGCGCGGCGCACGCATTGGCGGTGCCGTCCGAGACGCTGGAGCAGATTGCGCTCGACATCTGGCGTCAGCCGCGCGCCAAGGTGCATCGCATCGTCAACGGCATCGCCACCGCGCTCTACGCACGCAAGCCCGACCCGCGCGCGATCCTCGGCTTCACGCCTGATGCCAAGGAGATCGTCGTCGGCACGCTCGCGGGGCTGCGCGCGGTCAAGGACCTGCCGATGCTGGTCCGCGCGGTCGGCGGGGTCTCGCGACGGGTGCGACTGGTGATCGTCGGCGACGGGCCCGAGCGCGCCACCATCGCGCGGGCGGCGGCGGCGATGGGCTTGACCGATCAGCTTATCATGCCGGGGTTCATCGAGCGGACCTATGAGGTTGTCGGGCTGTTCGACATTCTCGCGCTGTCGTCGGTGAGCGAGCAGTTCCCACTGTCGGTGCTGGAGGCGATGGCGGCGGGGCTGCCCGTTGCCGCTCCGCCGGTCGGCGACGTGCCGCGGATGGTCGCGCCCGAGAACGCGCCGTTCATCGCCCGCGAGCATGGCGTCGTCGCGCTCCGCGATGCGATTGCCGCGCTGGTCAACGACGCGGACTTAAGGCGCAGCGTCGGCGAGGCTAACCGGCGCAAGGCGGTGGTCGACTATGACGAAGCACTGATGATCGAACGCTATGCGCGGCTATATGAGGGGGCGTTAGGGCGGCCGGGCGCGCTGCTGCCGATAGCCTGACCGGGCAAGCGGTTGCGCCGTCACGGGAAACCCCTCGCGCGCCCGTGCGCTTGCGCTATAAGTGCGCGGTTACCGCCGGGAGATCGTTTGTGTTCAAGGGTATCAGCCCCATTCGCTATGCGGGCCGCGAGGTGTGGCCGCTGATCGAGGGGGGTAAGGGCGTGGCCGCGACCAATCACGCCAGCGCGGGCGCGTGGGCGGCGGCGGGTGGGGTCGGCACCGTGTCGGCGGTCAACGCGGACAGCTACGATCCCGAGGGCAAGATCATCCCCCAGATCTACCGCGCGCTGACCCGGCGCGAGCGGCATGACGAGCTGGTTCAGTATGCGATCGACGGCGCGGTGCAGCAGGTGCGCCGCGCTTGGGACATCGCGGGCGGCGTCGGCGCGATCAACATCAACGTGTTGTGGGAGATGGGCGGCGCGCAGCGGGTGCTCCAGGGCGTGCTGGAGCGGACGCGCGGTCTCGTCTCCGGCGTCACCTGCGGCGCGGGGATGCCGTACAAGCTCTCCGAGATCGCGGCGTCGTACAACGTCAATTACCTGCCGATCGTCTCCTCCGCGCGGGCGTTCCGGGCGTTGTGGAAGCGCGCTTATTCCAAGGTCGCGGACCTGCTCGGCGCGGTGGTGTATGAGGACCCGTGGCTGGCGGGCGGGCATAACGGCCTGTCCAACGCCGAGGACCCGCTCCGCCCCGAGAACCCGTTTCCGCGCGTGAAAGCCTTGCGCGACACGATGCGCGAGGGTGGCCTCAGCGACGATGTGCCGATCGTGATGGCGGGCGGCGTCTGGTACCTGCGCGATTGGGAGGACTGGATCGGCAACCCGGAGCTCGGCCAGATCGCGTTCCAGTTCGGCACCCGGCCGCTGCTGACGCGCGAGAGTCCCATCCCGCAGGCGTGGAAGGACCACCTGACCCGGATCGAGGAAGGCGAGGTGCTGCTCCATCGCTTCTCGCCGACCGGCTTTTACTCGTCCGCCGTCCGCAACCCGTTCCTGCGCGAGCTGGAAGCACGCTCCGAGCGGCAGATCGCTTTCTCGACGCAAGAAGCAGGGGATCATCGCTATCAGCTCGACGTCGGGGTGAAGGGGCGCAATTTCTGGGTCACGCTCGGCGACCTTCAGCGCGCGCGCGAATGGTACGGGCTCGGCCATACCGATGCGCTCAAGACGCCCGACAACACGCTGGTGTTCGTGACGCCCGAAGAAAAGGCTACGATCCGCAAGGATCAGGCGGACTGTATGGGCTGCCTGTCGAGCTGCCTGTTCTCCAGCTGGGCGGACACGGAAACGAACTCGACCGGGCGGCTCGCCGACCCGCGCAGCTTTTGCATCCAGAAGACGCTGCAGGACATCGCGCATGGCGGCGACATCGAACGCAACCTTATGTTCGCGGGCCACGCGGCGTATCAGTTTAAGCGCGACCCTTTTTATTCCAACGGCTTCGTGCCGACGGTGAAGCAGCTGGTGGAGCGGATCCGCACGGGGGATTAAGCCTAAGCGATGCTTCACCGGCGTGAAGCAGGGGCCGCGTTGCAGGTCGGCAAGGGCTTGCCTAGGCTGGCGATATGAAGCGCGCGCTCGTCATTCGTCATGTCGCCCATGAGGGCATTGCGGGCTATCGCGCGCCGGTCGAAGCGGCGGGGTATCTGATCGAGCGGGCGGCGGCGTGCGAGAGGGATTGGGCTTCGCTGGACGTGCTCTCGCCCGACCTGCTGGTCGTGATGGGCGGGCCGATGGGCGTGTATGAAGCGGCGGCGCATCCGTGGCTCACCGCGGAGGTGGCCGCGATCGCGCGGCGGCTGGCGGCGCGGCGGGCGACGCTGGGCGTGTGCCTCGGCGCGCAGCTGATGGCGGTGGCGCTTGGCGCGCGGGTCTATCCGGGGCCGGCGCGCGAAGTCGGGTTCGGCACGGTGGCGCTGACCGCCGGAGGGGATGGATCGGCGCTGCGCCATCTTGCTGGCGTGCCGGTGCTCCACTGGCATGTCGACACGTTCGATTTGCCCGAGAGCGCGGTCCGGCTTGCCTCGACGCCCGCCTATGCGAACCAGGCGTTCGCAGTCGGGACGCACGCGCTCGCGCTCCAGTTCCATGCGGAGATGGGAGACGACGCGCGCTTCGCGGCGTGGATGGAACAGGACGCGGAGTATATCCGCGGCGCGGGGGTGGAGGCGGCGGCGTTGTGGCGCGACCATGACCGGCTCGGCCCGGCGGCGGTGCGCGCGGGGCAGGCGATGTTGGAAGAATGGCTGGCGGGGGTGAGCTAAGTTCCGATCTCAATCCGAACCAGTTCCCCGGCGACGCCCGGGGCCCGGTTACGGAACGTCGAATGGCTGGCTCCGCTCCTTATATATCGGCCATCGTGACTGGGCCCCGGCCTTCGCCGGGGAACGGCAAGGTGACACTGAACCTATTGCCCCGTCATGCGCATCAGCGTCATCGCGACATTGCGCTCGGCAACCGAAACGACGCCGTCGCGGTTAACGTCCGCGAGGTCGAACAGCTGCAGCGGGCGCGCTTCCGCCTCTTGCAGCGTCACCCGGCCATCGCCGTTCGCGTCCGCGCGCTCGAACCAATGGCCGCCGATATGCGCGAGCGCCTCGACGCCGGACGGCGGCGCGGGGGACTGATGCGCGCGGAATGTTTGGAACTCCGCCTGCGTGACCGCGCCGTCATGGTTGGTGTCCATCGCCGCGAACTGACGCTTGACCACCGCGATCACCTCCGCGCGCGCAATCGGACGATCGGGGAACTGCTCGGCGGTCTGCGCGAGCGCGGGGGTGGCGAGCAGCGCCAGGGCGGGGGCGAGGAGGAGCTTCATGCGACTCGGGTTAGCCTCGCTCGGTTAAATCGTCGCTGAACGGATCAGCGCCCCTTCGCGCCCGCTTCGGCGTTGGCGACCAGCCGCATGATCTGGCCGAGGATCGACAGCACCCCGCCCGCGATCAGGCAGGCGAACAGCCGCGGATGCTCGCGCGCCTTGTCCCATGCGGGGATCGCGAGCAGCAGGACGCTGAGGACCGATACGCCATAGCCCCAGAGTTTCAGCCGGAGCGCCGCGCGGGGGCTCAAGCCCAACCTTCCAGTACCTGATCCGGCGGACGATGCCCGTCCGCCCAGGCGCGGATGTTGGCGATCACCCGCTCGCCGCTCGCGACGCGGCCTTCCAGCGTCGCCGAGCCCATATGCGGCGTCATCACCACGTTGGGCAGCGCGAGCAGCCGCGGGTCGATAGCGGGCTCGTGCCGCCACACGTCGAGCCCTGCGCCCGCGAGCCGCCCGGCCTCCAGCGCCTCGACCAGCGCTTCCTCGTCGACGATGCCGCCGCGCGAGGCGTTGATGAGGTACACATGCGGGCCCATCAGCGCGATGCGGCGCGCGTCGATCAGGCACTCGCTATCGGCGTTGCGCGGCGTGTGGATGGTGAGGATGTCGATCGCGCCGAGCATCTCGTTGAGATTGGGGTGGTGCTGCGCCTGCAACTCCGCCTCCACGAGTTTGGGCAGCCGGTGGCGGTTGTGGTAGTGGATCGACAGACCGAACGCCCGCGCGCGCCGCGCCACCGCCTGGCCGATCCGCCCCATGCCGACGATGCCGAGCGCCTTGCCGCCGATCCGGTGCCCCAGCATCCCGTTCGGGCTCCACCCGGTCCATGCGCCCGAGCGGACCAGCTTCTCGCCCTCCGCGAGCCGCCGAGGAACCGACAGGATCAGCGCCAGCGTCAGGTCGGCGGTATCCTCCGTCAGCACGCCCGGCGTGTTGGTGACGATCACGCGGCGCAACCGTGCCGCTTTCAGGTCGATGTGGTTCACGCCCGCGCCGAAATTGGCGATCAGCTTCAGCCGTTCGCCCGCGCCCTCGATCAGCGCGGCGTCGATCTCGTCCGTCACGGCGGGAACGAGCACGTCGGCCTCCGCCATCGCCGCCGCGAGCTGGTCGCGGGTGAAGGGTATGTCGGCGGGGTTGAACGTCGCGTCGAACAGCGCGTCCATCCGGTCCATCACCGTGTCGGGCAACTCGCGGGTGACAACGACCTTGGGCAATCTCGCGCGTTTTTCCGCCATGGATGGGGAGTGGAGCAGCCCCCGGCGCGCGTCAACGGGCATTGAAGCGCGCGGGCGACGCGCGCATCATGCCCGGGGACAGGGAGGAACCGATGCGTTATTCGATGCTGGGCATGATCGTCGCGGGGGCGATCGCGGCGACACCGGCCGGGGCGGCACCGGCGAGGAAGACGCCTTACTGGGCGTCGATCTCCGCCGCCAAGGCGCGGATGCGGACCGGCCCGGGGCGCACCTATCCCGCGAACTGGCTGTACCAGCGCCAGGACCTGCCCGTGCATGTGCTGGCGATCTACAGGGAATGGCGCAAGGTCGAGGACCCGGGCGGCACGCAAGGCTGGATGCTCGCCAACCTCCTGTCCGAACAGCGCACCGCCTTCGTACCGAGCGGCCCGGTGGAACTGCGCGCGCAGCCCCGCGGCGACGCGCGCGTGGCGTGGCGCGCGGCGAAGGGGGTGGTGGGTCGGCTCAGCACCTGCGCGAACGGCTGGTGCCAGCTCGACGTCCACGGGCAAAAGGGGTTCGTGGAGCAGGGTCGGCTTTGGGGGGTCGAGGCGGGGGAGGTGGTGCCTTGAACGCGACGAAGCTGATCCCCTATGTCTAACCGAGGGACGTCACGGGACCAAGTCCCGTGACGTCGAAGCTCGGCTGAAGCCGAGCCCGGCCGGCCTTGCCCGTCTCGCGCGTGGCTACGCCGCGCGCGTGCGGGCTACGGCATCATCTCCACCGCGATCGCGGTCGCCTCGCCGCCGCCGATGCACAGCGCCGCGACGCCGCGCTTGCCGCCGGTGCGCTCCAGCGCCGCCAGCAGCGTGGCGATAATGCGTGCGCCCGAGGCGCCGATCGGATGGCCCAGCGCGGTCGCGCCGCCGTTGACGTTCACCTTGTCGTGAGACACGCCCAAGTCGTGCATCCATGCCATCGGCACGCAGGCAAAGGCTTCGTTGATCTCGAACAGGTCGACGTCGCCAACGCTCCAGCCGGTCTTGGCGAGCAGCTTCTTGACCGCGCCGACCGGGGCGGTGGTGAAGCGCGCGGGCTCCTGCGCGTGCGCGGCGTGGGCGACGATGCGCGCGACGGGCTTCAGCCCCTTCTCCGCCGCCGCCGCCTCGCTCGCCACGACCAGAGCGGCCGCGCCATCGGAGATGGAGGAGGAGGACGCCGCGGTGATCGTGCCTTCCTTCGCGAACGCCGCCTTGAGCATCCGGATCTTGTCCGGGTCGCCGCGCGCGGGCGCTTCGTCAACCGCGACCACCGTGTCGCCCTTGCGCCCGCGCACCAGCACGCCGACGATCTCCTTGTCGAACGAGCCGTCGCCTTGCGCGCGGCGGGCGCGGGACAGCGACTCGATCGCGTAATCGTCCTGCGACTCGCGCGTCATCTGGTACTCGCGCGCGGTATCCTCGGCGAAGGTGCCCATCGCGCGGCCTGCGTCATAGGCGTCTTCGAGCCCATCGAGCATCATATGGTCATACGACGTGTCGTGCCCGATGCGCGCACCGGAGCGGTGTTTCTTCTGGAGATAGGGCGCGTTGGACATGCTCTCCATCCCGCCCGCGACGACGATGTCGGCGGAACCCGCCGCGATCATGTCATGCGCGAAGATCGCCGCCTGCATCCCCGAGCCGCAGACCTTGTTGACGGTGGTCGCCTCGACCGACGTCGGCAGCCCCGCGCCGATCGCCGCCTGACGGGCGGGGGCCTGGCCGAGACCGGCGGGGAGCACGCAGCCCATAAAAATCTTGTCGACCGAGGCCGGCTCGACGCCCGCGCGCTCGACCGCGCCCTTGACCGCCGCCGCGCCGAGCTCGGTCGCGCTGACGCCCGCGAGCGCGCCCTGGAACGCGCCCATTGGGGTACGGGCATAGGAAAGGATGACGACGGGATCGCTGGCCATGATGCTTGCTCCACAGGAGAAATGCTGCACCGCACATAGGAGCGCCCCCGGCTCAAGGCAAACCCGCCTCCCCGGTCAGCGGGTCGTGCCACAGGATGTCGAGCCGCTCGGCGATGCCGGGCAGCCGCCCCGCATAGCCCGCGCGGATCGCCTCCAGCCGCTCGCCGAACCCGCTCGCCGAAGGCGTGATCCCGGCGCGGGCGAGCGCGCGCACGACCGCGTGGATCGCCGCCTCGTCGAGCCCGGTGCGCTGTTCCGCCGTCTGCTGCACCCGCGCGAACTCGCGCACCGCGCGCGCGGCGGTGGCATTGAGAAAACCCGCAGCGCGGCGCGCGCGCGGCAGCTCGGCAG
>CALMGC010000078.1 GCA_937863505.1 uncultured Sphingomonadales bacterium | reverse complement strand
GCCCGAGCGCCGCCCGGGTCCACCGCGCCCGGTGGTCCACCGCGCCCGCCCGACGCACGCGCAGCGGGCGCGGTAGGGCTCACCCCAGCGCGTCGAGTACCGCCTCCACGCGCGCCAGCCGTTCGCGCGGGTCCTCGACGCGTTCGGCGAGCAGCAGCCGCCCGTTCTTCTCGGTCAGCCCCGCCGCTGGCGCGATCCCCGAGAAGTCCGGGCGCGGTGTGAAGGCGATCGCCGCCGGCCCCGCGTCGATCCGCGCGACATGGTGTTCCCGGGCGGCCTCGCGGATGCGCGCGATCGTGAGCAGCGTCCGCGCCTCGTCGGGTAGCGTGCCGAACCGGTCTTCCAGCTCCGCCTCGAACGCATCGAGCGCGGCGGCATCGGGGAGCCGCGCGAGCCGGGCATAGGTCGACACGCGCACCTCCTCGTCGGGGATCCACGTCTCGGGCAAGCGCCCTTCAAGCCCAAGGTGAAGCTCGGGCGTCCAGCGCTCGACATCCTCGCCGCGCGCCGCCCGGAGCGCGCCGCCGAGCAGGTGCTGGTACAGGTCGATGCCGATCAGCTTCATGTGCCCCGCCTGCGCCTCACCCAGCAGGTCGCCCGCGCCGCGCATGTCGAGGTCGCGCGCGCTGATCGCGAACCCCGCGCCGAGCCGGTCGAACGCTTCGAGCGTGCGCAGCCGCTGCAACGTGCGCGGCGCGATCGTCGCGTCCGGGTCGGTCAGCAGCAGCACCTGTCCGCGTCGTCCGCCGCGCCCGACCCGCCCGCGCAGCTGGTGGAGCTGCGACAGGCCGAACCGGTCCGCGCGCCAGATCGCCATGGTGTTCGCGCGCGGTACGTCGAGCCCCGCCTCGATGATGTTGGTCGCGAGCAGCACATCGCCCTCGCCGCGCCCGAAGCGCACCATCGCGTCGTCGATCTCGGCGGCGGGCATCTTGCCGTGCGCCTGGAGCAGCTCGAGCTCGGGCGCGAGCTTGGCAAGCCTGTCCGCGATCGGGCTCATGTCCTCGATCCGCGGCACGACCACGAAGCTCTGCCCGCCGCGCCCTTGCTCACGCAGCAAGGCGGTGCGGACGAGGTTGTCGTCCCACGTCGCCACCGAGGTGCGAATCGGCTGGCGGCGCGCGGGCGGGGTGGCGATGACGCTCAGCTGCTGGAGGCCGACCAAGGCGGTCTGCAATGTCCGCGGGATCGGCGTGGCGCTGAGTGACAGGCTGTGCCCCGCGCCGAGTTCGCGCAGCCGCGCCTTGTCCGCCGCGCCGAACCTTTGCTCCTCGTCGATGATGACCAGCGCGAGGTCATGGTACGCGATGCCCTTGGCCGCAACCGCGCCGGTGCCGACCACCACGCGGATCGACCCGTCGGCCAGCCCCGCCTTGACGCGCTTTTTCTCCGCCGCGCTTGACAGCCGCGACAGGCCCGCGACCTCGACGCCAGTGCCCTCGAACCGCTCGGTGAAGCTCTCGATGTGCTGGCGCGCGAGCACGGTGGTGGGCGCGGCGAGCGCGACCTGATGCCCCGACAGCGCCGCCGCCGCCGCCGCGCGGAGCGCCACTTCGGTCTTGCCGTACCCCACATCGCCGATCACCAGCCGGTCCATCGGCGCGCCCGACGCAAGGTCGTGCAACACCGCCGCGATCGCGCGCGCCTGGTCGGGCGTCTCGGTGTACAGAAACCCGGCGGCGAAGCGTTCATAGGCGGCGGGGTCGGGGACGAGCCTGGGCGCTTCCGCCCCCGCGCGCTCGGCGGCGAGCGCGAGCAGCCCGCGCGCGCTTTCCGCCACCGCCTGGTCGATCGCCCCGCGCCGTTTGACCCAGCTCGCGCCGTCAAGCTTGTCGAGCGTGACCGCCTCCGCGTCCGCGCCGTATCGCCACAGCCGATCCGCCTCGGCCACGGGCACCAGCCGTACGCCGTCATCGGCATAGGTGAGCTTGATCGCGTCGCCCCCGCCCGTCTCGGCGGGCAACGGCTCCAGTCCCGCGACGACGCCGATGCCGTGGTCCTCATGCACCACCACGTCGCCGACGCGGATCTCGCCGAAATCGAACAGCGCGGTGTCGGTCGGCCCCGAGGCGGCATCGTCGCGGGCGGCGCGGCTGCCGAGCAGGTCGGCGGCGGCGACCGCGAGCACAGCTTCGCGCCGAAACCCGCGATCGGCGGGGAGGGGGAGCGTCCACGCGCTGCCGGGCGCCGCGGCGGCGATCTGCGCCCATGACGCCGCTTCGCCCAGCTCCACCCCCAACGCCTTTGGCGCGCGGCGCGACAGGAAGCGCAGGTCGCGCGCGCCGCCGAGCAGCGCGACGCGCTCGCCCGCCGCCAGCGCTTCCTTGGCGACGCGGGTGAACGTGCGGAGTGGCGCGCGCTCCTCCACGAAGCGCGGCGGCGGCTCGCCCTCGCGCGTAAGGGTCAGCGTGTCGCGCTCGCCCAGCACCTTCGCCCACGCCTTTTCATCAACCGTCTCCTTCATCGCGCGGCCCGGGCGGCGCTTGGCGGCATCGGCGGCGAGCGCGAGGAAGCGGCGGCGGCGGTCGTCCGCGCCCGGCTCCAGCGCGACCCGCGCTTGCGGAAGGTGGTCGGTCAGGGGCACGCCCTTGCCGTCCAACGCGGGCTCGCGCACCCGCCCGAGTTCGCGCGCGTCGGCGTCACCGGTGCTGAGCTGCGTAGCGGGGTCGTAGAAGCGCAGGGAAGCGACTCGCCCGTCCGCCGCCTCGATGCGGAGCGGCGCGTCCGCGTCGGCGGGGAAGACGTCGAGCACTTGCCCCCGCAACGCCGCCTCGCCCGGCTCGTCGACGCGCTCGTCCTCGACGTAACCGAGGTCGATGAGTTCGGCGTGAAGCGCCTCGAGCTCGACCGGCTCGCCCGGCGCGACGCGCGGGAGCGCCGCGTCGAACGCGGGCGGCGGCGGGTAGAGC
>CALMGC010000077.1:19906-20138 GCA_937863505.1 uncultured Sphingomonadales bacterium | reverse complement strand
GCACATGGCGGCCCGCGCGGGGCGACGTGCGGCTTGACGGCGCCACGCTCGATCAATGGCCGGAGGACGAGCTCGGGGCCTATCTGGGCTATCTGCCCCAGACGGTGGAGCTGATCGAGGGCAGCGTGGCGGAGAACATCGCGCGCTTCGATCCCGAGTTCCGGGCGGAGGCGGTGGTGGCCGCGGCGGAGGCGGCGGGGGTTCACCACCTCATCGTCGGCCTGCCGGAGGG
>CALMGC010000077.1:0-19896 GCA_937863505.1 uncultured Sphingomonadales bacterium | reverse complement strand
GCCGAAGGGATACCAGACACAGATCGGTCCGAACGGCGAGGAGCTGTCGGCCGGCCAGCGCCAGCGGATCGGCCTGGCGCGCGCGCTCTACGGCGACCCGTTCCTGGTGGTGCTCGATGAGCCCAACTCCAACCTCGATTCACAGGGCGATGCGGCGCTCGCCGCCGCCATCGCCGGGGTCCGCGCACGCGGCGGCGTCGCCGTCCTGATCTCTCACCGACCGTCCCTGCTTGTCGCCGTCAGCCATGTGCTGGTGATGCAGGCCGGACGCGCGACCGCGTTCGGCCCGCGCGACGAAGTGATGGCCAAGATCGCGCCCCCGGCGCCCAGGGTCATGCAGGGCGCGAACGATACCGCTCCGGCCCCCGTCGCCGTCCCCAACTGAGGTCCAGTGATGAGCACGCTTCCCTACCCGGTTCTCGGCACCCCGCGCGAGGTGGACGAGGCCCCACACGCGCTGATCCGGTCGAACATCCGCCATGCGCGTGTCGCCGCGATGGTCTTGCTGGTCGGCGGCGGCGCGGCGACGCTGATGCCGATCGGCGGCGCGGTGATCGGCACCGGCTCGGTCGGGGTCGAGTCGCGGGTCAAGCGCGTCGCGCATCCGGAGGGCGGCACCATCGCCGCGATCTATGTGCGCAACGGCGACCATGTCGCCAAGGGCCAGCCGCTGATCCGGCTCGACGACACCGTGTCGGGCTCGGACGCCTCGCTCGCGGCGCTGTCGGTCGAGCAACTGGTCAGTCAGCGCGCACGACTCGAGGCCGAGCAGATCGACGCCGCCGCGATCGCTTTCCCGCCCGATCTCGCCGGACGCACCGACCCCGGCGCGGTCAAGGCGATGGCGGACGAGCGCAGGCTGTTCGCGATCCGCCGCGACGAGGCGGGCCGGATGCGCGCACAGCTCGCCGCCCGGATCGCGCAATACCGGCAGCAGATCGCGGGCTACCGCGCGCAGATGGGTGCGGTCGGCCAGGAGGCGAGCCTGCTCGCGCCCGAGCGGGCGGGCCTGGAACAGCTGTTCGACAAGGGGCTGGTGACGCTCGGTCGCCGCAACCAGACCGAGCGGCAGGCGGTCGAGTATCAGGGCAATGTCGCGTCGCTCCAGACGCAGATCGCGCAGGTCGAGGCGCATATCGGCGAGACGCGCGAGCAGATGCTGCAAGCGGCGCAGACCCGGCGGGCGGAGGCGGGCGCGCAGCTCGCCAACGTCAACAGCATGCTGAACCAGCAAAGGCAGCACAGCATCGCCGCCGGCGACCTGCGGGACCACAGCCTCATCCGCGCACCCAATTCGGGAGTCGTGAACAAGTTCGGCTTTTCCAATATCGGCGATGTGGTGAAGCCTGCCGAGCCGATCATGGACATCGTCCCCGACCGCGAACGCCAGGTGGTCGAGGCCCAGATGAGCCCCGCCGATATCAGTCAGGTCGCGGTGGGTCAGCCGGCGCGGATACGGTTCACCGCGTTCAAGGGAGCGACCACGTCGGAGGTGGAGGGGAAGGTCGTCGAGCTCGCGCCCGATCGCACCGTCGACCCCGACACCAAGCGATACTTCTATGCCGCGCGTGTCTCGTTCGACCGCGCGGACCTGGCGCGCGCGGGGGTGGGCAGGGTGCTGCCCGGGATGCCCGCGGAGGTCTTCATCCAGACCGGGAGCCGGTCGATGCTGTCCTATCTGACAAAGCCGCTACGCGACCAGCTCGCCCGCGCGTTCCGGGACTAGGCGGACCGGCGACGCCGCAGCAAGGCTGCGGCGAGCGCACTAGGCCCGCCCGGCCAGCGGCGCTAAGGCGCCGTCTGACGTCACGGGATTTAGTCCCGTGACGGGCCAAGGAGTCCCGACCCCTTCGCACAGAAACGGCGTGCCTTCCGCGCGCTTCGACTTCGCTCAGCACGAACGGGTAAACGTGTAACGCCCCTTACTGCAACAACCCCTCCGCAAACGCCCTTACCCCCGGCCCGATGTCCTCGCGCGCCAGCGCCAGCGCGAGGTTGGCCTGCACCCAGCCCGCCTTGTCGCCGCAGTCGTAGCGCTCGCCGGTGAACGTGCAGCCGTGAAACGGCTGCCGCCCGATCAGCTGCGCCATCGCGTCCGTCAGCTGGATCTCGCCGCCCGCCCCCGCCGCCTGCGTCTCCAGCACTTGCATCACCTCCGGCTGGAGGATGTAGCGCCCCGGGATCATCAGGTTCGACGGCGCGGTGCCGCGGGCGGGCTTCTCGACCAGCGCGCGCACTTCCACCAGCGGGCCGTCGACCCCGCCCGGCGAGATGATGCCGTACTTGTCCGTCTCGGCGTCCGGCACCTCCAGCGCGCCGATCACATTGCCGCCCACCTGTTCGTACGCGGCCACCATCTGCGCGAGGAAGTTGGGGCTGCCCACCATCAGCTCGTCGGGGAGCAACACCGCGAACGGCTCGTCGCCGACGATCTCGCGCGCGCACCAGACCGCGTGGCCCAACCCCAGCGGCTCCTGCTGGCGGACGTACACGGGCGAGCCCGGCCGCTGGCGGATGCCCTCGATCAGCGCCATGCTCTTGCCGCGCGCGCGCATGGTCGCCTCGAGCTCGTAGGAGATGTCGAAATGGTCCTCCAGCGCCCCCTTGCCGCGCCCGGTGACGAAGATGATCTGCTCCACCCCCGCCGCCAGCGCCTCCTCCACCGCGTACTGGATCAGCGGCTTGTCGACGACCGTCAGCATCTCCTTGGGCATCGCCTTGGTCGCGGGCAGGAAGCGCGTGCCGAGCCCGGCGACGGGAAACACGGCCTTGCGAACGGGCTTGATGGTCATGGCGGCTCCCCCTGTGGATCGCCCGCGCTTACGAAACGAGGCTCGCCCGCGCAACAATCGGGCCGGTGCTTGACCGCACGTTAAGCACGTTCACGTTACCCGGAGCGGCATGACCGCCGCTCCCCGCACTATCCTCGTCGTGTTCGGCACCCGGCCGGAGGCGATCAAGCTATTCCCCGTCATCGCCGCTTTGCGCGAACAGCCTGGCTTGCGCGTACGGACCTGCGTCACCGCGCAGCATCGCGGGCTGCTCGATCAGGTGCTGAGCATTGCGGGGTTGGTGCCCGATATCGACCTCGACCTCATGGAGCCTGGCCAGACGCTCGACCGGCTCACCGCGCGGCTGCTCACGGGCTTGGGCGAGGTGATGGACCGCGAAAAGCCGAATCGCGTGCTGGTGCAGGGCGATACCGCGACCGCGATGGCGGGGGCACTCGCCGCCTATTACCGGCGCATCCCCGTCGGGCATGTCGAGGCGGGGCTGCGCTCGGGCGACATCTACCACCCCTGGCCCGAGGAGGTGAACCGCCGCATCGTCGCGCCGATCGCCGACCTGCACTTCGCGCCGACGCAGACCGCCGCCGACGCGCTCGCGCGCGAGAACATCCGCGACGGCGTGCATGTCACCGGCAACAGCGTGGTCGACGCGCTGCACTGGACGCAAGCGCGGATCGCCGCCGACCCGTCGCTCGCGGCGGGGCTCGACGCGGTCGCGGCACGGTTCGCGGGCAAGCCGGTGATCCTCGTCACCACGCACCGGCGCGAGAGTTTCGGCGGCGGCATGGAGGCGATCGCTCGCGCGCTCGCCCGCATCGCGGAGCGGCCCGACGTGGCGATCCTGTTCCCGATGCACCCCAACCCCAACGTCGCCGCGGCGATGGATCGCATCCTGGGCGAGCGCGCCAACGTCGTGCGTGTCGCGCCGCTCGACTATCCGCAATTCGTCCGCGCGCTCGGGCTGTGCACCCTCGCACTGACCGATTCGGGCGGTGTGCAGGAGGAAGCGCCCGCGCTCGGCAAGCCGGTGCTGGTGATGCGCGAGACCACCGAGCGCCCCGAAGGCGTCGCGGCGGGCACCGCGAAGCTGATCGGCGCGGACGAGGCGCGCATCGTTTCCGAAGTCTTCACCCTTCTGGACGATAGCGACGCTTACGCTGCGATGGCCCGCGCCCACAATCCGTACGGCGACGGTCATGCCGCGCGCAGGATCGCGGAGATCGTCGCCGATGCCGGACGCAACTGACCCCAAGGTCGCGGTACTGGGGCTGGGCTATATCGGCCTGCCCACCGCCGCCGTGATCGCGCGCACGGGCGCGCGGGTGCTCGGCGTCGACGTGACGCCGTCGGTGGTCGACACGGTCAACTCGGGCCGGGTGCATATCGAGGAGGTCGATCTCGACGGTCTCGTGTCGGGCGTGGTCGCCCGCGGTGCCTTGCGCGCGTCGCTCCAGATCGAGCCCGCCGACGTGTTCGTGATCGCGGTGCCGACCCCGTTCGATGCGGACCACGCGCCCAATATCGGCTATGTGCTCCAGGCCGCGACCACCATCGCGACCGTGCTGAAAGCCGGCGACACGGTGATCCTCGAATCGACCTCGCCCGTCGGCACCACCGAACAAGTGCGCGACCTGCTCGCGAGACTGCGCCCCGACCTGAAGGTGCCCGGCCGCACCGGCGAGCAGGCGGATGTTGCCATCGCCTATTGTCCGGAACGCGTGCTGCCCGGGCGCATCCTCGTCGAGCTGATCGACAACGACCGCGTGATCGGCGGCGTCACGCCCCGCTGCGCGCGCAAGGCGCTGGGCTTCTATCGCCGCTTCGTGCGCGGCGCGTGCGTCACCACCACCGCGCGCGCGGCGGAGATGACCAAGCTGACCGAGAACGCTTTTCGCGACGTCAACATCGCCTTTGCAAATGAACTCAGCCTCGTCGCGGACCGGATGGGGGTGGACGTGTGGGAGGTGATCCGGCTCGCCAATCGGCACCCGCGCGTCAACATCCTGTCGCCCGGCCCCGGCGTCGGCGGGCATTGCATCGCGGTCGACCCCTGGTTCCTCGTCCATGCCGCACCGGAGGAGACGCCGCTGATCCGTACCGCGCGCGGGGTCAACGACGGCAAAGTCGAGCATGTTATCGCGCGCGCATCTGCGCTGATAGAGCAGCGCCCGGGCGCGCCGGTCGCGCTGCTCGGCCTCGCGTTCAAGGCGAACATCGACGATTTCCGCGAAAGCCCCGCGCTCAAGGTGGCCGAGGCGCTGTGCGCGCGGTTCGGCGCGCGGGTGCGCGTGGTGGAGCCGCACGCGCGCGCCCTCCCCGCCGCGCTGGCGGCGACCGGCGCGACGCTGACCGACATCGACACCGCGCTGGAAACCTGCCCGGCGATGATTGTACTCGTCGACCATGACGTGTTCCGCTCGGTCCCGCTCGACGAGCGCGCGGGCAAGCTGGTGTACGACACGCGCGGCATCTGGCCCGACCAGCCGCGCGCGCCCTTGCCCGCCCCGCTGCGCCTCGTCAGCTGACCCGCCCGACGCGACTTACCTCGCGCGATTGAAACATTCGCCAATGCTGTTACATGCGCCGGATGATCCCGAGGTGCGGCGCGGGGCCTATTCGCGCGCGCCTCCCGTTTGGGAGTATGAGCGACCATGTCGATCCGCCGGAGTTTCTGGGCGGCGCTAGCCCTGTTGATGTTCGGTTGGACGCTGGCGGGCTGCGCATCGCATATCGCCCCGAACGTCGCGCGCAATCCCGCCAACTTCACCGCCCCCGATACGCCCGACCGGTCCGCGGTCGGCCAGGATTACCGGCTGGGCGCGCTCGACACAGTCAATGTCAGCGTGTTTCAGGTGCCCGACGTCACCGGCGACTATCAGGTCGACCCGGGCGGCGACCTCAACATGCCGTTGATCGGCCGCGTCAACGCGCAGGGCAAGACGCTGGCTGAACTCCAGAAGACGATCCACGACCGCTACGGGGCCAAGTACCTCCAGAATCCGGATGTGCGCGTCGAGATCAAGCAGGCGGTGAGCCAGCGCATCACCGTCGACGGCGCGGTCAACCAGCCGGGTATCTACCCGGTCAACGGCGACATCTCGCTGATCCAGGCGATCGCCACCGCCAAGGGCACCACCGGCGACGCGCTGGTCAGCCGCGTGGTGATCTTCCGCAAGATCAACGGCGAGCGCGAGGCGGCGGTGTTCGACCTGCGCCGCATCCGCCGCGGCGAACAAGGCGATCCGGCGGTGTACGGGAACGACGTGGTCGTGGTCGACGGGTCGCGCGTGCGCCAGACCTATCGCGACCTCATCTCCACCCTGCCGGTCATCGGCCTGTTCAGCGCGCTATGACCCGGCGCTCCACCTCCTCTCGTCACGGCGCCCGCGCATGAACAACATCAGCCAGTTTCCCCAGATCGACGGGCGCGACCCGTTCGGGCGCGGCGGCGCGATCGTGGCGGCGTCGGGCGGCCTGCCCACCCTGCCCGGCGGCATCCTGCCGGGCGGCGAGCAGCAGTTCACCATCTCCCACCTCTGGCAGACGATCCAGCGCTGGCGCTGGGTGATTCTCGGCGCGACCGTCGCGGGCCTCGCGGTCGCGATCGCGATATCGCTGCTGATGACGCCCATGTACCGCGCCAGCGTCACGGTCGAGGTCAACCGCGAGCCGACGCAGATCATCCAGGTCGGCAACGTCCAGCCCGCCGGGATCAACGACGACGACTTCATCGAAACGCAGATCGGCATCCTGCGCAGCCACGCGCTCGCGCAGCGCGTCGCGCGCCAGCTCAACCTGCCCAACAACCCGGGATTCGTCGACCAGTCGCTGCCGCTCGCCACGCGCGAAGGCATCGCGACGGGCAAGGTCGCCGGCGGCTTCTTCGCCGAACCGGTCCGTGCCAGCCGACTGGTGACGCTGAGCTTCAGCAGCCCCGACCCGCAGATCGCCGCCCGCGTCGCCAACGGCTATGCGGACAACTTCATCTCCTCCAACCTCGAGCGCCGCTTCGAGACGACCGCCTATGCGCGCGATTTCCTCCAACGGCGCATCGCGGCGGTGAAGGGCAAGCTGGAGGACTCCGAGCGGCAGCTGGTCGAATATGCGCGTCAGCAGGGGATCATCGACCTGTCGAGCGGCGGCGCGCAGAGCGCGAACTCGGGCGGCGGCGGCTCGCTCGACACCGCGTCGCTGGTCGCGCTCAACAGCGCGCTGTCGCAGGCGCAGGTCGACCGCATCTCGGCCGAGCAAAGGCTCCGTCAGGCGCGCGGGGCCAACGCCAGCGCGGCGGCGATCACCAACCCGGCGGTGCAGGGCCTGCGCGTCGATCTCGCCAAGCTGGAAAGTCAGTATCAGGAAAATCTGAGCGTCTTCAAACCCGACTTCCCCGCGATGGTACGGCTGCGCGAGCAGATCGCCGCGCTGAAGAAGAACATCGCGCAGGAAAGCGGCAGCCTCTCGGGCTCCGTGTCGGGGACCTTCGAGGCGGATTACCGGTCCGCGCTCGCGCGTGAACACGAATTGCAGGGCCGCGTGTCGCAATTAAAGGGCAGCGCGCTCAACCTGCGCGAGCGCTCGATCCGCTACAACATCCTCCAGCGCGAGGTGGACACCAACCGGACACTGTATGACGGCCTGCTCCAGCGCTTCAAGGAAGTGGGGGTCGCGGGCGGCGTGGGCGAGAACCTCATCTCGATCGTCGACCGCGCCGATCCGCCGGGCGCGCCGTACAGCCCGCGACTGCTGCTCAACATGCTAGGCGGGCTCGCGGCGGGGCTGCTGCTCGGTGTCGGCTATGCCTTCGGTCGCGAGTTCATTGACGACAAGATCGAGACGCCCGACGACCTCGAGCAGAAACTGGGGCTGCGTCCGCTCGGCGTCATCCCCAAGTTCGGCAAGAACGACCGCTTCGTGAAGCTCATCTCCGAACCGCGCTCGCCGGTGTTCGAGGCGTATCAGTCGGCGATCACCGCGCTGCGCTTCTCGACCTCGGAGGGCACGCCCAAGACGCTGCTGGTCACCAGCTCGCGGCCGAGCGAGGGCAAGTCGTCGACCTCGCTCGCGCTCGCCCAGGCGCTCGCCCGCAGCGGGCAGCGGGTGGTGCTGGTCGACGCGGACATGCGGATGCCGACGTTCGTGCCTACCGACCCGACCGCGATCGGCCTGTCCAACCTGTTGACGGGCGAGCGCGACATCCCGCGCGCGATCCATACCGCCAATCTGCCCAATCTCTACTTCCTGTCGAGCGGCCCCACCCCGCCCAACCCGCCCGAGCTGCTGTCCTCGCCGCGCTTCGCCGAGGTGCTGGAGGAGCTGGGGGGCATGTTCGACCAGGTGGTGATCGACGGCCCGCCCGTGCTCGGGCTCGCCGACGCGCCGCTGCTCGCCTCGGCGGTCAAGGGCGTGGTGATGGTGTTCGAATCGGGCGGCGTCCGGCGGCAGGTGGCGAGCACCGCGCTCGGACGTCTGCGCGCCGCGAACGCCAACCTGATCGGCGCGATGCTGACCAAATTCAACGACAAGCGGATCGGCCAAGGCTATGGCTACGGCTATGGGTATGAATATGGCTATGGTTCGGGCAGCCACCCGGTCGAGCCGGGTCGGCGGCTCATCGACCTCGGCCAGCAATAGCCGTTGATGCCTCGCAGGTGGTTCGTCGCAGCGCTGTCGCTGTTGCTCGTGTGGCTGATCGGCCGCGAGGCGGTGGTAGGCACGGTCATCGACACGCGCCCCGCTCTCGCGCGCGCGATCGCGCCGGGTGACCCGCGCGCGCTGATCGCCGCGAGCGACTATCGCGCGCGCGCCCCCTACCCGCCCACGCCCGCGCAGCTTGCCCTGCTCGACCGGGCCGCGCGCGCCGACCCGCTCTATCCCGAGCCCTACCTCGCGCACGCGGCGCTGGTGGCGGGCGGGGGCGATCACACCCGCGCCGAGCGGCTGGGCCAAGCGGCGGTGGCGCGCGAATCGCGCTGGCTCGCCGCGCATACGCTGCTTCTGTCGGAGTACGCGCGCACCGGCGACCTTGCCCGCGCGGTCGGCGAAATGGCCCCGCTCGCCGCATTGTCGGGAGAGACCGGCCCCGCGCTCGCCAAGGCGCTAGACGCCGCAGCGCAGGACCCGCGGGGCGCGAAGGTGGTCGCGGCGGCGCTCGGCGAGAACCCGGTGTGGCGCAGCTATTTCATTCGCGAGGCGGGCGGCAATGCGCGCTCGCTCGCCTTTCAGTCGCTGGTCGCCGCGCCCAAGGGCGTGTCCGACGCCGACAACCGTCAGGATCGGGCCGCCTTCCTCAATCAGCTTGTCGGGTCGGGCGATTATCAGCGCGCGTATCTCGCCTGGATCAATTTCCTGCCCGCCTCGCAGACCGGCTCGGTGGCCGCGATCTACGACGGCGACTTTCAGGGGCTACCCGGGCTGGAGCCGTTCAACTGGACGCTGGCGGGCAACGAGGCCGCGACCGGCGAGCGCCGCGCGGACTCGACGTTACCGGGCCGCCATGCGCTCGACGTCAATTTCTTCGGCACCGGCCCGGCGACGATCGCGTCGCAGACCCTGCTCGTGCCGCCCGGCGACTATCAGTTCACGCTTCTCGGCAGCGCGGACGGCGGCGGCAACTTCGCCGGGACCCTGCGCTGGCAGCTGACCTGCCTGCCCAGCCGCGCCGTGACCACGCTCGCCACGCTGAACCAGTTCACCGGCAAGCCGTTCGCCGTCCGCCAGCCGGTGACGATCCCCGCGCAGGGCTGCGCCGCGCAGCAACTGACGCTGTCGGGCGAGCCGGGCGAGGTTCAGATGTCGATCCACGCGCAGTTCACCGGCCTCAAGCTGGTCGCGCGATGACCCGCCACCCGAGAAAGCTCCGCTGATGCGCCGCCCCACGCTTGTCCGCCGCGCGCGCGCGCTGACCCGGGCCGATCAGCTGCTCGGCGGCTATGTCGCCGCCTGCCTGCTGCTCGGCGGCGCGTCGGCTGGCGGCGCGCTGGCGAACGGCCTGCTCCAGCTCGGCGCGGTCGCGATCATCGCCTGGGTCGCGCTGACGCCCGGGCCGGTGCTGGCGTTGCGGCCCTCGCGCCTGTTCTGGGCGATGCTGGCGGCACTCGGCGTGATCGCAGCGGTGCAGCTGGTTCCGCTGCCGCCCGCGATCTGGGGTGCGTTGCCCGGGCGGGCGCGGTTCCTGGCCGATTATGTGACGCTTGGCCTGCCCGCGCCGTGGTTGCCGCTGTCGCTCGCGCCCGACCGCGCGGTGGGCAGTCTGCTCGCGCTGTTACCGTCCCTCGGCGTGTTGTCGCTGGCGATGCGGACCACCGCCGAAGGGCGCGTGTTGGCGGTCTGGGTGACGGTTGCGGTTGCCGCGCTGTCGATCGCGGTCGGCGCGGTGCAGCTGTTCAGCGGCGGCGCGTCGCGCTTCTACTTCTACGAGATCACCAACCGCGGCGACGCGGTCGGCTTCTTCGCCAACCGCAACCACCTTGCGACGCTGTTCCTGATGGCGCTCCCGTTCATCGCCGCGCTCGCCGCGCGCGACACGCAATCGGAAAAGCGCGACCGCGCCGCCCGGGGTCCGCTCTACCTCGGCGCGTTTCTGTTCCTGACCTTCGGCGCGGCGCTCAACGGTTCATCCGCCGGGCTCGCGCTGCTGGTGCCCTGCGTCGGCGCGAGCGTGCTCATCTATCGGCGCGGCATCGGCAAGCCGGTGCCCGGCCGCTGGGTCGCGGTCGCGGCGGCGGTGATGGGCGCGGTGCTGGTCTTCGCCAGCGTCGGCCCCTATCGCGGGCGTTTCCTCGATAAGGCGATCAGCGGCAGCAACAGCGCAACCCGCGGGACGTCGATCTCGCTGACCGCCCACGCCGCGCGCGACTTCCTGCCGCTCGGCTCGGGCGTGGGCACGTTCCGCTATATCTACACCGCTTACGAGAACCCGCGCACGCTCAACAACGAGTTCGTCAATCACGCGCACGACGACTGGGTCGAGATCGCGCTCGAGACCGGGCTGATGGGCATCGCCTTGCTCGCCGCGCTGGTCGGGTGGCTGGTGGCGCGCGGTCGCGCCTTGTGGGCGGGCGATGCTCGGACCGGGTCCATGGCGCGCGCCGCGCTGACGGCGGTGGCGCTGTTGCTGCTGCACAGCCTGGTCGATTACCCGGCGCGGACCGCCGCGATCTCCTGCCTCGCCGGGTTCGCCATCGCTATCATTGCCACGCCCAAGCCGGCGAGCCGCGCGCTGCCCTCGACGCGGGAGAAACGCGACGAGGCCGCGCCCGCCGCCCGCGCCTTCGCCGCCGACTAGGCGCGGTCGAGCTCGGCGAGGTAGCGCTCGACCACGATCCGCTGGTCGTACTCGGCGACGATCTTCGCGCGCGCCGCCTCGCCCATCGCGCGCCGCTGGCCGGGCGTGAACGCCGCCATCCGCGCCATCGCCACGGCCAGCGACTCGGCCGAGCGCACCTCGCACAGCAGCCCCGTCCGCCCGTCCTCCACCGGGTCGCGGCAGCCGGGAACGTCCGTCGCCACGGCGGGCCGCGCCATCGCCCCCGCCTCGAGCAGCACGCGCGCGGTGCCCTCGCGATAGGAAGGCAGCACCACGCAGTCCGCAGCGGCGATGAACGGGCGCACATCGTCCGCTTCGCCCAGATACTCGACCGTGCCTGCATCGACCCACGCCTGCAGCCGTTCGCGCGGGATGGCGGTCGGGTTGGCGACCCCCACGCCGCCGAGCAGCTGAAACCGCGCGCGCAGCCCAATCGCGCGGAGCTTGTCGGCGGCGGCGACATACTCCTCCACGCCCTTGTCGCGCAGCAGCCGCGCGACGAGCAGGAAGACGAGTTGCTCCGCTTCCGGGAGCGGCGCGGGGCGGAAATGGTCGACGTCGATCCCCGACCCGGGCAGCAACGTGGCTTGGTCGGCGCGCGCGAGCCCGGCGGCGAGGAACAGGTTGCGATCGCTCGTGTTCTGAAAGAAGATCGTCCGCGCGCCCGAAAAGGCGACGCGATAGATCAGCTTGACGAAGCGGGTCAGCCACGAATCGGCGATGAACACCGAGCCGATGCCCGACACGTTGATCGCCGCGCGCACGCCCGACATCCGCGCCGCCAGCGAGCCGTAGACGTTGGGCTTGGGCGTCCAGCTGAGGTAATGCGACGGTCGGTACTGACGCATCAGTGCGCGGTAGCGGCGCAGCGTCGCGAGGTCGCGGCGGGGGTTGAGGCCGACGCTGTCCACCGCAACCGGCTCGACGACACAGCCGAGCACCCGCAGCCGTTCGTCGGCGACCGGGTCCGGCGGCACCGCGGCGACCACGCGCCACCCCCGCTCCCGCGCTGCGCGGATGATGCCGGAGCGGAAGTTGACGAGGTTCCACCCGGTATTGGCGGACACCAACACGGTACGCATCACACCCCGCGCGCGGGCGAGAACACCCAGCGATACGGGATCCACGCGCTGGCGTTGACCGCGTAGTTGAGCCACACGAACAGCACCGCGCCGTAGAACAGAAGCGCGAGGAAGGTCGCCAGCCGCTGCTCGCGCGGATGCTCGGCGAACACGGTGCCCATGTACCCGAAGACGACGAGTTGGATCGGCGACAGGAATAGCCCCAGCCGGTCGATCCAGGTCGATGACGTGCTCACCGCCAGCAGCGGCAACATGCCCAGGGACAGCAGCGACACCGCCGTCCAGAACACCTTCACCGTGTCGCCGATCGGGAAACGGCGGCGCAGCGCCAGGAACAACACCGCCGGCACCGCATTCATCATCAGGCGGATCAGCGCGCCGGACGAGTCATACTCGCTCGCGACATAACCGTTGTAGAATCCGGTGAAACGGTCGCGCAGGATCAAGCCATAGGCGGCCGCGCCGACCACGATGAGCGCCAGCACCGCCGCGGGTTGCCGCCGCAGCAGCGCGATCGCGAACAACGGCAGCACCGCCACCGACGCGATATGAAAGAGCAGCGCCATGCCCATGTGAAAGGCGAGCCAGATGTAGTTCTTGCGATCGAGGTCCATGACCGCGAGCAGGATGAACCCGATCGAGACGCCCTGGCGGATATACCCCATCGCGATCACGACCACCATGTACGGCACCGCCGCCGCGATCGCGAGCCACGGGTCGGGCAAGGTCCGCACGAAGCGAAGCAACCCGTAGAGGAAGAATACACCACACGCGAAGTTCACGCCATAGATGTGGAAGCCAAGCGCGTTCGACAGTTCCGCGATGACGGTGAAGGCGGGGTCGTTGTGCTGGAGCGACGTCGTGAACCGCTCGTACATCATGTAGTCGACGGTGCGTTGATAGTTGAAGAAGTCTCCCCCCGTCTCGTCGCGCAGCCCGATCACCAGCGCGAAGATGACGAACAGGAGGATCAGAAACGCCTGGTCGCGGCGCTGCCCGCCGCGGTGCTGGCCAAGGCCGAACAGCGCGCCCGCCGACGGCAGCAGGAACATGAGCCAGTAAGGAAGCATCGCCTTGGTTTACGCGAGCACCGGCGCGAACGCCAGCACACCCGGGTCAGGCCGGTTCGCTCACGGGCTCGCCGAGAATGCGCCGGTCGGTGCCCTCCAGCCGCAGCGTGGTGAGTCGTCCCGTCCGGTACGCGCCCGTGTCGATCCCGATCCGGTTCGCAAGCAGCTCGGGCGCGTCCGCGACCGTGTGGCCATGCACGACCACCTTGCCGTGATGGTCGGGGCAGAGCAGAAATTCGTCGCGGATCCAGCGCAGGTCGCGCGGGTCCTGCTGCTCGAGCGCCACACCCGGCCGGACGCCGGCATGGACGAACAAGTAATCGCCGAGCGCGAACTGGTCATAGAAGCCGCGCACGAACTCGACATGCTCGGGCGGCACGGCGGCGCGCACCGCCTGCCAATAGCCGCGCCAGTCCTCACGCAGCAGCAGCACCGGGGGTACGCCATAGCTTTCCGCCGTTTCCGCACCGCCGAAGCCGACCCAGTTACGCAATGCCCCCAGGTCGCCGTCATAAGCGGCGAGCATCGCCTCTTCGTGGTTGCCGAGCAGGAACACCGGCGTGATCCCCTGCCAGTCGGCGGTGCGAAGAACCTCCAGCACCTCGCGCGAGGCAGGGCCGCGGTCGATCAGGTCCCCAAGGAACACCAAGAATACTCGATCGACCGGCGCTGCGGCCAGATCGCCGCGCACGGCTTCGATCGCGGGCGCGAGCAGGTCGAATCGGCCGTGAACATCGCCGATCGCATAAACCCGGCGACCAGCAGGGAGGCTGGGCGGCGCGACCGACACGGGCGAACGGGCGGCTTGACGTCGCCGGAAACTAAACATCCGCACTTGCTTCCAAACATGCATCAGTCTTGTTGGGCCGTGACTGCGGCGATATGCCACCGCGACAGCGAAAGCTCAATTGATTCTGCTACTTGCTTTCCGCGCCGATTTCGGTAGAGGGATGCGGTCGCCAGAGGAAACCGTTGTTTTTCAACAGGGAACCTCCGGCGCACTGTTGAGTTCACCAACCGAACCTAGGGCCGTCCGGGGTTGCCGGTTGCCGTTTTTTCCCCCAAGGGGGATGCGTACAGAAAAGGGAGTCGTTCAATGCGTATGGGCAAGTTCTTAGGGGTGGCCCTGGCTTCGAGCGTCGCGTTGACGCCTGTCGCCGCGACCGCCGCGCAGCCGGTCGGCTCGCTGGTATCGGTCAATGGTGACGCGTTTGTCGCGCGTGAGGGCCGCCTCATTCACGCTCAGCCCGCGATGGCGCTGCGCGCCGGTGATCGCGTGATCACCCGCACGGGCGCTTCGGCGAACGTGGCGATGAACGGCTGCTCGGGGTCGGTCAACGTGGCCGGTGGTGAGATGACCACGCTGGGCAGCTCGTGCGGCTCGGTCGAGACCGCGTCGTTCAACCGCGCGGCGTCCAAGTCGAACGGTTCGGCGGCGCTCGGCGCGACCGGCGGCGGCGCGATCTTCATCGGCCTCGGCGCGGTGGCCTTGATCGTCCTCGCGATCGTGGTCGCCACCCGCGGCACCAGCCGCCCGACCAGCCCGTAAGGTTGATCGCATCGGTTACGGAAAAGGGGGCCTTGTGGCCCCCTTTTTTGTTTGCGTGTACGTGGGGGTGGCAGCGTTGCCCGAGCTGAAGGATTTGCGGCTCGCGCCAACGCCGCTCGCCTTGATTGGGCTGACTTGTCCTGTCCGCGCCTGGGAAGCAGGTTAGGCGAGAGTCGGGATAGTCTCTTGATATCCTGATCCAGCCTGCTCGCCATCGGGACTGAACGGCTCCTCACCGCCCCGGGGCGGGCGGGCGGGTCGCGTAAAGCGCTCTACCTGTTCCATGAGCCTCTGAGCCGCCTGCCTGAACCAGTCGAAAATAGCGGACCTGTGTCGCGTGGAGGCTAGTAGTCGAACAGCGGGGTAGCCTTTGCCTCGCCGAGAGATAACCTGTCGAAGGGCAATCGTCGCCGCGCGCTATCGCGCCCCAAACCCCGTCAGCATCGTCGACAGCGTCCGCATCGCGATCAGCACGTCTAGCCACGCCGAGAAGTGCTTGATGTAATAGAAGTCGTAATGAAGCTTCACATGCACGTCGCCCAGCTCGGCGACATGCCCCTGATTGACCTGCGCCCAGCCGGTGATCCCCGGTCGCACAATGTGACGGTAGACGTAGAAGGGCAGCTCTTCCTCGTACCAGCGTGACAGCGGCATGGCCTCCGGGCGCGGGCCGATCCAGCTCATCTCGCCCTTGAGCACGTTCAGCAGCTGCGGCAGCTCGTCGATGCGCGAGCGGCGCAGGAAGCGACCGAGCTTGGTGATCCGCCGGTCGTCGGCCTGCGTGATGGCGGCGCTCACGTCCGCGTCGGGCGCGGGACGATCGGTCATGGTGCGAAATTTGATCACCTGAAACGGGCGCCCACGGAACCCCATCCGTTCCTGCCGGAACAAGACGGGGCCGGGCGAATCGCGCCGGATCAGCCACGCGACCAGCAGCATCGGCAGCGCGAGCAACGGCAGCAACAGCACGCAAGCGAACAGGTCGATCGCCCGCTTGACACCGTGATAGGCACGGTTCGGGATCAGCGAGCCGAAGCTGTTTTCTGACAGATGCTCGATCTCGACTCGCCCGGTAAGTGACTCGTGCAGCTGCTTGGTGTGGTACACTGGGCGACCCGATAGCGCGGCAGCGGCGAGCAGCCGCTCCCATTCGTCCGGATGGTCGTGGCGCAGATCGGCGACGATCACCCCGCCCGCGTCGCGCGGCAGTTCGGGGCGGGTGAGCGGGATCCACTCTACCCGAGGCGTGTCGGGGATGATCGACAGATTGCCGCTCGGCACAAAATACATTCGCCGCGGCCCCGACCGCTCGCCCGCATACCACAACACGAACATCACCGCCGTTGTCGCGACATAGCCGGTCAGCAGCATGGAGCCGCTATAGGATAGCCGCAACCCGAGCAGCAGCACCGCCGCGATGCCGAATGTCACCGAACAGGCCGGGATGATGTACGCAAAGCCCCGCGTTCCCGGATAAGCGGTGAAACGGCGGAACGCGACCAGCGCGATCAGCGCGGCGGCGAGCGCGGCCAACTGGGTGATGCGCGTGCCGACAAGCGATGTCTGCCAGCTTCCGGTGATGAGCGGTGACAGCAGCGGGACCAGCAACGCGGTAAAGCCGACGGTGACCACCTGGAACGCCGTGCGCTCGACCAGCCGCGGCCCCGTACGCGGGCTGACATATTGACCCGTCAACAGCAACGTCCCGTCTCTCCAGCATACGACCGCTATACGCGCGACGCGCGAGATCGGCACCAGTCCTGACGCTCGCCACGTACCGCGCCGATGATGAACCGATACTTACCTATATTAGTTGGGTATCGCCACCGCCGAGATAGATACCGCGCGGTGACCCGATCCGATCGGGTGTTTCGCGCCGAGGGTTGATTCGGCGGCGGTCTTCAACGATTGGGCGCGCAAGCGTTGCCTCGCCCGCTTCGTCCTCGGCAGGTCCCCCACCGTCGCGAGCGTCCGCAAAAGACAAGGAACCGATGCTCGACAACAGAACAATCGTGGTCGTGGGGCTGGGCTATGTCGGCCTGCCCCTCGCGGTCGCGCTGGCGGGGACGGCGCGGTGCTGGGGGCTCGACATCGACCCGGTGCGGGTCGCTCAGCTGCGCGCTGGTCACGACCGGACGGGCGAGATCGACGCGGACCGGCTCGCGGCGACGTCGCTGGAGATTACAAGCGACCCCGCCGCCTGCCCGCCCGCCGACGTCTATATCGTCACCGTGCCGACGCCGGTTGATGCGCAGAATCGGCCCGACCTCTCGATCGTGCTCGCCGCCACCCGCACCGTGGCGGCGTTGCTCGACCCGGCGCGCAAGCCGATCGTCGTGTACGAAAGCACCGTCTATCCCGGCGTCACCGAGGACCTGTGCGGCCCCGAGCTGGAGCGCGTCAGCGGCCTCACCTGCGGACGCGACTTCTTCCTCGCCTACTCGCCCGAGCGGATCAACCCGGGCGATCGCGAGCACACGATCGACCGGATCACCAAGGTCGTCTCCGGCCAGACGCCGGAGGTGCTCGACACCGTCTCCGACCTGTACGGCGCGATCACCAGCGGCGGGGTGTTCCGCGCCGCCTCGATCAAGGCCGCCGAAGCCGCCAAGGTGATCGAGAACGCGCAGCGCGACATCAACATCGCCTTCATGAACGAGATCGCGGCGATCTTCGCTCGGATGGACCTGTCGATCTGGGACGTGCTCGCGGCGGCGAGGACCAAATGGAACTTCCTCCCCTTCCAGCCGGGGCTCGTCGGCGGCCATTGTATCGGCGTCGACCCATATTACCTCAGCTTCCGCGCCGAACAGCTCGGGATCGACCCGCAGGTTATCCTCGCTGGGCGGTCGACCAATGACGGCATGGCGGACTTTGTCGCGGACGCGATCCACGCGCGGGCGGGCAGGACCAGTAGCGCGCTGGTGCTGGGGCTCACCTTCAAGGAGAACGTCCCCGACCTCCGCAATTCCAAAGTCGCGGAGCTGATCGCGGGCTTGGCGCGGCGTGGGCATCAGGTGACCGTTCACGACCCGCTGGCCGACCCGGCGGAGGCGAGCCACGAATATGCGTTGACGCTCGACGCGAGCGCGCTCGACCGAATGTACGATCTCGTCGTGCTCGCGGTGCCGCACACACGCTATGTCGAGATGGGCCGCGCGGGGGTGGAGCGGCTGGTCGCGCCGGGTGGCCTGTTCGCGGACCTGAAGAATGCTTTCGGGCGCGGCGGCCCCGCGTCCGCCGTCGCCACCTGGACCTTGTAAGGAGCCGCTCATGCGCGTCCTCGTCACCGGCGTCGCCGGTTTTATCGGAATGAGCCTATCGCGCGTGCTGCTCGCGCGAGGCGACAGCGTGATCGGCATCGACAGCGTCAACGATTATTACGACCCCAAGCTGAAGCGCGACCGGCTCGCCGAGCTGACCCGGCTCGGCGGCGAGCGGTTCGCGTTTCGGCAGCTAGATTTCGCCGACCATGACGCGCTTGACCGGGCGCTGGCGGGTGAGTCGTTCGACCGCATCGCGCATCTCGGCGCACAGGCGGGCGTGCGTTACTCGATCGAGAACCCGCGCGCCTATGTGCAGGCGAACCTCGTCGGCCACCTCAACCTGCTCGAGATCGCGCGCCACCGCCGGGTGGAGCATTTGGTTTATGCCTCTTCCTCCTCGGTCTACGGCGGCAACACGCAGATGCCGTTCAGCGTCGACGACCGGGTCGACCACCCGCTCTCGCTGTACGCCGCGACCAAGAAGGCGGACGAGCTGATGAGCGAGACCTACGCGCATCTCTACCGCCTGCCGCTGACCGGTTTGCGTTTCTTCACCGTCTACGGGCCGTGGGGCCGCCCGGACATGGCGATGTGGATCTTCACCAAGGCGATCCTGGAGGGCCGCCGGATCACCGTGTTCAACCACGGCGAGATGATGCGCGACTTCACCTATATCGACGACATCGTCGCGGGCGTCGTCGCCTGCATCGACTCGCCCCCCGCCGACACGGGCGCGGCGCATGCGGGCGGGAGCCGTTCGCCGCACGCGGTGTACAACATCGGCAATAACCGCTCCGAACAGCTCGGCCACATGATCGACCTGATCGAGGAGGCGTGCGGCAAGAAGGCGATCCGCGATCTCCAGCCGATGCAGCCGGGCGACGTGCCCGCGACCTATGCCGACATCGAGGCGATCCGCCGCGACCTGGGGTTCGAGCCGCGGGTGGCGATCGACGTCGGGGTGCCGCGCTTCGTGGAATGGTACAGGAGCTATCACGGGGTCTGATGCCCGACGACCGTCGCCTGCTGCTGGTCAGCGTCACCGATCCCGCGGCGCCCCCGGGCGGGCGCGAGCTGCTGTACCGGCTGAACCGCGCGGTGCTGGCGGAGCTGTTCGGCAACGGCTTTCGGCTGTTCCGCCCCGCCGGCGCGCAAGCGGGCTCGATCGGGGCGGCGATGCGGGGGCATATAGACGGCATCGACGCGAGCGGCCTTGCCGCGCTGTGCGACATGATCGCCGCCGAGCGGGTGACGCGCGTGTTCCTCGACGGGTCGAACCTCGGCGTCGCCGCGCGCGCGATCAAGCGGCGCTTCCCGGCGGTGCGGGTGTTCACCTTCTTCCACAATGTCGAGGCGCGCTTCTTCTGGGGCTCGCTCAAGGTACGCCGAAGCCCACGCGCCGCGGCGGTGCTGCTCGCCAACTGGGTCGCGGAGCGCGCGGCGGCGCGGTGGAGCGATGTCCGCATCTGCCTGTCCGCCCGCGACGGCGCGCTTCTCAAGCGCTGGTATGGGCGCGGGGCGGACGCGATCGCGCCGATGGTGCTGGCGGACAAGCTGCCGCCCGGCCCTTCCCCGCCCCGCGCCGACGTCGAGCCTTACGCGCTGTTCGTTGGCGGTGCGTTCTACGCCAACATCGAGGGGGTACGCTGGTGGGCGCGTGAGGTTGCGCCGCGCCTGCCAATCCGCACCGTCGTGGTCGGGCGCGGAATGGAAATTCTCACGGAGGAGCTGGTCGGGAACAGCAAGGTCGAGCTGGTCGGCGCGGTCGACGACCTCGCCCCCTGGTATCGCGACGCCGCCTTCGCGATCGCGCCGATCTTCGACGGGTCGGGGAT
>CALMGC010000076.1 GCA_937863505.1 uncultured Sphingomonadales bacterium | reverse complement strand
CGTCAGGTCGACGACCTGCTCGCCCGGCGACATCGCCAGCGCCTCGCCCGACGTGACCAGCGCGACGCGTGGCCGCTCTGCTCCGGCGAGCAGCAGCCGCACACGGCGCAGCGCCGCCACCCGCTGCCCGACATTGGCGGGGGAGGCAGGCGCGGCGTCGCCGGGCAGCGCATCGCTCCCCGGGCAGAACAGCACCGCCGCGTCCGGCGATAGCAGCCCCAGCGCGTGCGCGATCGCGACCGCGCGCTGCTCGTCGGCGGCGGCGAACAGGAGGTCGCTCCCGCTCAGTACTTTGGCGAGCGCGGCGGCGGTCTCGGCGGTGCCGAGCGGGGACGTGGAAGACGGGCTGGCGGACGCCGGCATGGAGTACCCTTGTTGCGAGGTGAGGCTGGCCGGACGGCAGCCCCGATCGAACGGGTGGCCACGTCCCGCGTTCCCGCCCTACCGCGACTCCTCACCTTCGATGATGCCCCTGATCCGCCCGGCCAGCGCGTCCATCGCGAACGGCTTGGTGATCATCGCCATGCCGGGCTCGAGGAAGCCCGACGCGAGCGCGGCATTCTCGGCATAGCCGGTCATGAACAGCACCTTCAGGTCCGGCCTGAGCGCGCGGGCGGCGTCGGCGACCTGGCGACCGTTGAGGCCGGGCAGGCCGATATCGGTGATCAGCAGGTCGATGCGCCGCTTCGACTGGAGCACCGCCAGCCCCTCCGGCCCGTCCGCCGCCTCCAGCGCGGCGTAGCCGAGCTCCGCCAGCGTTTCGGCGATCAGCCCGCGCACCACCGGCTCGTCCTCCACCACCAGCACCACCTCGCCATCGTCGGCGGCGGGGCGCGGGAGCCGCGCGGGCGCTTCCTCTTCCGCCTCAGCCGCGCCGCGATGGCGGGGGAGGTAGAGCTTGAACGTCGTGCCCTGACCCGACTCGCTATAGATTTTCGCGTGCCCCTCCGACTGGCGCGCGAAGCCGTAGATCATCGACAGGCCGAGCCCCGTGCCCTGGCCGATCGGCTTGGTGGTGAAAAACGGCTCGAACGCCTTGGCGATCGTGCCTGCGTCCATGCCGGTGCCGGTATCGGTCACCGCGAGGCAGACATATTGCCCGGCGTTCACGCCCTGCAGACCCGAAGCGTAAGCGGCGTCGAGATGCGCGTTGGCCGTCTCGATCACGAGCCGCCCGCCCTCCGGCATCGCATCGCGCGCGTTGATCGCGAGGTTGAGGATCGCGTTCTCCAGCTGGTTGGGGTCGCACAAGGTCAGCCACAAGCCGCCGCCGAGCACCAGCTCCAGCTCGATCCGCTCGCCGATCGTGCGGCGGAGCAGGTCCTCCATCGACGACACCAGCGGGTTGACGCGCACCGGGCGCGGGTCAAGCGGCTGGCGGCGGGAGAACGCCAGCAGCCGATGCGTCAGCGCCGCCGCGCGGTTGGCGGCGGTGGTCGCGCCGGCGATGAACCGGTCGATCTCCGCCGTTCGCCCCTGCGCCACGCGGCGCTGAATGATCTCCAGGCTGCCGGTGATGCCTTGCAGCAAGTTGTTGAAGTCGTGCGCGATGCCGCCGGTCAACTGTCCCACCGCCTCCATCTTCTGCGACTGGCGCATCGCGTCTTCCGCCGCGCGCAGCTGTTCGGCGGCCTCCACCTCGGCGGTGATGTCGCGACCAAAGCCGTACAGCTTGTCGTTCTCGGGAACGCTGGTCCAAGCGACGATGCGCCGCTCGCCGCTGCGTGACAGCATGTCCGTCCGGTATTCGGCAAGCGCCTCGCCGGTGCCGAGCCGCGCGACCCGCTCGTACGACGCCTGCTGCCCGTCCGGGACCATGAAGGAGGCGGTAGGCCGACCGACCGTGTCCTCCGCGCTCCACCCGAGTGCCCGTGTCCAGGACGGGTTGATCGCGGCGATCACGCCGGCGCGGTCCGTCACCACCTTGAGCACCGGCGACAGCGTCCAGATGCGCTCGGCATCGCGCGCCAGCGCGCGCTGGTCGGTGATGTCACGGCCGACCGCGTGGATGCGCTTGCCGTCGGGCACCGCCGACCATTGCAGCAGGCGGTACGCGCCGTCCTTGGTCCGGCAACGGTTTTCGAACGCGGAGGCCGGCTCGCCGCCACGTACCCGGTCGATCTGCGCCGCCGACGGCGCGACATCGTCGGGGTGGAGCATCTCGGCCACGCTTCGCCCGACTACCTCGTCGGGTGCCCAGCCGAGCAGGCGCGTCACCGACGGGTTGACCGCGGTGATCCGCCCGGCGTCGTCGCACACCAGCATCAGGTCGCCCGACAGCTGCCAGAGCCGGTCGCGGTCCTGTCGCGTCGCCACCGCCGCGCTCTTCTGTTCATGGATGTCGGTGTTGGTCCCGACCCAGCGCAGGATGCGCCCGTCCCCGTCGTGGATGGGCAGCGCGCGCACGAGGTGCCAGCGATACGCGCCGTCACCGCGGCGGATGCGGAACTCGGTCTCGTAATCCTCGCCGCTCGCCAGCGACGCGGCCCAGCGGAGCCCGGCCCCCTCGCGGTCGTCGGGGTGCACGATCGTCGTCCAGCCCGCCCGGACCAGCGTGTCCGAAGCCTCCCCGCTATAATCGACGACGCGCGCGTTGAGCCAGTCGACGAACCCGTCCGGACGCGCCGTCCACACCTGGTTGGGCAGCGCCTGCGCGAGGGTGCGGAACTGCGTTTCCGTCGCTTCGGCCGCGCGTTGCGCCGCGACCCGGTCGGTGACATCGACGCCTTCGACGAAGATGCCCGACACCGCGCCGCCCGCATCGCGGAGCGGCTGGTACACGAAGTCGAGGAAGCGCGGTTCGGCGGGCAGGTCGGGCGTGGCCCGGCGCTGGTACAGCGTGCCGTGCGCCTCGAACGGTTCGCCGGTGCGGTATACTTGGTCGAGGATATCGACGAAGCCCTGCTCGGCGGCGTCGGGCAGCGCGTCGCGGACGGTCTGGCCGACCACCTCGCGACCGGTAAGCTGAAGGAAACCCGGATTGACGCGCTCGAAGCGATGCTCCGGCCCGCGCAGGATCGCCATGAAGGTCGGCGCCTGCTCGAACATCTGCGCCAGCTGCTCGCGCTCGGCGGTGAGCGCGGCGCGGGTCGCGACCTGATCGGTGATGTCGCGCGCGACGCCGACGAAGCGGACGATGCCGCCGTCCGCGTCGCGTTCCATCTCGCCCCGGCGTGCGATCCAGCGCAGTTCGCCCGTGTCGGCGCGGCGGATGCGGTACTCGGCCTGGTGAGGCACGTTCCCGGACAGCCGCCCGGCGACGGTGGTCATGCGCCCCGCGTCGTCGGGCAACACCAGCCGCTCATAGGCGAGCGAGTCCCGCGCGTCCGCGTCCGCCACGCCGAACAATCGCTGGAACTGCGGCGACCCGCGCAGCGAGCCTTCCGCGTCGACGGAGAACACGCCGACGCCCCCCGCTTCCTGCGCGCGTTCGAGCTCCTCCGCCGTCTCCTGAAGCCGTTCGGCCGCAAGCCGCTGCTCGGTGCGGTCGCGCAGCACCTTGACGAAGCCCGCCGCCGCGCCGTCCTCGCCACGCAGCACCGTCAGTTCGCCGCTTGCCCAGAAGCGCTCGCCATCCTTGCGCAGGTGCCAGCGTTCGTCCGCCGCGCTGCCCGTGTCGAGCGCGCATCGCATCTCGTGCTCGGGCCGTCCCGCGTCGACGTCCTCGGGCGTGAAGATGCGGTGCGCGGTGCGCTCCAGCATCTCCGCTTCCGTCCACCCCAGCACCCGCCGCGCGCCCTCGCTCCAGCGGATCACCTTGCCGTCGAGGTCGGTCGCGATCACCGCATGGTCGGTGGCGCTGTCGATGATCTGGCGGTTGCGCCGCCCGGCGGCGCGGCCCAGCACGCGGTCGGTGGTGTTGTTGACCACCACGAACAGCCCGGCAGGCTCACCATCCGCGCCGGGTACGCGCGACAGGGAGATCGTCCACCAGCTGTCAGGGACCGCGCGCGCGGGGTCGCCCGGCCAGGGCAGGTCGACATGACGGGTCGCGCGGCCCGCCATCGCTTCGGCGATAATAGGCTGCGCGCCCTCCCACACGTCGCGCCATACCTCGGCGAAGCGCGCGCCCATCGCATCGCGGGCGCGCGCTTCGAGCAGAGGCGCATAAGCATCGTTGAAGAAGAAGTGCAGCTCCGGCCCCCAGGCGAGGATCATCGCTTCGGGGCTGTTGAGCACAATGCCGATCGCGACGCGCATCGCGTCCGGCCAGGTCTCGGGCACGCCCAGCGGGTGCCGGGACCAGTCGCGCGCGAGGATCAGGCGGGTCGCCTCGCCGCCGCCCGCGAGGAAGGGCGGCGGTGGCGAGCGATCTGGAGCGGCGGAGGACATGAACGGGAACAAGCGCGCCGGAGGAAAGCCGGTTCCTTAATCCTGCTCAGCCGCGTTGGATAGCGAAAGGGTCAGCGCTCGCCCAGCTCGCGGCGGATCTGCTCCTCCTCCAGGTCGAGCTCGGCGCTGAGCGAGCGGACCGTTACATCCTCATATTCCTCGCGCTTCTCCTTCAGCGCCTCGCGCGAGGCGTCGATGGCGGCGAGGCGCAGGCGGAGCTGGTTGCCGAGCCGATCCGCGTCCGTACCGCAATCTTCTTCCAGCCGGTCGATCTGCTCGACGCGATCCTTGAACTCCTCAATGATCGTCTCGGCCACCTCCGCGTGCTCATCCTCCTCCAGCCGCTCCTCCACTTTCGACAGCGCCGCGACCGCCACGTCGCGCCGTGCGGCTACTTCGTCGGGGGCAGGACCCTCCGTGTCGGGCTCGGTCACGCCCAGACGACGGATCAGCGGCCCGAGCGTGGTCCCCTGCACGACCAGCGTCGCCAGGATCGCGCAGAATGCGAGGAACAGGATGATGTCGCGCCCCGGAAACTTGTCGGGGAGCGCGAGGGCGGCGGCGAGGCTGACCACCCCGCGCATCCCCGCCCAGGATAGCACGGTGAGTTCGCGCGCGGGGAGCGGCGGCATCGCCAGCGGGTGCCGCCGGTGCACCGCCTGCGCGATGCTGCCGGTCGCGAACAGCCACACGAACCGGCTGACGATCAGCGCCAGCGCCACCGCGCCCGCCAGTACGCCTAGCCGGGTATAGTTGAAATCTATCAGCCGCGCGCCGATCCCGCGCAACTGCAAGCCGATCAGGATGAAGATCAGCCCGGTCAGGATGAACTCGAGGAAGCTCCACACCGCCGCCTGCTCGAGCCGGGTGCGCGCGGTGAACTCGTGATGCTGGTGCCGCCCGAGCACCAACCCGCACATCACCGCCGACAGGACGCCCGAGACATGCAGCGCCTCGCCCGCGAAATAGGCCGCGTAACAGGCGAGGATGCCGACGGTGATGTCGAGCAGCGTGTCCCGCAGCCGCACGAACACCCACATCGCCGCGCGCCCGACCAGCCAGCCGATCATGCTCCCGCCCGCCGCCGACGCGACGAACAGCAGCAATCCGTTGCCCAGGTCGAAACTGCCCGCCAGCGTCGCGCCGACCGCGAACCGGTACAGCACCAGTGACGAGGCGTCGTTGAGCAGGCTCTCGCCTTCCAGCACGGTGGCGAGCCGCTTGGGCGGTTTGAGGTCGCGCAACACCGCGGCGGCCGCGACCGCGTCGGGCGGCGCGACGATCGCTCCCAAGGCGATCGTCGCGCCCCAGGGCAGCGCTGGCACGAGCCAATGCGCGACCGCCGCCACCGCCGCCGCCGTGAACAACACCGCGCCGACCGCGAGCAACAGGATCGGGCGCAGGTTGCTGCGGAACGCGGGCCAGTCGGTGCGATAGGCGCTGAGCTGCAACAGCGGCGGCAGGAACAGCGCGAGGGCGAGCTCGGGCTCCAGCCGGATCGGTCGCAGCCCGGGGAGGAACGCGATCCCGATCCCGCCCAGCACCAGCGTCACCGCCAGCGGCACGTCCAACCGCCGCGCGACCAGTGCCAGCACGACGCACGCCGCGATCAGGCCGAGGAGGAGTTCGAGCGCGAACATGCCTGCCTAACGCCCGGCGGCGGTATTCAGCCCGTCGGTGCGCCGGGTGCCAGCCCACGATCCTCAAGCATCGGCGCGATGTCAGGGTCCTTGCCGTAAAAGGCGCGGAACATCGGCGCGTAATCCTCGGTGTGCCCCTTGGACAGGATCATGTCGCGGAAGCGCTGGCCGTTGGCGCGGGTCAGCCCGCCATGCGACTGGAACCAGGCCCAGGCGTCGTTGTCGAGCATCTGCGTCCAGAGATAAGCGTAATAACCCGACGCATAGCCGCCCGCGAAGATGTGCTGGAAATAACTCGAGCGGTAGCGGGGCGGCACGTCGGCGGTGTCGAGCCCGGTCTGGGCCAGCGCCCGCGCTTCGAACGCGTCGACGTCCGTCACCTGCGCGTCGGCGGGCAGGCTGTGCCATGTCATGTCGAGCCGCGCCGCCGCGATCAGCTCGCCGAGCGCATAGCCCCCATTGAACTTGCTCGCCCGCTTGATCTTGTCGACCAGTGGGGCGGGCATCGCCGCGCCGGTCTGATAGTGCCGGGCATAATGCGCGAACACCTTGGGATCGAGCGCCCAATGCTCGTTGAACTGCGAGGGGAACTCGACCCAGTCGCGCGCGGTCGCGGTGCCCGACAGCGTCGGGTATTGTTGCGCGGCGAACAGCCCGTGGAGCGCGTGGCCGAACTCGTGGAACATCGTCGTCACGTCCTCGAACGTGATCAGCGCGGGGCGACCGGGCGCGGGCTTGGTGAAATTGGCGACGTTGTAGACGACGGGCTTGGTCCCGAGCAGGTGCGACTGGCCGACGAAGTTCGACATCCACGCGCCGCCGCCCTTGTTGTCGCGTTTCCAATAATCGAAATACATCAGCCCCAGCTCGGAACCGTCCTTGTCGTAAACGGTGAACACGCGCACGTCGGGCTGATAAACGGGGATGTCATGCCGCTCGACGAAGCGGACGCCGTAGAGCTGGTTGGCGGCGTAGAACACGCCCTGCGTCAACACGGTGCTGATCTCGAAATACGGCTTCACCTCGTTCTGGTCGAGGTCGTACTTCGCCTTGCGGACGCGGGCGGCGTAATATTCCCAATCCCATGGCTTGAGCTGGAACGTGGCCCCGCTGCGCGTCACCTCCGCCTGGAGTTCGGCGGCTTCGCGCTTCTCCTCCGCCGCGGTCACCGGCGCGAGCTGGGCCATGAAGGCGAGCGCGGTCTGCGGCGTCTTCGCCATCTGGTTGCCGAGGACGTAATCGGCCCAGCTCGGAAAGTCGAGCAGCCGCGCTTTCTCCGCGCGCAGGTGAACGATCTGGAGGATCAGCGGGCGGGTGTCGTTCGCGTCGCCCCGCTCGGCGCGGGTCCACGCGCGGATGAACAGCGCCTCGCGCGTCGCGCGGTCGTCGAGACCGGCGAGCAGCGGTTGCTGCGTCGTGTTCTGGAGCGGGAGGACGTATTTGCCCGGCAGCTTGCGATCCGCCGCTCCTTGCGCCGCCGCCGCCACGCCCGCCTCGTCGAGTCCCGCCAGCGCGGCGCGATCGTCGACGATCAGCGCGCCCGCCTTGGCGGCGGCGACCAGCTTTTGCGTGAACGCGGTCTGCGCGGAGGAAAGCTGGCCGTTGAGGTCGCGGAGCCGCGCCTGATCGGCCGGGCCCAGCCGCGCGCCGGCGCGGACGAACTCCTGATACACCACCTCGACCAGCTGGCGTTGTTCGGGGCCGGTGAGTGTCGCGCGTCGGTCGTACACGGCCTGCACGCGCGCGAACAGCCGGGGGTTGAGGTGGATCGCGTCCTCATGCGCGGCGAGCCTGGGGGCCATCGCGGCGCGGGTGGCGTCGAGCACCGGGTCCGTGTTCGCCTGCACCACGCCCGAGAAGGTCCGCTGCACCCGGTCGAGCATCCGCCCGGACCGCTCCATCGCGACGATCATGTTTTCGAAGGTCGGCGGGGCGGGGTCGCCGGCGATGCGGTCGATCTCGGTCAGCTGTTCGGCCATCGCCGCCTCGAAGGCGGGCTGGTAATCGGTGTCGCGGATGCGGTCGAACGGCGGCGCGTGGAGGGGGAGGGTGCTTTCCTGCGCGAACGGGTTGGTGGGCGCCTGGGTCAGCGCCGTACCGGGTATCGCCATCACAGCCGCCGCCCCGAGCCATATAGCACGCTTCATCACTCGCCCTTCCGTTCGCCTGCGTTCCGCGTTGGCCGGGGAAGCTGGCGAGATCAAGCGTTTGGCTGCTCTTGCGGGGGTCAAGCGATGGGGTAGGGTGACCGAAACGCGGAAGAACCCATGCCTCACTACGGCGATTACCAGAACGCGATCTACGGAGCGGGCCTGCAAGGCGTGGTCCCGCGCGTACCGGTCGACTTCGCGACGCTGGAGGCGCGCGCGTTGGAGGCGATGCCGCCGTTCGTGCGCAATTATGTCCAGGGCGGGTGCGGGGACGAGCACACGCAGCGGATCAACGCCGACGCCTTCCGCCATTGGGGCATGGTGCCGCGGATGATGGTCGACACGCGGCAGCGCGACCTGTCGTGCGAGCTGTTCGGGCAGGTCTATCCCTCGCCGCTGTTCATGGCCCCGGTCGGCGTCACCGGCCTGTGTACGCAGGACGCGCATGGCGATCTCCACGCTGCGCGCGCTGCCGCCGAGACGGGGGTGCCGCTCTGCGCCTCCACCCTGTCCAACGATCCGCTGGAAGAGGTCGCGAAGGCGCAGGGAGAGACGCCCGGCTTCTTTCAGCTCTACACCCCCAAGGACGAGGAACTCGCCGCGTCGCTCGTCGCCCGCGCGGAGGCGGCGGGGTATCGGGTGATCGTGGTGACACTCGACACCTGGGTCACCGGCTGGCGGCCCCGCGATCTCAACGCCGCGAACTTCCCGCAACTGCGCGGGCATGTGCTGCAGAACTATTTCAGCGACCCCGTCTTCCGCTCGCGGCTTGCCAAGCCGCCCGAGGAGGACCTGCCTGCCGCGATTCAGCGTTGGGGCGCGACGTTCGGCAAGGTGCTGACCTGGGCGGACCTGCCCTGGCTCAAGTCGCTGACGAAGCTGCCGATCGTGCTCAAGGGCATCTGCCACCCCGACGACGCGCGCCGGGCGGCGGATGGCGGGGCAGACGCGATTTATTGTTCCAACCACGGCGGTCGGCAGGCGAACGGAGGCATCGCCGCGATCGACCTGCTGCCGGGCGTCGTCGAAGCGGCGGGAAGCGTGCCCGTGCTGTTCGACTCCGGCGTCCGCTCGGGGACGGATGTGGCGAAAGCGGTGGCGCTCGGCGCGCGCATGGTGGGGGTGGGGCGGCCCTATAGCTACGGCCTCTCGCTCGACGGTGCTGCGGGCTGTGCGCATGTGCTGCGCTGCATCCTGGCGGAAGCGGACCTGTTGATGGCGGTCAACGGCTGGCCGACGCTGGCGGCCCTGCGCGAGGCGGGGGCGCGGCGCGTGTAAGGCCATGTCCCGCGAGGTGTTCCGGGACGGGACCGCTGTTGCCGCCGGTTTACCGATTGAAGCGGCGCGCTTTTCGGGTAGGAGTTGGCGACTGTTATTGGGGGAACGAATGACCGGACGGGGTCGGGGACGAAGGCCGCTGGGCATGGCGGTGGCGCTGGTCGCGAGCGCGGGGCCGGCGTCGGCGCAGGTGTCGTTGCCGACACGACAGGAAGTGACGCCGCCCACGCCCGACCGTCAGGTCGAGTCGTCGGCCAGCGTCGACTCGCGGGGCGCGTTGACGCAGCCCGCCTGCCCGTTCGACAAATCGTCGCTGCGGCTGACGCTCAACACCGTGCGTTTCACCCGTCCCGACGGCGGCGACCTGCCGCCCGAGATCGCCGACCTGCTCGCGCCGCTGACCTCCTCCGCATCCGCGCCTAGGGGCGACCAATCGATCCGCGTCGTCTGCGACCTGCGCGACCGCGCCAACGCCGCGCTCCAGCGCGCGGGCTATGTGGCTTCCGTCCAGATTCCCGCGCAGGAGATCACCGGCGGCGCGCTGACGCTTCAGGTCGTCACCGCGCGCATCGTCGAGGTGCGCGTGCGCGGCGACGCGGGGCCGTACCAGAAATTACTCCGCGACCGGATCGAGCGGATCAAGGCGCTCGACCCGCTGAACGAGCGCGAGGCGGAGCGGCTGCTGCTGCTCGTGGGCGACACCCCGGGGTTGCAGGTGCAGCTGTCGCTGCGCCCGGCGGGCGCGGAACAGGGCGCGGTGATCGGCGAGCTGACCGTCGCGTTCCGGCGCTATTCGCTGCTCGCCAACACGCAGAACTATAATTCGCGCTTTCTCGGGCGCGAGAGCGTTTATGTACGCGGCGAGCTTTATGGGCTCACCGGCCTGTCCGACGTCACTTATGTGGGCGCGTCGGCCAGCTATGACTTTCACAAGCAGATCATCGCGCAGGCGGGGCATATCGCGGGCCTCGACGCGAACGGGACCACGCTGGGCGCGCGCGTCACCTATGCCTGGTCGCGGCCGGACCTCGGCGCACTGCAATACCGGACCGACACGCTGATCGCCGGGTTCGACCTCCAGCGACCGCTGCTCCGTTCACTGCGCGAGAACGTGCGCGCGCGCGCCGGGTTCGACTTCATCAACCAGCTGTCGACCGTGGGCTCGGGCGGCACAACCGTGCCGCTCACCACCGACAAGTTGCGCGTGTTCTTTGTCGGGCTCGACGGCGACTATCGCAAGGTGCGGTTCAACGGCGCGACCGCCTTTTCGCTGACCGGCTCGCTTGAGCTGCGCAAGGGCGTGGGGCTGTTCGGCGCGAGCAAGGTCGGATTCGCCGACAATGTGCTCACCTCGCGCATCGACGGCGACGCGCGCGCCTTGGTGCTGCGCGGCGCGGTGGACGCGACCGTGGGGCTGGGCCGGGTATTCAGCGTGGCAGGCGGGGTGCAGGGGCAATGGGCCGACCGCGCGCTGCTCAATTACGAAGAGCTGTCGATCGGCAATCTGACGATCGGGCGCGGCTATGATCCGGGCGCGGCGAGCGGCGACCGCGTGGTCGGCGGGCATGGCGAACTGCGCGCCGACCTGCCTATAACCCATTTATTTGGTACCCAGGTTTTCGGCTTCTACGATGCCGCGTTTGTCAACAATCTCGACCGTAACCTCGTGGAAAACAACCGCACCTACCACAGCTTCGGCGGCGGCGCGCGGTTCGCGCTGCCCGGGCGGCTGGTGCTGGAGGCGCTTTACGCGCATCCGCAGGACAAGGTGTCGCTTCTCGACAAGCAGCGTTCGCCCAACCGGGTACTGCTGTCGTTGACCGCGCAATTCAGGGGGCCCGCGCGATGATCCGCGTTCAGAAGGCACCCGCCCAGAGGACCGCCGCCATGTATCGCCCCGCTCGCCGCCGCCTCCGCCTCGCGATGACCGTCAGCACCGCGTTGACCGGCGGGGTCGCGTTGGCCGGCGTCGCGAACGCGCAGAGCGTGTCGCTGCCGGACACCGGACGCGTCGGCGTCACGGTTTCGGGCGGCTCGCTTCCCGGCGTTCTTCCAAGCGCCAGCGACACGCTCAAGATCGGGCTCAACGCCGCGAGCACCGTGATCACCTGGAATGGCGGGTTCAACATCCCGACCGACAAAGCCGTCGCTTTCGTCAACGGTCCCGCCCTGCTCGCCGCGCCGCCCGCGTCGGTCTTGAACATCGACAAGAACACGGCCGGCAACAACTCGCAACTGCTCGGCAGGCTGACGTCTGACCCGAACATCGCCGTCTGGATCTACAATCCCAACGGGATCGTGGTCGGGTCGAAAGCGGTGTTCAACACCGGTTCGCTGGTCCTCACCACGCTTGCCCCACCGAGCGACTTCGTGAACAACGGTGCGGCCAGCTCCGCCGGTTTCCGGCTCGCCGACGCAGCGGGCAGCGCAAAGGGGATCACCGTCCAGGCGGGCGCGAACATCACCGTCACCAGCGGCAATCGCGGGTTGGTGCTGGTGGCGCCGCAGATCAACGCCACCGGGACCTTCGACGCGGGCGGGCAGGACGCCGCCTTTGTCGTCGCCAGCGACGTCACGATCAACTACGCCGCAGGCAGCCCGCTGTCGATCACGCTCAACAAGGGCACGGTGCTGGCCGACGCGGCCTCGCATCTGGTCCGCAGCAATGTCGGCGGCACGGTGAAGGGCCAGAACGCGCTGTTCGCGATCGCTTCGCAGGGGTCGGTGAACGACGCGCTGCTGGGGGTGGACGCGTCCGTCACGACAGCCAGCGCGACCGGACGCGGGATCGTGCTTTCCGCCGGAACGCCCGCCGCGCCGGTGGACGGGATCGTGCTTGGCGGAACGGCGTCCGACATAGGGGGCGCGGCCGGGCTGACCGTCACGGGCGCGCTCAAATCGGCGGCGCGGGCCGCCATCGGCGCGAACGGCGCGGTCAGCGTCACGGGCGACGTGACCGCGGCAAGCGATTACCAGGTCTCGGGCGGGAGCGTGACGTTGGGCGGCGGCACCGGCCCGGTCGCGCAGACGGCGGGCGGGGCGGTCACGGTGGCGGCGAGCAACGGTGCGATCACCGGCGCGTCCAGCTTGACGCTGACCTCGGCGGCGGCGGGCGGCACGGGGGCGCTGTCGCTGGTCACGGCGGGGCCGGGCGGGACCGACATCAAGTTCGCCGACGGCTCCAGACTGCTGGCGGGTAACAACGGGCAAGCGACGCTCGCGATCACCCTGCGCGACGCGATGAGCAACGTGTCGCTGGGTGACGTGACCGCGGGCGCGCTGACAAGCGCGATCGGCACCGCCACGCAAAGCGACGGGCTTTCGGTCGGCGCGGCGCTGACGCTGGGTAACGTGAAGACGCATTCGACGCTGGCGCTGAGCGCGAACGGGATCAGCGCGGCCTCGCTCACTTCCGACGCGGGCGTGACCCTCAACTCGAGCGCGGGGCTGAGCGTCGGGCCGATCACGGCCAGGTTCGGATCGGCGACGCTCGGCGGCACCGGGAGCGGGACAACCGTCACGGGCACGATACAGGCGAGCGACGGCGTGAACGTCACCCGCGGCGGGGCGGTGTCGCTCGACGCGGTGGACGCGGGCGGTGACGTGATCATCGGGTCCTCGTCGGCCCCGGTCGGCAGCCTGCACGTGTCGGAAGCGCTCGGCGGTCGCGTCGTCAATGTCACCACGGGTGGGCAGCAAGTCTATGGCGGAGCGATCACCGCCTCCGACGGGCTGACGGCCAAGGCGGGCGGATTGCTGTCGGTCTCGAACGCGACGGCGGGCGGCAACCTGTTGCTGACGGGTACGACCGTGTCCGTGCAGCAGGCGACCAGCAACGGCGGTTCGGTGCGGCTCCTCGCGACGACGGGCGGAATAGACGCCAACAAGCTTGGCGCGCGAGGTGATGTGGTCGTCAGCGCGGCGAACACCGCGACGGTCGCGAGCAACGTCACCGCGGGCGGAAACTACCAGGTGACGGGCAAGGGCGTGACGCTCGGCTCGGCCACCAACGCGACGACGCAGAGCGCGGCGGGCGGGGTCGCGATCAGCGCGGGCCCGGGCGGCATCACCGGCTTGCAGCAACTCAAGCTGGTGGCGAACAGCGGCGGGGGCGGCACCGGCGCGCTGTCGCTCACCACCACCGACGCGGCGGGCGCGATCGCGTTCGACCGGACCTCGACGCTGGCCGGCGGCTCGGCGCGGCAGTCGGCGGTGACGATCAGCACCGTCGACGCGGGCTCGTCGTTGTCGCTCGGCAACGTGTCGGCGGGTTCGCTGATGGGCTCGACGGGCGGCGCGCCGTTCTCGACGGGATTGACGCGCACGACCGCGTTCTCAGTGGGCGACATCAGCCTCGCCGGTGACCTGGTGCTGCAGGCACCCGGGATCAGCGCGGGGGCGCTCAGCTCGGGCGGCGCGGTGACGCTGGGCGGCACGGGCCCGATCAACGCGACGTCGATCGGCGCGAGCGGGGTGGTGCAGCTGACCGGCACGGGCGACACGACGGTCACCAATCTGGTGAGCACGACGGGCACGGGCGGGAACGTCGCCATCGACCGGTCGGGCGTGGTGAAGCTGGGCGGGTTCAACACCTCCGGCGACGTGACGATCACAGACGAAACCGCGCTGACGGTGACGGGCGCGTCGACCATCGGCGGCGGGCTGACCGCGACGGGCGCGGCCACGCAAGATTGGGGCGCGATCACCGCGGGGACGGTATTCCTCAACGCCCCGGCGTTGACGCTCGGCGATGTGACGACAACCGCTGGCGACGCGGTGCTGACGACCACGGCGGGCGACCTCGTCGCGGGGAATATCGGCGCGAAGGGCGCGTTGACGATGAACTCGGCGCGCGCGATCAAGGCGGCCGACGTGTCGGGCTCGAGCGTGTTCCTGGGGACGGCGGGCGCTATCACCACGTCGGGCACGGTCAGGTCCACCGTGGCCGACATCATCGTCAACGGCGGCACGATCGGCCTGTCGGGGGTGAACGCGGCGCGCGACGCGACGCTGGACGCCGCGACGGGTGGGCTCGCATTCAGCGGCCCGGTGAGCGCCGGGCGGAACCTGACCGCGAGCGCACCGGGGGACGTGTCGCTCAACGGCGGCACCATCGGCGGCGAGCTTCAGGTCGTCACGCGCGGCGTTGCCTCGCTCGGCGGCGCGATAACGGCGGGCTCGCTCCAGCTCACGGGCGCGTCCGTCGCGTTCCGGGACGACGCGCACGTCACCAGCGCGGGGACGATCAACGTCAACGCCACGACCGGCGGGATCAGCGGCGGTAGCCGCTCGATCCTCGCCTCCACCTCCACCGACCCGACGCAGTTCGTGCGGTTGCTGGCGGCGGGCGCGGCGGGCGTCAACTTCGCGAGCGACAGCAGCATCAGCGCCGCCGGCTTGCGGGTGGCGGTGTTCAACGCCGATCCGACCGCGACGCTCGCGCTCGGCGCGGTGACCGCGCGCGGGCTGGTCGGACTGGCGGCGGCGGGCGACGATCCGACGACGATGGCGATCACCCTGGCTGGCGCGGCCCCGGTGTTCGGCGCGCTGACGCTGAACGACGGGTTCACGGCGCGGGCGACGGCGGGCGATCTCACCATCGGTTCGCTCGCGGTGGGCGGGGCGGGGCGAGGCATCGACCTTGCCGCGACCGGCGCGCTCAACATCAAGGCGGATGCGAGCGCGGACGGCGACGTGCTGCTCGCCTCGGGGATGCCGCTCAATCTGGCCTCCGTCACCAGCAGTTCGGGCCGCGTGTCGGTGACCAGCGGCGGCGCACTTACGGTGGGGACGCTGTCGGGTGCGGGCGGGGTGACCGCGTCGGGCACCACGCTCGACGTGGGCACCATCCGCGGCGGCGCGGCGGACCTGTCGACGACCACGGGGCCGCTGCGGCTCGGCGGCGGCCAGGCCAGCGCGGCGACGCTGAAGTCGGTCGGCGGCGACGTCAGCATCACCGGCGCGCTGACGCTGACGGGATCGTTGACGGTCAACTCGGGCGCGAACGCGGTGCTGGGCGGCGGCGTGCGTACGGGCGGCGACGTGGTGCTGACCGCGGTCGGCAACACGCAGGTGCAGGGGCCCGTCGCGGCGGGCGGCAATTATCTGGTGTTCGGGCGCGCGGTGATGCTGGGCGGTGCCGAGAGCGCGGGCGGCGCGCTGGAGGTGACGACGACCGGCGGCGCGCTGGCGGGGCTGAGCAACCTGACGCTCACCTCCGACACGCTGGGCTCGGGCAACGGGGCGTTGCGGCTGAGCACGACCGGTGGGGTGATCGCGCTCGACCCCGCATCGACGCTCAACGGCGGCAACGCGCGCCAGTCGATCGTGGCGGTCGACGCGGGCACCAACGCGGTCGCGCTCGGCACGGTGAACGCGCGCGCGCTGCTGGTGAACGGCGGCGTCCGCACGGACGCGGCGATCACGACGGGGGCGCTGTCGCTGACCGACCCGCTGGTGGTGCTGGGCGGCGCGGGCGGCGTCCATACGGGCGCGGTGACGGTGTCCGCGGGCGGTGCGACGCTGGACGCGGGCAGCGGCGTGCTAAAGGTCGACGGCGCGCTCCAGGCGCAAACCGTGGCGCTGACGGGCGCGCAAATCACCACCAGGACGGTGACGGGGGGCGACGTCAAGATCAACGCAGGTACGCAGGGGCTGGACGGCGGCGCGATCACCGCCACCGGGCCGGTCGCGATCGCCTCGGGCGGCATGCTCCACCTCACCGGCCTCACGACCACCGGCGCGGGCGGCAACGTCGCGGTCGCCGCGCAGGGTTTGCTGACGCTGGACGCGGTGAACGCCAGCGGCACCGCCAATGTCGCGACGGTGGGCGCGGTACCCGCCAACGTCGTGCTCGGCACCGGGCTGACGGCGGTGGGCGATGTGCAGGTCGCCTCCACGGGCGACATCCGCGCGCCGTTCGTGACCAGCATGACGGGCAGGCTCATCGTGGCCGCGCCCAATGGCGATGCGATGGGCATTAACCCGGGTGACCCGATCGCGCTGTCGGCGGCGACCGGCGGCGGCGTCTCGGTAACGAGCGGCGGCGACCTGCGGCTGGGCGCGCTGACCGGTGGGTCGGTGTCGCTTGCGGCCCGCTCGATCAGCGCGCTGTCGATCGACGTCGGCGGCAACTCGGTCGACCTGGCCGCGACCGGGGGCGACCTGACGGTCGGCGGCGGCGTCAAGGCGGGGGCGGTGACGCTGAGCGCGACCGGCACCACGTCGGTCGGCGGCTCGGTCGTCGCGAGCGGGGCGGTGAAGCTGTCGGGCACGAAGGCATTGACGCTGCGCGACGTGACGGGCGGCTCGGTGAGCCTCCTCTCGGGCGGCGCGCTCACGGGCGGTACGCTGACGGGTGGCGACGTGAGCGTCACGGGCGGGAGCGTGTCGCTGACGCGCGTGGCCGCGACCGGCGGCGCGACGCTGGCGAGCGCGGGCGCCCTGACGCTCGGCGG
>CALMGC010000075.1 GCA_937863505.1 uncultured Sphingomonadales bacterium | reverse complement strand
GCGCGGGTGACGACGCCGACCGGGGCCTCGTCGAACCGCTCCACCGCGATGTGCGCCTCGTCGGGCGACCACCAATAGCCGGTGTCGCGGTGCATCTCCTCCTGTGCGACGAACTCAGCCTCGCCCCAATGCACCGTACCCGCGCCGCCGGTCGTGATCGCGCGGGCGGCGCCGCCCGCCAGCGGTTGTACGAACAGGTTCTGCCCGCGCACGAAGCTTACAAAGCCGCTCTTGGGGCTGACCACCGGGTTGAGCTGTCCGCCCGGCGTGTTGGTCAGCCGCCGCACGCTGCCGTCGAGCCCGGCGAGGTACAAATCGCCGTCTAACGGCACCAGGATCGCCGACCCGTCCGGTGTCCAGTCATAGGCGACGATGCCCTTCTGCCCGCCGATCCGCGCGCGCTCGCGCTGCATCTTCTCCGCCTCGGACAGGTCCGCGCCCGATCCGACGCGCTTGCTGTCCACCAGCATCCGGCTCACGCCCGTGCGAGTGTCGGTCGCCCACAGGTCATAGCGTTCCTTCTCGTCCGCGCGGTTGCGCAGCGAGGTGAGCAGCGTGCCGTCGGGCGACAGCCGGAGCGCGCGCGGCTGCGTGCCCGCGAGGTCGGGATTGCCGAACACGCGCCCCAGCGTCAGCTTTCCGGTCGCGGCAGGCACCACGGCGGGCGCGGGCCGCGCCTCAGCCGTCATGCCCGCACCCGTCATCGCCAGCAACGCCGCGCCCAGCATCCATGTCCGCATTCCTGCCTCTCCGGAGAGCCGCAGCGGGAACGCTCGCGGTCCGCGGTGTATCGCGGCATCGCCCTGCCCCGTAAAGCTGTCCGTCCGACGCGCACGACGAATTGCGACACTTTGCTGATCGAGGTGGCTTTCGCACTTGCACAAATAAGCGCTAAAGGCGGCTTCTGCGCGGGACCGTCTGCGCGTCCGGCCCACCAAAGCTATTGGGGCAACCTTGCCGACCAACGACCGCTCGCTTCTCCTCCCCCTGCTGGTGTTGGCTTTGGCCGGTTGCAGCCACAAGTCCGGGCAAGGTCAGGGAGGAGGCGCGCGTGGCCCGAAGGGGCCGCCGCAGGTCGGCTATGTTCTCGTGCAAGCGACCAGCGCGCCGATCACCGCCGACCTTGCTGGACGCGTCGTCGCCTTTCAAAGCTCGGATGTTCGCCCACAGGTTAACGGGCTGATCCAGAAGCGTCTGTTCGTCGAAGGCTCGCTGGTGCGCGCGGGCCAGCCGCTGTACCAGATCGATCCCTCGCTTTACCGGGCGGCGGTCAACCAGGCGAGCGCCAACGTCACCAGCGCGCAGGCGAGCGCCGCCGCGTCGCAGACACTGGCCGCGCGCTATGCCCCGCTCGCGAAGATTCAGGCGGTGTCGCAACAGGATTACACCAACGCGGTCGCGCAGGCGCAGCAGGGGCAAGCCGCGATCCAGCAAACCCGCGCCGCGCTGGAGACCGCGCGGGTCAATCTCCGTTTCACCACTGTTCCCGCGCCGATCTCCGGGCGGATCGGGCGATCGGACTTCACCGTCGGTGCGCTGGTCTCGTCCAGCCAGACGCAGGCGTTGACGACGATCCAGCAGCTCGACCCGATCTATGTAGACATCCAGCAATCCGCTGCGGACATGCTCGCGCTTCGCCGCGCGCTGTCCGACCGTAACGGGGTGGAGCCGACGCGCGCGGTGGTGCGGCTGCAACTCGCCGATGGCAGTGATTATGGGCAGACCGGCAGTGTCGAGTTCTCGGAAGTCGTGGTCGATCAATCGACGGGCACGGTCACGCTGCGCGCGCGCTTCGCCAATCCGAAGGGCGTGTTGCTGCCCGGCATGTTCGTCCGCGCCCGTTTCGCGCAGGCGATCAACCAGGACGCCTATCTGGTCCCGCAACAAGCGGTGTCGCATGACCAGAAAGGTGGTGCGACGCTGTTCGTGGTCGGGCCCGGCAACAAGGCGGTCCAGCGCGCGATCACGGCGGACCGGGTGCAGGGGTCGTACTGGGTCGTGACGCAGGGCGTCGGCGCGGGTGACCGGATCATCACTCAAGGTCTTGCTCTGCTGAAGCAAGGTCAGCAGGTCCGCCCCGTCCCCGCCAACACGCGGCAGGTCATCAAGCCGCCGCAGAACGGCAAGGGCAAGGGTGGCGGCCCGGGTAACCCCGGCGCGGGTCCGGGCGGCACGACCGGCCAGGGCAGTGGCGGCAGTTCGGCCAAGGCCAGCTGAACCCACGCCATGATTTCACGCATATTCATCGACCGGCCGATTTTCGCGTGGGTGCTGGCGATAACCATCATGCTCGCGGGCGTGGGCGGCATCCTCTGATTGCCGATCGCGCAATACCCCGACGTCGCGCCGCCGCAGGTCACCATCAGTGCGACCTATCCCGGCGCGAGCGCGACGACCCTGTCGAACGCGGTCACGCAACCGGTCGAGCAGACGCTGACCGGCATTGATGGCCTGCTCTATTTCCAGTCCTCCTCCTCGTCGCGCGGGCAGGTGACGATCACCGTCACCTTCAACAAGGGTACGAACCCCGACATCGCGCAGGTGCAGGTGCAGAACCAGGTGCAGCAGGCGCTCCCCCGCCTGCCGCAACAGGTGCAGCAGCAGGGGCTGATCGTCCGCAAGTCAAACCCCGATTTCCTGCTGATCGCGGGCGTGTACGACAGCACCGACCGCACCTCGTCGCAGGACGTGTCGGACTATCTCGTGTCCAACCTCCAGGACCCGCTCGGCCGCATCACCGGGGTGGGCAACACCAATGTGTTCGGCTCGCAATATGCGATGCGCGTCTGGCTCGATCCGGCCAAGCTCACGTCGTTTCAGCTTATGCCGGGCGACGTCAACACCGCGATCACCAACCAGAACGTCGACGTCGCGGCGGGCGAGATCGGCGCGCAACCGTCGCCGCCGACGCAATATCTCGATGCCACGGTGACCGCGCAGGCGCGGCTGCAGACGCCCAAGCAGTTCGAGGAGATCATCCTCAAGACGCTGGCGAACGGCGCCACCGTGCGCATCCGCGACGTCGGCCATGTCGAACTCGGCGCGGAGGATTACTCCACCCAGAGCGAGGTCAACCACCATCCCGGCGCGGGCATCGCGGTGCTGCTGTCGCCGGGCGCGGACGCGCTCAAGACCGCCAACGTGGTCAAGCAGACGATCGCCACAGCATCCAAATCCTTCCCGGCCGGCTATAAATACGCCTATGCCAATGACGCGACCAATTTCATCAAGCTGTCGATCGAGGACGTGGTCAAGACGCTGATCGAGGCGATCATCCTTGTCGTCATCGTCATGTTCGTGTTCCTGCAAAGCGTGCGCGCGACGTTGATCCCGGCGATCGCGGTGCCGGTGGTGCTGCTCGGCACGTTCGGGGTGTTCTATGTCGCCGGATTCTCGATCAACACGCTGACGTTGTTCGGACTGGTGCTCGCCATCGGCCTGCTCGTCGACGACGCGATCGTCGTGGTCGAGAATGTCGAGCGGTTGATGGAGGAGGACCCGGACAAGAGCCCGCGCGACGCCACGATCGAGTCGATGGGAGAGATCACGGTCGCGCTGGTCGCGATCGCGCTGGTGCTGTCGGCGGTGTTCCTGCCGATGGCGTTCTTCGGCGGCTCGACGGGTGTGATCTATCGCCAGTTCTCGCTGACGATCGTGTCGGCGATGATCCTGTCGGTGCTGACCGCGCTGATCCTCAGCCCCGCGCTGACTGCGACCCTGCTCAAGCAGAAAGCTAAAAACGAGTCGGGCGACCCGGTGCAGGAGGGCTGGTTCGGGCGGCACTTCCCCGCGGTGGGCCGCTTCGTGGCGCATGGGCGCGACCGGTTCAACGCGGGGTTCGACAAGCTCAGCGCCAAATACCAGGGGTCGGTACAGGTGTTGATTGACCGTAAATGGCTGTTTCTGCTCATCTATGCGGGCGTGGTGGCGTTGCTGGCGGTTCTGTTCCTCCGCTTGCCGACCGGCTTCCTGCCGACGGAGGACCAGGGCAACGTGCTGGTCCAGTTCCAGCTGCCCGCGGGGGCGACGCTCAATCGCACGATCGAGGTGCGCAACCAGATCGAGGATTACCTCTACCATTACGACCCCGCGAACGTGGACACCGTGTTCTCGGCGGTCGGTCGCGGTGCCGGCGGCGCGCCCGGCGGGCAGAACACCGGGCTCGCGTTCATCCAGCTCGCGCCGTACGAGAACCGCAAGGGATCGCAGAACAACGCGGACGCGATCACCGGTCGCGCGTCGGGCGCGTTCCGCAATATCCGCGACGCGCAGGTCTATGCGCTGATCCCGCCCTCGATCCGCGGGCTCGGCCAGTCGAACGGCTTCACCATCGAGTTGCAGAACTCGTCGGGCATGAGCCAGGAGAAGTTCGAGGCGGCGCGCGACCAGCTGCTCGCCAAGGCGAGCGCCGACCCGACGCTGGTGGGCGTGCGTCTGAGCGAGCTGCCCGATGTGCCGACGCTCAAGGTCAATGCCGACCAGCAGGAACTCGCTGCGTTCGGGCTCAACCAGAACGACGTGAACACGACCCTCTCGACCGCATGGGGTGGCCGCTACGTCAACGACTTCCTCGATCGCGGGCGCGTCAAGCGCGTCTATGTGCAAGGCGACGCACCCTACCGCACCAAGCCCGAGGACCTGTCGCAATGGTATGTGCGCGGCACCACGGGCGCGATGACGCCTTTCTCTTCCTTCGCGCAGACCGGGTGGGGTCAGGCACCGGTGAGCCTGTCACGCTTCAACGCCATCCCGTCCTACGAGTTTCAGGGCTCATCCGCGCCCGGCCAGAGCTCCGGCCAGGCGCTGGAGCGGATGCGCCAGCTCGCGGCGCAGATCCCGGGCACCAGCATCTCGCTCGCCGGGCTGTCCTATCAGGAAAAGCTGTCCTCGGGACAGGCGCCGGTCCTGTACGGCCTGTCGCTGCTGGTCGTGTTCCTGTGCCTGGCGGCGCTGTATGAAAGCTGGTCGATCCCGGTCGCGGTGCTGCTCATCATCCCACTCGGGCTGGTCGGCGCGATCCTCGCGGTGACGTTGCGCGGGCTGGTCAACGACGTGTATCTCCAGATCGGACTGCTGACGACGATGGGCCTCGCCGCGAAGAACGCGATCCTGATGATCGAGTTCGCCGAACAGGCCGAGCGCAAGGGCGCGCGCGTCATCGACGCAGCCAAGGAAGCCGCCAAGATCCGCCTTCGCCCCATTCTGATGACCAGCTTCGCCTTCATCTTCGGCGTGTTCCCGCTGGCGATCGCGACCGGCGCGGGCGCGAACAGCCGCGTGGCGATCGGCACGGCGGTGATCGGCGGGATGCTGACCGCGACGTTGCTGGCGATTTTCTACATCCCGTTCTTCTTCGTGCTGGTCCGCCGCGGGGTGCGCGACGGGGCCGCCAAGATGCACGGCAAGCCGACAGGGTACCAGCCGTCCGATTGCGGGCCGGACGACAAGGGCGACGGCGCGCCCAAGCCGGAGCCCGCATGATGCGGCGCGCCCTGCCCGTCCTCGCGCTGAGCGCACTAGCGGGCTGCTCGTTCGCGCCGCATGACCTACGGCCCGAACTCCCGGTCCCGCCCTCTTGGCCGGTGGGCGATGCGTATCTGCGCCAATCGGAAGGCGCGCTGCCCAGTGTGCCTTACGCGCAGGTGTTTACCGACCCGCGCCTACAGGCGATCATCGGTGAGGCGCTCTTAAACAACCGCGACCTGCGGATTGCCGCCGCCAACATCGCCGCCGCGCGCGCGCAATATCAAATCCAGCGCGGCGAGCTGTTCCCCGAGCTTGATGCGGGCGGCAGCTACACCCGGTCTTCGGGCACCCGCACGGTCGCGGGCGGGCCGACCGGCGGCACCACCTTCACCAACGCCACCGCCAGCGCCAGCGTCCCTGCCTTCGAGATCGACCTGTTCGGCCGCGTCCGTTCGCTGACCCGCGCCGCGCAGGACCAGTATTTCGCGCAGGAAGCGGCGGCGCGACAGACGCGGCTGGTGCTCGTCGCCAATGTCGCGAGCGCGTGGCTGACCTATGCGTCGGACCAGAGCCTGCTTCAGATCGCGCGCGACACGGCGGCCAGCGCCACGCAGACCGTGCGGCTGACCACCGCGAGGCTGAACGGCGGCGTCGCACCGCGCACCGACCTGACCCAGGCCGAAACCGTGCTCGCCACCGCGCAATCCGATCTGGCCGAGCAGACCACCCGCGTCGCGCAGGACGCCAACGCGCTTCAGCTGCTCGTCGGCGCGCCGGTCGACCCCGCGCTGCTGCCCGCCAATCTCGACCAGGTCGTCGGCACGGTCCGACCGATCCCGACGGGGCTCGACTCAACCGTGCTGCTGCGCCGCCCCGACGTGGTGCAGGCGGAGTATCAGCTGTACGCCGCCAACGCCGATATCGGCGCGGCGCGTGCGGCGCTGTTCCCGCGCATCACGCTTGGCGGGCTGGCGGGGCTGACCGCGCCGGGCATCGCCGGGCTGTTCACGAGCGGCGTATTCGAGAACTCGATCTCGCCGTCGATCACCTATCCGATCTTCCGCGCGGGCGCGGGGCGCGCGAATGTGCGCTACTCGCGCGCGCAGCGTGACGCGGCGGTCGCCAATTACGAACGCTCGGTCCAGACCGCGTTTCGCGAGGTGTCGGACGCGCTCGCGCGTAGCGGCACCGTGGGTGCGGAACTCGATGCGCAACGGCGCAACCGTGACGCGTCGGCGGAGTCGTTCAACCTGCTCAGCGCGCGGTATCAGGGCGGGATCGACCCGTTCCTCAACTCGCTCGTCGCGCAGCGCACCTTGTACGACGCGCAGCGCAGCTATGCGCAGTTTCAGCTGGTGGCGGTGAACAACCTCGTCACCCAATATGAGATGCTCGGGGGCGATGCGACGCTGGACGTCGCAGCGGACGGGCCGAGGCTGGCGACGGGGCAAGCGCCGCGACAACCGGGGCGGAACCTAATCACCCGGCCCTAGC
>CALMGC010000074.1 GCA_937863505.1 uncultured Sphingomonadales bacterium | reverse complement strand
GGCGCGGTGATGCTGGCGCTGGTCAAGCCGGGCGACACGATCCTGGGCATGAGCCTCGACGCGGGCGGGCACCTGACCCACGGCGCGAAGGCGGCGATGAGCGGCAAGTGGTTCGACGCGGTGCAGTACGGCGTCGGCCGCGACACGCACCTGATCGACTATGACGAGGTCGAGCGGGTCGCGAAAGAGCGGCGGCCCAAGCTGATCATCGCGGGCGGATCGGCTTATCCGCGCGTGATCGACTTCGCGCGCTTCCGCGCCATCGCGGACGCGGTCGGCGCGTATTTCATGGTCGACATGGCGCATTTCGCAGGGATCGTCGCGGGCGGGCTTCACCCCACGCCGCTGCCCCACGCGCATGTGGTGACGACCACGACGCACAAGACGCTGCGCGGCCCGCGCGGCGGCATGATCCTGACCGATGACGAGGCGATCGCCAAGAAGATCAACTCGGCGGTCTTCCCGGGCCTGCAGGGCGGGCCGCTGATGCACGTCATCGCCGCCAAGGCGGTGGCGTTCGGCGAGGCGTTGCGTCCCGATTATCGCGGCTACATCGCCGCCGTGGTGGAGAACGCCAAGGTGCTGGCGGCGACGTTGAAGGAGCGCGGGAGCGACATCATCGCGGGCGGGACCGACACTCACCTCGCCCTCGTCGACCTCCGCCCGCTCGGCATCACGGGACGCGACGCGGACGAGGCGCTGGAACGCGCGGGCATCACCTGCAACAAGAACGGCGTGCCGTTCGACCCGCTCCCCCCGGTCAAGACCAGCGGCATCCGCGTCGGCTCGCCGGCAGGCACTACGCGAGGATTCGGCCCGGGCGAATTTCGTGAGATCGGCCACATGGTCGCCGACGTGCTCGATGCGCTCTCGGCCAAGGGGGAGGCAGGCGACCCGGCGGTGGAGGCGCAGGTTCGGGGCCGTGTCCGCGAGCTGTGCGCGCGCTTCCCGATTTATCAGTAAGGACCCGATGATGGACAAGCTCGGCAAGGACATGGCCAAGGCGGCGGCGATCGGCGCGGTGGTGGCGATTCCCGTTCCCTTTGTCGGGCCGGTGTTCGGCGCGATCGCGGGCGCGGGCTATACCTGGTACAAGGCCAAGAAGCAGCGCTGAATGCGTTGCCCGTTCTGCGCGTACGAGGACAGCCAGGTCAAGGACAGCCGCCCGACCGAGGACGGCGCGGCGATCCGGCGGCGTCGTCAGTGCGAGGCGTGTGCGGCGCGCTTCACCACGTTCGAGCGGATCCAGCTGCGCGACCTCGTCGTCATCAAGCGCGCGAGCGACGGTGTCGCGGTACGGCGTGAACCGTTCGACCGCGACAAGCTGCTCCGTTCGCTCCTGATCGCGGCGCGCAAGCGCCCGGTCGATCCCGCCCGGCTCGACAAGCTGGTCAGCGGCATCCAGCGGCGGCTGGAAACGCTGGGCGAGGGCGAGGTCACCGCCACCGCGATCGGCGAGATGGTGATGGAAGGGCTGAAAGCGCTCGACCCGGTCGCCTATATCCGCTTCGCCAGCGTGTATCGCGACTTCAGCGAAGCGCGCGACTTCGAGGCGTTCGCGGGGCAGGTGAGCGGGGCGGGAGAGGGGTGAGCTGCCCGGTTCTACCCCCCATCATCGTCCTCGTCCGCCCGCAGCTGGGCGAGAATATCGGCAAGGCGGCCCGCGCCATGCTCAATTTCGGGCTGACCGAGATGCGGCTGGTCGCGCCGCGCGACGGGTGGCCCAATCCCGCCGCCGGGCCTGCCGCGTCGGGGGCGGACGAGGTGCTGGCCGGCGCGCAGGTGTTCGAGACCGTGGCGGAAGCGGTCGCCGACTGCGCGCATGTCTACGCCACCACCGTCCGCAAGCGCGGGGTCACCAAGCCGGTGGTGACGCCCGAAGCGGCGGCGCACGCGATCCATGCGGGGCCGGGGCGCTCCGCGATCCTGTTCGGGCCGGAGCGGTCGGGGCTGGAGACCGACGATGTCGCGCTGGCGCGGACGATCGTCACCGTGCCGATCAACCCCGAGTTCGGATCGCTCAACCTCGCGCAAGCGGTGATCCTTGTCGCCTATGAATGGTCAAAGGGCGAGGCGCTCGCGCAACCGCCCGAGACCGAGCTGCCATCGCCCGCCCCGCAGGAAGAGCTCGACGGGATGATCGCGCAGCTCGATGCGATGCTGGTCGCCGCGCATTTCTTCTACCCGCCGGACCGCACGGCGGTCACGCGGCGGACATTGCGCACCTTGCTCACCAAGCCGGGCTGGTCGTCGCCGGAGGTCCGCACGTTGCGCGGTGTCCTGTCCGCGCTGGCGGGGGCAAAGCGGGCGAAAGATTGACTTCGCCGCCGCGTCCTGCCAAGCGCCGCGCCTTCGCAAATGGCCTCGCACTCCGGTGAAGCGGTGGCCCTGCCTCTCGAAAGGGACCAGCAGGCGATGACCGGATAGCGTCCGTCCAGCCGGGCGGGCGCGTCAACAGCATCTGCAAGGAATACCCATGTCCAAGCGCCATAGCGCCAAGCACAAGCTCGACCGCCGGTTGGGCGAGAATATCTGGGGCCGCCCCAAGAGCCCGGTCAACAAGCGCGAATACGGCCCGGGCCAGCACGGCCAGCGCCGCAAGGGCAAAGTGTCCGACTTCGGCATCCAGCTGCGCGCCAAGCAGAAGCTCAAGGGCTATTATGGCGACGTGACCGAGAAGCAGTTCAAGGCGTCGTACATCGAGGCCGCTCGCATGAAGGGCGACACCGGCCAGAACCTGATCGGCCTGCTCGAGCAGCGGCTCGACATGATCGTGTACCGCGCCAAGTTCACGCCGACCATCTGGTCCGCGCGCCAGCTGGTCAGCCACGGCCATGTCCGCGTCAACGGCGTGAAATGCAACATCGCCTCGCGTCGCTGCTTCGTCGGCGACGAGATCACGCTCGGCAGCAAGGCGCAGGAGATGGCGCTGGTGATGGAAGCGCAGAGCCTCGCCGAGCGCGAAGTTCCCGACTATGTCGCGCCGGACGGCAACGCCAAGGTGACGTTCGTGCGCGTGCCGACGCTGGACGAGGTGCCGTACCCGGTGAAGATGGAGCCGAACCTCGTAGTGGAGTTCTACTCGCGCTAACGCGAGTAAAACCAGCGGCGAGGGTCGGCTCGGCCGGCGGCGCTACAGCGCCGTTCGACGTCACGGGCTTTGCCCGTGACGGCCGCCCGCCGAGTGAAACAATCAAAGGGCGGCTATGCAAGGGGCCGCCCTTCTCCCGTCGTCGGCCCGCGCAACCCTCGCCCATCCGGCACGTTACTTCCGCCGTCACGAACAGCGGGAAGCGCACTCATGGGCACCAACGGCCCCGGCAATCAGATCCTCATCGTCCTGCTCGGGCTGATCGCGCTGTCGGTCGTGTTGCTCGTCGTCGGGCTGCTGCTCCACCGCCGCGGCGCGCTCGCCTCGCGCCCGGTCGCGCTCGGCTGGGCGATCCTGACGATCCTGCCGCTGTTCGGCGGTGGTTTCCTTTATGCGACCAAGCATGTCGTCGAGCAGGCGACCGGGGTCACCAAGTCGAACGTCAACAGCGGTTCCAACCGCGGCGCGCCATAGGCGGGGACCGCTACAGCCCCATCGCCTGACGCAGGAACGCATCGCTCCTGCCGAGCAACTGCGTGCGCGCGTCGTCGTCCTCGAGCTGGTGGTCGAGTCCCTTGAACTCGACATAATCGACATGCCCGCCCGCGCTTCGCAGCCGCGCGGCCATCAACCGCGATTCGCCGACCCCGACGTTGATGTCCTGGTCGCCGTGGAACAGCAGCACGGGCGCCTTGATCCGCGCGGCGTTCTGCGCGGGGCTGCCCTCGCGCACATGCGCGCCCTTGCCGATGAACGCGTCGACGAGGTTGTAGTCGGTCACGTTGCGATGCTCCTCGCGCAGCGTGTTGAGGTCGGTCACCGGCGCGACCGCGATGATCGCCTTGAACAGATCGGGGTCGAGCACCGCCGATTGCAGCGCCGCATAGCCGCCATAGGACCAGCCGACGATCGCCAGCTTGCCCGGCGCGGCGATGCCCTGCTTGGTCAGCCAGCGCCCCGCATCGTTGACGTCGCCGATCGCGGTTCGCCATGACTGGAACCCGTTCTTCTGGAACCATGCTTCGCCATAGCCGGTGGAGCCGCGGAAATTGGGCTGGATCACCGCATAGCCCTTGGCCGCGAAGAATTGCGCCAGCCAGTCGAACCCCCATTCATCGCGCGCGCCGGGGCCGCCATGCGGCATCACGATCGCGGGCAGCCCCTTCCCCGTACCGCCGACGGGGAGCGTCAGATAGGCCGGGATCGACGTCCCGTCGCCCGCGGGATAGCTGATCGCGCGCACGGGCGAGAGCTTCACGTCGCCCAGATCGGGCCGGGCGACGAGCAGCGCGTCGAGATGCCGCGTCTTCTTGTCGAACACCATGTAGCGGCCCGGGTCGACATCGCTGCCCGCGAACAGCAGCAACCGGTTCTCGTCCCCGCTCGCGTCGATGAAGCTGACCAGCGGCAGCCCGGGGATCGCCTTGGACAAGGACGCGGACAGCCGCTTGAGCGCAGGGTCGAAAAAGTCGGTCTGGCGCTTGTCGGTCGCGAAGCTGACGCCGACGACGCGGTGCTGACGCCCGATCCGCACCAGCCCGTCGATGTCGACATCGGGTCGCGCATAGACGAGCTCGCGCTTGAGGCTGCCGTCGAGCGCGACCTTGAACAGCGCGTTCCGACCGTTGCTCACGTCGAAGCCATAGGCGACGTTGAGATCGCGATCGACCGCATAGGGATCGAACCCGCTGGACGTTTGCGCGTCGCCGGTGACGCGGCTCAGCGGCTCCCACGCGTGCGCGCCGGGCTTGCGATATCTATAGTCGATGCGATCGCGGTCGTAGCCGCTATTGTCCTGGGCACGGAACCCCGCGACCCGGATCGTGCCGTGACCGTCGGTGATGTACTCGCGCGCGATGGGGTTCGGTACCTCCACCAGCGTGCGGCGGAGCGATACCGGGTCGACGCGCTCGACGCCCAGCCCTTGTTTGCTTTGGGCAAGATAGGTGCCCACCTGCTCTTCCGGCACGAACTGGCGCGTCATCAACAGCGCGCCCGCGCCACTCTCGCCCAACCAGTCGATCACCTGCCCGCCCGACTGCATGATCTGGAGCGCGTTGGTCGATGTGTGCGCGGTGAGCAGTTTCATGTCGCTGCCGTCGGCATTGAGCGTCAGCATGCGGGTAAAGGGAATCGCGTCGCGCCCCTTGCCGTTGATGACGAACACCGAGCAGACCAGCCGCGTATCGGTCGCCCAGTCGCAGCGGTCGACCCGGTCGGGCGAGCCGCTCGAGGAGAGCACCGGCCTGACCGGCTTGTCGTCGTCGAGGTTGCCGACCACCACGCGCGCGGCGCGCCCCTTGGTCGCGATCACCGCGGCATAATGCCGACCGTCGGGCGACAGGCTGATCTGCCCGATCTGCTCGCGCGCGCCGAACTTGCGCGCCAGCTCGTCGTCCGCCGCCCCAGCCCCTGTTGACCACGCCCCGCTGGACGCCAGCGCGCACGCCGCCGCCAGCCACCACGTCCTGCCCGTCATCCTGCCCCCCGGCCTTGCCCCTTGCCCGCGCAGCTTAGCGACGTGGGCGCGGGCCGCAAGCGGGCGGCTTGCGCGGGCGCGTTTCGGGTCGCTACATGGCGCGACCATCAGGAGCCCCTGCCTTGCGCGCCCTTCTCCCGCTCGCCTTCCTCGCCGCGCCCGCCACCGCGCAGACGCAGCCCGTCATCTCGGTCGACACGCTCCGCTCCGTCACCAAGGAGCTGTCGTCGGACGCCTATGAGGGCCGCAAGCCCGTCACCCCGGCGGAGGAGAAGACCGCCGCCTACATCATCGCGCGGATGCAGGCGGCGGGGCTGAAGCCCGGCGGGGTCGGCGGCGGCTGGACGCAGCCGGTGCCGATGGTGGAGATCGGCAAAGCGACCGCGCAGCCGCTGGTCTTCACTGGCGGCAGGGGAGCGCCGGTCAACCTCGCCTATCGCACCGACATGGTCGAGGCGACGTACCGCGTGTCGCCGCGCATCGACCTCAAGAACAGCGACGTCGTTTTCGTCGGCTACGGCATCAACGCGCCCGAGCGCGGGTGGAACGACTATGCGGGCGTCGACGTGCGCGGCAAGACGGTAATCATCCTGGTCAACGACCCCGACTGGCGCTCGGCCACGCGCGACGGGCCGTTCGAGGGGCGCGCGATGACCTATTACGGCCGCTGGACATACAAATACGAAGAAGCCGCGCGGCAGGGCGCGGCGGCGGCGATCATCGTCCACCAAACCGAGCCCGCCGCCTATGGCTGGGGCGTGGTGCAGTCGAGCTGGACTGGCCCGCAACAGGAGCTGGACGAGCCGGGCGGGCACGCGGACCAGAGCCAGGTCATCGGCTGGATGCAGCTCGACGCCGCCAAGCGCGTGTTCGCGGCGGCGGGCAAGGACTTCGCGGCGATGGAACTGGCGGCGGGGCAGCGCGGCTTTCGCGCGGTGCCGCTCGGGCTCAAGGCGTCGACCGGGTTCAGCAACACGGTCCGGCGGCAGGCGTCGAAGAACATCATCGGCATCCTGCCCGGCACGACCGCGCCGAACGAGTATATCATGTACACCGCGCATTGGGACCATCTCGGCCATTGCGACCCGGTGAACGGCGATGGCATCTGCAACGGCGCGCTCGACAATGCGAGCGGGGTGGCGGGGCTGATCGCGCTGGCGGAGGCGCAGGCCAAGGCGGGTCCGGCGCGGCGCTCGCTGGTGTTCATGTCGGTGACGGCGGAGGAAGCGGGGCTGCTCGGCTCGCGTTATTATGCCGAGCATCCGGTCTATCCGCTCGCGCGGACGGCGGGCGGGGTCAACATGGACGTGCTCAACGTCAACGGCCGCGCGCGCGACTTCGTCATCACCGGCGCGGGCAAGAGCGAGCTGGAGGACATGGCCAAGCCGATCATCGCCGCGCAGGGGCGGACGGTCTCCCCCGAGCCGTCGCCGGAGAAGGGCGGCTATTTCCGTTCCGACCATTTCTCCTTTGCCAAGCTCGGCGTGCCGATGCTCGACGGTGGGTCGGGGGAGAACCTCGTCATCGGCGGCACCGCGGCGGGCCATGCGGCGGCGGTGGACTATACCGAGCACCGCTACCACAAGCCGCAGGACGAGTATAACCCCGCCTGGGACTGGTCGGGCGCGGTGCAGGACTTGACGGTCTATTACCGGCTCGGGCGCGAGCTGGCGAACGGGACGAGCTGGCCGAATTGGTATCGGACCAGCGAGTTTCGCGCGGTGCGGGACAAGTCGCGGGCTGGGATGTGAAGCGGTAAGCGCCATGCCGCTTAAGCCACCCCCCGCCGAATGGGCGCGCCACCGCGCGGTCTGGATCGGCTTCCCCAGCCACCCGGAGCTCTGGGCCGACGACCTCGACCCCGCGCGCGCGGAAGTGGCCGCATTCGCGCGCGCGGTTCATGCGGGCGGCAAGGGCGAGGAGGTGCTGCTCGTCGCCGCCGACGCCGAAGCCGCCGAGGCGGCGGAAGCCTACGCCCCGTTCGCGACCGTTGTCACCGAGCCGTTCGGCGATATCTGGCTGCGCGACACCGGGCCGATCCTGCTGCGCGGGCATGAGGCCCGGGTGTTCGGGTTCAACGGCTGGGGCGGGAAGTACGACCTGCCCGGCGACGACACGATCGGCGAGCGGCTCGCGCTGGGACGCGGGCGGACGGTGAAGCGCCGCGAGTGGGTGCTGGAGGGCGGCGCGATCGACGGCGACGGCGCGGGGCTGGTCGTCACCACCGAGCAATGCCTGCTCAATCCCAACCGCAATCCCGGCATGGGCCGCCGTGAGGTGGAGCAGCGACTCGCCGACGACCTCGGCTTCACGCGCGTGCTGTGGCTCGGCGAGGGGTTGCTCAACGACCACACCGACGGGCATATCGACAATCTAGCGCGCTTCGTCGGCGAGGGGCGGGTGGCGGTACCGGTCGCGGCGGACAACGACCCCAACTGGCGCGTGTACCAGGATGCCGCCGTGCGGCTGCGCGGCCTCGGCGGAGTGGAGGTGGTGCCGGTGCCCTCGCCCGGGCGCGTGATGCGCGACGACGAGGTGATCCCTGCGAGCTACATGAACTTTTACATCGGCAATGCGGCGGTGGTGGTCCCGCTCTACGGCGCGCCCAATGATGAGGCGGCGGTGGCGGCTTTCGCCGGGCTGTTCCCCGACCGCGAGGTGGTGGGTCTTCGCGCCGACCACATCCTGACCGGCGGCGGCAGCTTTCATTGCATCTCGCAGCAGATCCCCGCCTAAGTCTTGCCTTTACCGCGCGGATGCGGGAAAAGCCTCGGGCAGTTAACCACAACGGGGATGTCTCCAATGAAGCTCCACTACCTCGCGCCGCTCGCCGCGCTGACGCTCATGTCGGTCGCGCCCGCCACCGCGCAGACCACCGCCGAAACCAAGGTCAGCACGAAGACCGCCTCGGACGGCACCACCAAGACCAAGGTGGTCCACACCCGCAAGCGCAAGACGCATCGCCCCAAGAAGATCCTGGGCGTCAAGGTCGGCACCAAGACGGTGACGCACAAGACCGTGAAGGAGACCACCACCGGTCCCGGCGGCGCCAGCACGACCACCAAGATCCAGTAAGCCGATCCGGCTGAACCAGCGGCGGGTGCCCGTTTCTCTCCTTTCGGTGGAAGGGGAGGTGCGGGCGCTCGTCGTTGTGAACCTGGCGCGGGTCGAGCGTCCGCATGGCGCGCGGGGCGGCGGGCCGCTACACGCGCGCGCATGACCGAGATCACCGTCGCCGCGCTCCAGCTCGCCTTTACGAGCGACATCGACCGCAACATCGCCAACGTCTCGCGCCTCGTTCGTGAAGCCGCCTCGCGCTGCGCGCAGGTGATTTTGCCGCCCGAGCTGTTCGAGGGCGAGTATTTCTGCCGCGTCGAGGATGAGGCGCTGTTCGCCAACGCGCGCCCCGTCGGCGAGCATCCGGCGGTGCTGGCGATGCAGGCGCTCGCCGCCGAGCTCCGCGTCACGATCCCGACCAGCTTTTTCGAGGCGGACGGCCCGCACCATTACAACAGCCTGGCGATGATCGACCCCGACGGACGAGTCCAGGGCGTGTACCGCAAGAGCCACATCCCCGATGGGCCGGGCTATGAGGAGAAGTTCTACTTCCGCCCCGGCAACACCGGGTTCAGGATATGGTCCGCCGCGAACACGATCGTCGGCGTCGGCGTGTGCTGGGACCAATGGTATCCCGAGACCGCGCGCGCGATGATGCTGATGGGGGCCGAAGTGCTCTTCTACCCCACTGCGATCGGATCGGAGCCGCACGACACCTCGCTAGACACCGCGCGGCTATGGCGGCGCGCGATGGTGGGGCATGCGGTATCCAACGTCGTGCCGATCGTCGCCGCCAACCGCGTCGGCACCGAGCACGGCCAGACCTTTTACGGCACCAGCTTCATTTGCGACGAGCGCGGCGACGTCCTCGCCGAGCTCGGCCGCGAGGAGGAAGGCGTGATCACCGCCCGGCTCGACCTCGCCCGCGTCAAACGCCACCGCGCCGCCTTCGGCTTCTTCCGCGACCGCCGCCCCGAACTGTACGGGCGGCTGGTGGAGGACGTTTGATGACTAAGCGGATGGCGGCGCTCGCAGTCCTGTTGGCAAATGCGTGCTCGCCGACGCCGCGACCGCAAGTGTCGATTTAGGTCAGCTACAGTGAGACCGGAGGATGTCACCTTAGTATCGGCGATCGGAAAGTGCCGTTCGCGCCTTCCAACCAGATCGGCGCAATTGCGGGCGACAAGCGCACCGCCGTTCATGTCGTTGGCGACGCACAGGTCCCATACAAGTGCATCGGCGGCGTGATTTATAAGCTCCAGCAGGCTGGCTTTTACAAAATCGGCTTTGTCGCCGAGCCGCCACCCGCTCGCTAGGCCGCCGCCCGGATGAACGCCGCCGTTCGCTCCGGCTGGGTTATCGGCAGCATGTGGCCGCCATCGACGAGGTCGAGCGTCGCGGTCGCGATGTGCTCGGCGGTGACGACGCCGTTGAGATGGTGGTCGAGCACATGGTCCTCGCGCCCGAACAGCATCGCGACCGGCAGCTTGAGTTCGCCATAACGGCGGGCGAGCCGGGCCACCTCGTCATTGGCCGACGACAGCTCGAACGAAGCGGCGTTGATATTATCCGGGCGCAACGCGAGCAGGCCGCCGCCGCGCGTGCCGAAGTCCGCCGGGACCGGCTCGGGCGCGAAGATCTGCCGGGCCACCATCGGCGAGCTCAGCTGGCCGAGCGGCACGCCGAGCACCTGGGCCGTGAAGGTCCGCGACGCCTTGAACCGCGCCTGCAGCCCACGGAACATCGGTGGCACCTTGGGCAGCGGCTGCGTCAGCGGCGCGATCAGCGCGAGCCCGCGCACAAGATGCGGATGGTCGAGCGCGAGCGCGAGGCTGACCGCGCCGCCGAGCGAATGGCCGACCAGAAGCGGCTTCTCCAGCGCGAGCTTCTCGATCAGCCGCGCGATGATCGCCGACTGGTCGACGATGCCGGGCTCGCTTCCTTCGGCGGTGGAGTAGCCCGAACGCGGGCGGTCGACCAGAATCACCCGATGGTGCGGGGTGAGCCGGTCGAGCAGATAGCTGAAATTGCGCAACTGCCCGCCCAACCCGTGCACCAGCACGATCGCCGGGCCCTGGCCGACGTCGAGATAATGGAGCCGCGCACCCTCCACCTCGATGAAGCGCCCGTCGGCGGGCACCATCGCCTCCGCGCGCCGCCCCGCCCAGTGCGAGTAGAGTGCCAGCGCGCCCGAAACGAGGCCGGTGCCGAGCGCGAGGGTGCGGATGCGGTGCGTGTTGCTCATCGGGTGGGGACGGTTGACGCGGGCGGAGGTTCCACCCCGCCCTGCAACGCGCACGCCCGCGCGAACACCGCGTCGAACATGTCCGGCGTCAGCTTGCCAGTGTTCTGGTTGTAGCGCGAACAATGATAGCTGTCGATCAGCACCCGCCCGTCCGGCGATACGTGCTCGGCGAGGTGCGCGAACTTCGCCGCCGACGCCTTCAGCCCCAGCGTCTTGACGGCGGATCCGTGCGCGATCGCGCCGAGCGCGACCAGCACGCGGACGGAGCGCAAGGCCTGTAGCGGGGCGTGGAGAAACGGGCGGCAGGTCGCGATCTCGGCGGGGGTGGGCTTGTTTTCGGGCGGCAGGCAGCGGACCGAGTTGACGATCACCGCCCCCGTCAGCGCAAAGCCATCCGCCGGGTCCGCGCGATACTCGCCGGTCGCGAGCCCGTATTTCGCGAGCGTCTCGAACAGCAGCACGCCCGCATGGTCGCCGGTGAAAGGCCGCCCGGTGCGGTTCGCGCCGTGCTTGCCCGGCGCCAAGCCCACCACCGCCAGCCAGGCGTCCGGGTCGCCCCACACGGGCACGGGCGCGTTCCACCAGTCGGGGTGCTCCAGCCGCAGCGCCTCGCGGAACCCGACCAGCCTTGGGCAGCGCGGACAGTCGTGTGGCGGTTCGGTGTCGGGGAGCGCGCTGGGTGTACCGATCATGGCGCGTCGCCTAGGCCGGGCAGGGTGACCCGCTCAAGCTACATCGTCGCGTTCGGCTCCAATCGGAGGGGGCCACATGGCGGCCCGCGCGCGCAAGTGCTGGCGGCGATGCGTGCGATCGGCGCGGCGCGGGCCTCGCCGGTGGTCGACAGCCTGCCCGTCGGCCCCTCGACGCGCCGCTTCGCCAACGCGGTCGCGTTGGTCGAGAGCGACGAGGCGCCGCCCGCGTTGCTCGCTCGGCTGAAAGCGGTGGAGCGGGCGTTCGGCCGCAGGCGCGGGCGACGCTGGGGTGCGCGGGTGATCGACCTCGACGTGGTGCTGTGGTCGGGTGGGCGCTGGCGGGAACGCGCGCTGACGGTCCCGCACGCCGCGTTCCGCGAGCGCCGCTTTGTCCTGGCGTCGGTAGCCGCGCTCGCCCCCGACTGGCGCGACCCGGTCACCCGGCTGACGATGCGCCAGCTGCTCCGCCGGTTGACCGCCCGCCGCCCCGTCCCTAGGTCGCCGCGCGTGGGTCTGTAGCTCAGTCGGTAGAGCATGCGACTTTTAATCGCCAGGTCCCGGGTTCGAACCCCGGCGGACCCACCAAGCGGCTGTTCCAATGCGTCCTCCCGCGTTTCACGGGCTTGCAACATGCCCGGAAAAGCTGGTTTGTCTGTCCCGCAGGGTCCCATTGCTGACCGTCGCAGCCCGGTGCGAACCCGGACATCCGACCGGGACGAAGGTAACACACGAGGCGGTCGACGGCGAAGCGCACGTCCCTGGCGAGTGTCACCACCACGGTTCAATCACCGGGCTCTCGGATGCATGGTGTCGTTGCCGGGGAGGTCGCCGACGCCGTCCGCCCATCAGGTGGAAAGGCAGCGGTCCCGGCGTAGATGGTGACCTCCATCACCCAATTTCGCAGCCCTGGAAAACTGTTGAGCATCATCACGACGAGGTCGATCTGGTCGTGACCCAGGCCGGACGCTCGTCACCAAGCGATTCCGGCCTGTTCCGCCTCGTCGCGCGTGACGAAGGTAAGCCCGCCGATGAGCGACACGGACGCCCTCATCCTCGCCGGTGCGCAGCACAGTCCCGGTCAGCCGATGCGAGCCGTCGTCCAGCTCCTCGATGCGAATACAGTCGCTGTCGACATCGGCCTGTTCGCCGGCGGGTAGCCTGATCAGGTCCATAGACCATCCGTGATCGAAGATGCGCCGGTGAACGAACGGTTTGCTCGCTTCCATCAACGCGGGCGCGCCCCGTCATCGTCGCGAATGAATCTGACCGCCCGAGGATCATCGGCGCGTCGGTTACTTCCACCCGATCCAGCCGTTGTGCGGATAGAGGAGATCGTCGTCCCATGTCCCGCCGCACCCTGAACCCTGCCGCCGGCATCGCTGCGCCAGTGGGCGCACTCTCGCCCTTGGAGGCGCTCGGCGCGATCGGGATCGTGCTGGGCGCGAGCGCGGTGGTGGGGCGGCGCAATGCGCCCGACCCGTCGCACCCTGCGATCCGCCGCTGGTATCGTCGCCTCGACAAGCCGGGCTTCACGCCGCCGGACCCGGCGTTCGGGGCGGTGTGGCCGGTGCTGGAAGCCGGCCTGGCGATCGGCGGCTACCGGCTGCTGCGTCGACCATCGAGCCCGTCGCGCAACGCGGCCGTCGGTCTCTGGCTGGTGAACGCCGCCACCGTGGGCGGCTGGACAGAGCTGTTCTTTCGCAAGCGGTTGCTGGGGGCGAGTGCCGCGGCGGCGGCGGCGATGGTCGCGACGAGTGCGGCCTATGTCGCGACTGCCGCCAGGGTCGATCGGCCCGCCGCCGTTGCGGGGGTGCCGTTCGTCGTCTGGCTCGGTTTCGCGACCCTGCTCGCGGAACGGATCTGGCGCGACAATCCGGCGAACGGGCGATGAGCCGGGTCACCGTTTGGCACGACGGCAGTTGCCCGCTCTGCCGTCGCGAGATCGCGCTGATGCGCCGGCTCGATCGGCGGGGCAGCATCACCTTCATCGACGCGACCGGCACGCAGGCATGTCCGATCGACCGGGCCGATCTGCTGGCCCGTTTCCATGCCTGCGAGGACGGCGGGCCCCTTCTATCCGGCGCCGCCGCGTTCGCGGCCATGTGGCGCGCGGTCCCGCTGCTGCGACCGGTCGGCCTTTTCGCGCGCAACCCCGTGGTGCTCGCGGCGATGGAGCGCCTCTACCTCCGCTTTCTACGCGTCCGTCCCCGGCTGCAGCACTGGCTCACGCGATTGGGCACGCGGGCGTGAGGCCCCTGCCCGATCCGATTGGCCCGGGTCAGGAAAGCGTCTGGCGCTTCCCGCGTCCGGCAGTCGCCGAACCGAGCGGCCGTCACCTGCGCATCGAGCATCGCGACACGCTCGTGGCCGATACGAGCGCCGCCGTCCGCACGCTGGAGACCAGCCACCCGCCGAGCTGGTACGTGCCGCCGACCGACATCGCGCCGGGGCTGCTCCACGCCTCCGATCGCCGGTCGTTCTGCGAGTGGAAGGGTCATGCGGTATACTGGCATCTGGCGGTAGGCGGCGCGCTGCTGCGCGATGTCGCCTGGAGCTATCCCGATCCCACCCGCGCCTTCGCGACGCTGCGCGATCACGTCGCCTTCTATGCCGCGCCGCTCGACCGATGCACCGTCGATGGCGAGCAGGTGCGTCCGCAACCGGGCGGCTTCTACGGCGGCTGGATCACGTCCGATCTCGCCGGCCCGTTCAAGGGCGTGCCGGGCAGCACGGGGTGGTGACGCCGGGCCTGCCACCCGCGCTCGCCAGCTGGCGCGAGGCGCCGCGTGTAGGCCTGCTGAACGGACGCGCGTTGCAGCGGGACGGCCGCTACGTCCTGTGCTGGCTTCAGCAGTCGCTGCGCGTCCGCGACAACCCGGTGATCGACGCCGCTGTGCGGCTCGGCAACGCGTTGCGGCTACCCGTGCTGGTCTACCACGGCGTGCGGGAGGACTATCCCTATGCGTCCGACCGGCTGCACCGCTTCATCCTTGGCGCGAGCCTCGATCTGGCGTCCGGCTGCCGAGAGCGTGGACTCGCCTTTGTCTGTCACGTCGACTGGGAAGAGCGGCGCGAGAAGGGACTCGTTCATCGGCTCGGTGCCGACGCTGCGGCGATCGTGGTGGAGGACCAGCCGACCTTCGTCGCCCGGTGGCAGGTCGGGCGCGTCGCCCAGCGCGCGTCCGCTCCGGTCTATGCGGTCAATGCCGCCTGCCTGGTGCCACCGGCGCTGATCGGGAGCGACGTCCGGGGGCGATCGGGCTTCCTGCGCCGGCACGAGCCGGAGCGCGCCGCCTGGCTGGAGGCGCAGGATGAGACGCCCGATGTTGCGCCCTACGCCGGCGCGCTGCCGTTCGTCCCCGACGATCTGGTAGAGTCCGATCTCGACGACCTGGTTTCCGCGCTTGGCATCGACCATACGCTTCCCGTCAGCGCCATGCACCCCGCCGGTAGGGCCGCGGCGGAGGAGCGGCTGGCGCGGCTGCTGTCCGACGTGCTGCCCGGCTACGCATCGACTCGCAACGACGCCACGCGGCCGGACGGTGCGAGCGGCCTGTCGCCGTATCTGCATTTCGGCGTCATCGGGCCGCGCGAGATCATGGCGCGGGTCGCGGCGGCGCAGGCCGGTGGGCAACACAAGCGGAAGTTCGCCGACGAGCTTCTCGGCTGGCGCGAGTGGTTCCACTTCCAGGCAAGGCAGCTCGACGCACCCGAGCAGTACGACCGGGTGTCCGGCTGGGCGCGCGCGACGCTCGGCGATCACGCCCGAGACCCGAGACCGGACGCCGAGCCGCTGGAGCGGATGCTGCGCGGGGAGACGCGCGACGAGACCTGGAACGCCTGCCAGCGCCAATTCCTGACCGACGGCTGGATGCACAACAACCTGCGGATGTACTGGGGCAAGTACCTCATCGCGATGACGCCCAGCCCGGAAGCGGCATGGGCGACCGCCTGCTACCTCAACGACCGGCTCAGCCTCGATGGGCGGGACCCGAGCACCTACGGCAACATCGCCGCCATGTTCGCCGGCTCCCCGTCGGACCGCGAGCGGCCGGTCTACGGACGCGTCGCGACGCGCGGCGACGGCTCGACACGCAACAGGGCGGGCGGGGATGGGTGGCTCGCGACGACCGCGTCGCGCCCGGTGCCGCAGGTTTCCATCCCGGCGGAAGTGCCGGTCGATCCGTATCTAACCGGCGAGCCGCCGATCTGACTTGTGAAGGGGAGCGGCATGGCGCGTTCGAGCGGTCAGGTAGCTGAACGGACGACCGCTTCCGGGTACATGGCGAGCGATGCCGAAGCCCCGGTCCCGGGTCGTCGGTCACGCGAGACTTGTCCTTTGATCTGCTGGCGGAACAGGCTTGATCGGATCGCACCTTTGTGGCGCTGGGGGCGAGCCTAGCCCGGAACGACGGATCAGTGTAACCGGGCGGTACGGGTCCTCACGTTGAGGATTCCGCTCACGACTGATCCCTGGCTCCGGAGCGACCGACATACCACGCAAACCGAACTACGACTTCGAGCGTCGCGAGCGCGAGCGGACCAAGGCGGCCGAAGCCGCGAAAAAGGCCCAAGCGAAGGCTGACAGGCGCGCGGCTGAACCGCGAACACCCGATGCAAATCAAGCGGGCGATCTTTAGACCCCCCGAAGAGATGATCGAAACGTCCGGATCCATTCTCGCGCAGCTTGGCTGGACCCCCTTCTTCGGCGAGCAGGTCTCCGCCCACGAAAGCCACACGTGCCAGCCCGCCCGCGTTATGTCGGTTCATCGTGGAAGGGTGACCGTCCGCGGCGAAGGAGTCGACGAGTCGATCTCGTCCAGCCTGTCCGCGCAAGAGGGAGCGGAGGACCGCCCCACCGTCGGCGACTGGTTGCTGATCGACCGTCGCACCCGAAGCCTTGTGCGCATTCTCGATCGGACAAGCCTGTTCAAAAGGCCCGCCCCGGGTGATGACCGCCGGGTCCAGCTCATCGCCGCGAACGTCGACACGCTGTTCGTGGTCACGTCCTGCGATCAGGACTTCAACGTTGCGCGTATCGAACGCTATCTCGTGCTCACGCGCGAGGTGGGTGTCCGCCCCGTCGTTGTCCTCACAAAGGCAGACCTGTCACCTGCGCCCGAGCGCTTGGTCGACGCCGTACGTACGCTCCAGTCGGGGTTGCGGGTGGAACTGGTCGACGCGCGCGACCCGGCGAGCGCCGCTCGCCTGGGCGATTACTGCGGCCTCGGACAGACAGTCGCGCTCGTGGGGTCCTCCGGCGTCGGCAAGTCAACTCTTGTGAACACATTGAGGGGATCGGACGGCATCGTGACGCAGGCCGTCCGGGAGGACGACGGCAAAGGCCGGCACACGACAACCGTCCGTGAGATGCATCGCCTCGGCGGTGGTGCGGAAGGGGGCGGCTGGCTGGTGGACACGCCCGGTATGCGCGAGCTTCAGATGTCCGAGGTCGCCTCCGGCGTGACCGAAGTTTTCGACGACGTCACGGCGGTGACGCTCGAGTGCCGGTTCGCGAACTGCACCCATGCCGATGAGCCCGGGTGCGCCATCCACGCCGCGGTGGCCAAAGGCGAACTTGATCCAGCTCGCGTTGAACGGTGGCGCAAGCTCACCCAGGAAGACGCGGTGAACAGCGCCGCTGCGGCGGTTCGCCGCGGTCGCCCCGTGAAAGCCGGAGCCAGAAAATGACGATCGGCTGATTCTCGCTTGACGCGCTGAGGCGCGCGACGCGATGCCTGCAAAGGGTCGAGCGGGCGCGCGGACCTGATCAACGTTGCTTCTTTGCGGTGGTGGCGGTGAAATCGGGAGCCTTGTTCGCGACCCGGTCGACGAATTTGCGTATGTCGGGATTGGTCAGCAGAGCCTCCACGTCCGCCCCATGGCGCTGCAGTTCGGGATTGGTGAATTGGCCATCAGCGTTTGCTGGCAAATGGGGTGCATGGGCACGACATCGCGCCCGCCCCGGCTCTTGGGCACGGGATGGTGCCAGACAATGGTCTTGCTTGCGAACACCGCGACCGGCACGTCCGACAACCGCTCGTTGCAGCGCGGTGACGACGACGTCGCCGGCCTGCGCCGCTTCCGGCGCGGCGGCGGCGGGGGTCTCGCCGGTCCGCCCAGTATCTCGAGGTTGGGGAGGCGAACGCCGAACCCTGCCGGCTCATGTTCGCCTCCAGTCTTGTGCCGGACGCGGAAGACGGAAGCGTCTTGGACGAGGCAGCCGCAAAGGTATTTGCGCTGTGGCGATCGACTATGATGGCGGTTTCGCCGACTCCTGACGCAGAGCCGGATGTTCAGCACGTCTTTCTAGCCTGGGCTCAGATCCACGGCTGGTGGTGTTCAGAGCGGAAGGGTTCACCACCAGCCCGATCCGATCGTACTTGACGGCTCTGCGTGGCGGCTGATCAGCTAGACAAGCACAGCCCGGTGCCGACTTGATCGCGTTCGGTATTCCGTTCGGGAGTTATGTTCACACAAAGGAGCTCGTACGCTCTTTTGAAGATGTTCGTCGCCCGCCCGCCACGAAACGCTCTTTGGTCAACGCGCTAGACTGTATGAAGTGCCCGCGGAGTCGAGATGAACGGGCGTCCGCTTTCGAGACGCGGTTGACCGCCCCTGAGTGTCTGCCGATGCGAGCGCCGACACGCACCGCAACAGCAACGCCGCAGCCGCCTCGGTCAGCGACACCTCACGGGTGGTGCGCTGGACCAGTCGCAGTTGATGGCACAGTGGGTCTACCCGCGTGAGACGAACTGGATCAATTCTCATCGGTCGAGTTGCGAGTATGCCGACCACCGGCAGACCCCGACGATGCGCGGCGACTGACGGCTGCGCTCCCGTCCAGATGTGGAGCAGCGCGTGAGTGACACCATTCTGACGATCGGCGCGGACGGCAAGTTCGCGGGACTGGTCGTCCCGGCGCTCGCCGCGCGCGGTGCGCACGCCCGCGGGCTGGTTCGCAAGCCCGAGAATGCCGACGCGGTTCGCGCCAAAGGGGCGGCGGAGGTCGCGATCGGCGACCTCGGCGACACCGCCAGCATCGACCGCGCGCTCGAAGGGGTCGGCTCGGTATTCTACATCGCCCCGGCCTTTCTCCCCCGCGAGGCGGATGTCGGCGAAGCGATGGTCGCCGCCGCCATCCGCGCAGGCGTGCGCCGGTTCGTGTTCTCCTCGGTGATCCATCCCGTGCTGAGCGGGTTGTCGAACCACCTCGCGAAGGCGCCGGTCGAGGAAGCCGTGCTCGACTCCGATCTCGAATATAGTTTCCTCCACCCGACCCTGTTCTTCCAGAACTATGCGGCGGGCTGGGGCAAGGTGGTGGAGACCGGCGTGCTCGCCGAGCCCTGGTCGACCAACACGCGCTTCAGCCGGGTCGACCATCGCGATGTGGCGGAGGTCGCCGCGATCGCGCTGACGGAGGATCGCCTCAACTACGGCACGTTCGAGCTCTGCGCGGAAGGCGCGCTCGACCGGCACGATGTGGCCGCGCTGATCGGCGAGGTGCTGGGTCGGGAGATCGGGACGGAGCGGATCGACCCCGCCGGTCTCGGTGACGCCGCGGCGCCGATGCGACCGATGTTCGACCGTTACGACCGCTTCGGGCTGCGGGGCAACGCGCTCACGCTGCGCGCGATCCTGGGTCGCGAGCCGCGCACATTGCGTGCGTATTTCGCCGAACTCGCGGGCGCGACGCACTGAGAAGGCGGGACATGAAGACGGGTCGAACGGTCGTGGTCACCGGCGCGGCGGGCGGGATGGGTGCCGAGTTCATCCGGCGCTTCATCGGCGATGGCGACCATGTGGGCGCCACCGATACGAACGACGAGGCCACGGGATCACCGTCAACGCGGTCGCGCCCGGGGTCACTATCACGGAAACGGCTAAAAAGACGTCGTCGCAGGCGATCCAGGACACCGCGATCAAGACTCGATGCCTCAAGCGCTGTCGCGCCCATGCTCCTCGCGATGTGATTGCCAACCTTGCCGATCGCGACGCCGAAGATCACCAGCAACGATATCGGCTTGCCGAGCGCCGACATCATCCAGTCCGCCGCCCGCTGGATGCGAGAGGTTCGCTGGTCATGTCGGTCATACAGCTTCACCGATTGGTCGATCGTTTCCTAGTCTGAAACGGGCATAGCGTTCGTCCTCGGCAGGTCGCTTTAGTTATATCCCTCTTTCTCAGCCATGCTTTGCCGTACGTCCAACGCCCCCGTGAGGATCACCGTACCGACGCCGCGTCGAGGTCCACCTCCATCTCGCGCGGCCAGAAGCGCAGTTGCCGACATTGCGCGACGAACGCCTTGGCGTCCTTCGCTCGGCCGAGCGCGACGAAGCCGCTGTCGAGCTCGGGCGGCACCCGCGCTTCGGCGAACAGCGTCGACGCGGCGTCCGAATAGCCGATGAACTTGCAATGCCCGTACGCGTCCGACACGAAGTCCTTGGACGCCGCGTCCTTGGCCAGCATCGCCGCGCCCGCCGCCGAGGGCAGCACCGCCACCGCGTCGTACAGCACCGATGGGCCGCCATCGATCTTCTGCTTGGCCGCCACGGCCGTGCCGTCGTCGAGCGTGACCCCGCCGATCTTGGGCGCGATCACCTCCCACACCGCGCCCTCGGCGGTGAGCGCGTCGGTGAGCGCCGCAAACAGCTTCGCGTCCGACCCGTCGGTGAGCAGCAGGCCCATCTTGCGGCCCTTGAAGCTCTCCGGCCCGTTGGCGAGGATGCTGAGCTTGGCGGACGTCGGCAGGTCCAGCGTCGGCTTCGCGGCCTGCGCCTTGTCGGGCAGCGCCATGCCCAGCCCGTCCGCCACCGTCGCGGCGAGGCCGTCGTCGATGTTGCGCAGGTGCGACACGGCGCGCGCGCGGATGTCGACGCGCTCCACCTTGCTCAGCTCGAACACCAGCGCGTCGCCGATGTGCTTCTGCTCGATCTTCTGTTGGCTCCGGTAGAACTGCCGCGCCTGGCTGTAATGGTCGGAGAAGGTCTCCGAACGGACCCGCTGCTTCACCCCCTCGACCGGGGCCGGAAAGCTGACATAGCCCGCGGCCGGGTTCTCGCGCGGGCCGCCCATCGGACCCCAGCTGTTGGGCTCGTAATTGGCGCGCCCGCGCGGGTTGTGCATCGCCATGTGCCCGTCCTGCTGGAAATTGTGGACGGGGCAGCGCGGCGCGTTGACGGGGATGTGCGTGAAGTTGGGCCCGCCGAGGCGCTTCAGCTGCGTGTCGAGGTAGGAGAAGTTGCGCCCGTGCAGCAGCGGGTCGTCGCTGAAGTCGATGCCCGGCACGACGTTCTGCGTACAGAACGCGACCTGCTCGGTGTTGGCGAAGAAATTGTCGACATTGCGATCGAGCACCATGCGCCCGACGATGCGGACCGGGATGTCCTCCTCCCGGATCAGCTTGGTCGCGTCGAGATGATCGAACGGGAGCTTGGCGGCGGTCTCCTCGTCGAACAGCTGCACGCCCAGCTCCCATTCGGGATAGTCGCCGCCCTCGATCGCCTCCCACAGGTCGCGGCGGTGGAAGTCGGGGTCGGCCCCGCTGATCTTGATCGCCTCGTTCCACAACACCGATTGCAGGCCCTGCTTGGGCTTCCAGTGGAACTTGACGAAGGTCGACTTGCCCGCCGCATCCACCAGCCGGAAGCTGTGGACGCCGAACCCTTCCATCGTCCGGAACGAGCGCGGAATGGTGCGGTCGGACATCTGCCACATGATCATGTGCCAGGCTTCGGGCGACAGGCTGACGAAGTCCCAGAAATTATCGTGCGCGGACTGCGCCTGCGGGAAGCCGCGGTCGGGCTCTTCCTTGACCGCATGAACCATGTCGGGGAACTTGATCGCGTCCTGGATGAAGAACACCGGAATGTTGTTGCCGACCAGGTCCCAATTGCCTTGGTTCGTGTAGAACTTGACCGCGAAGCCGCGCACGTCGCGGGCGAGGTCGCGCGAGCCCGCGCGGCCCGCCACCGTCGAGAAGCGGACGAACACCTCCGTCTTCTGCCCAACCTCGCCCAGCACGTTCGCACGGGTGTAATCGGACAGGCTGTCGGTCAGCTCGAAATAGCCGTGCGCGCCATAGCCGCGGGCGTGGACGACCCGCTCGGGGATGCGCTCATGGTCGAAGTGGAAGATCTTTTCGCGAAGCTGAAAGTCCTCCAGCAGCGTCGGCCCGCGCGGGCCCGCCTTGAGGCTGTTCTGCCCGTCGGCGATCGCCATGCCCTGCGCGGTGGTGAGCGTCCGCGTCGCCTCATCGGTGGTCTGGTGCGTCTCTCCACCCGCGCCCTGCCGCTCGGCGTAGCTGGTCGGCATCTCCGCCCCGCCAGGCAGGTCGCGCGGTGCCTTGGCGGGCGACTCGCCCTTTATCTTGTCCACATCACCCTTGCTGTCGTTGCGCGCCATGTCCGATCCTTCTCAACAGCTCCTGATTAGCGAAACGATCGATCAGTCGAGTTGATCCACATCAACCAGACTTAGTGGTGGTGCGATCAGATCGACACGGAGGAACGCAGCTTCAGCAGCCGCGCCTACT
>CALMGC010000073.1 GCA_937863505.1 uncultured Sphingomonadales bacterium | reverse complement strand
CATGATCGCCGCCCCGCTCCGCCTCCGCCTCGACAGCGCCGCGCTGGTCGGCAACTGGCGCGCAATGGCGCGGCTGAGCGGCGCGGCGGCATGCGGGGCGGCGGTCAAGGCGGACGGCTACGGCCTTGGCGCGCGCGAGGTGGCGCGACAACTCCATGCGGCGGGGTGCCGGGACTTCTTCGTCGCGACCTGGGCCGAGGCGGCGGCGCTGGGCGTGGTGGGCGAGGGGGCGAGCGTGTCCGTGCTCCACGGCGCGCGCGCGAGCGACATGGCGATTGCGACAACATTGCCCGGCGCACGACCGGTGCTGTCGAGCGCGGCGCAGGTCGCGCGCTGGCGCGACACGGGGCTGCCGTGCGACGTGATGGTCGATACCGGCATGAACCGGCTCGGCGTCGCGGCGGAGGAGGTGCGGGCGGGGCTGCTCGACGGGCTCGCCATCGAGACGCTGATGAGCCACCTCGCCTGCGCGGATGAGCCGGGGCACCCGATGAACGAACGGCAGGCGTCGGCGCTGGAGGCGTTGCGCGGGCGTACGAATGCGCGGCGGCTGAGCCTCGCCAACTCGGCCGGGGTCGCGCTGGGCGAGCGGTGGCGGTTCGACCTGACGCGCCCGGGGCTGGCGCTGTACGGCGGCGTGCCGGTCGCCTCGCTCGCGGGGACGATCCGTCCGGTGGTGACGCCGGAAGCGGAAATGCTGCAACGCCGCCGCGTACGCATGGGCGAGAGCGTCGGTTACAACGCGACCTGGACCGCGCCCGCCGATACGGAGGTCGCGATCCTCAACATCGGCTATGCCGACGGCTATTGGCGCGGCTTCTCGGGCGTCGGGACCGCGCGCGTGGGTGGGGCGGTGCTGCCCGTGCTGGGCCGGGTGTCGATGGACCTCGTCGCGGTCGGGGTGGACGCCGCGCCGGACCTGGCAGAAGGCGACTGGGTCAGCCTCGACTTCGCGCTCCCGGAAGCGTCGGCGCGGTCGGGCATGAGCCAGTATGAGCTGCTCACCGGGCTCGGCCACCGCGCCGAGCGGGTTTGGCTCTGACCGTTGTATGACGGGAGTGTGACACGGAAGACACGAACCGGCGCAAACTGAACGGATGGTTAATCGAGCGCTGGACGGTTTGGGCGGGAATTTGCAAACTTAACCGGTAGTTAAGCCTTTGGGGGTTCCGCACACATGAAATCCGCTCGCCGTTTGTTGCTTCGTTCGTCCGGTATCGCCCTGCTCGCCGCCTCGCCGTCCGTTGCCCAGGCCCAGGCGCAACCGGCCCGGCCCGTCGACGGCTCGACCAGCACCACGAACTCCGACGTTCTCCCGGAAGGCAACGCGAAGCTCGGGCAAAGCGGCCCGAACACGCCCGTCTCGTCGCAAGCGGTCAACGCCGACGGCAGCACCGTTGGCGATTCGGACGGCACGGTCGTCGTCACCGGCTCGCGCATCCGCCGCCAGAACTACGACACCACCGCGCCGACGCTCGTCACCGACCGGCAATATGTCGAGGAGCGCAACTTCACCAACGTCGCGGACGCGCTCAACAACCTGCCGGGCGTGCGCGGCTCCATCACGCCCAACGGCGCGCAGGGCTCGTTCGGCCAGGCGGTCAGCTTCACCAATCTTTTCGGGCTCGGCTCCAACCGCACGCTGACGCTCATCAACGGTCGGCGCGTCGTGTCGTCCAACCCGAACACCCAGTTCAACCAGGGCTCCGCCGGGTCGCAGGTCGATATCAACACGATCCAGACGATCCTGCTCGACCATATCGACAACACCCTCATCGTCGGCGCGACCACCTACGGGTCGGACGCGATCGGCGGCACCGTCAACTTCGTGCTGCGCGACCGGTATAACGGCATCACCGCCACCGGGCTGAGCGGCATCACCGAACGCGGCGACGGCTTTCGCTACAACCTCGCGCTGCTCGCCGGGCATGATTTCCTCGACGGCAAGCTGAACATCACCGCCGCCTATACGCGCGACGTGCAGAACGGCATCCTCTACGCCGACCGCGATTTCCTCGCCGCGGGCGTGGGCACGGTGACGAACCCGACCTCCGCGCAAGCGGCTGCGCTCGGCCGCAACGCGCTGGGGATCACCTATCTCAACGACGGGCGGCTCAACACCAATTTCGGCTATAACGACTCGGCGACCGACGGGTACCCGGGCTCGATCGCGGTGCGCGACCGCGTCCTCTACACGCTGTCCACCGGCGGCACGATCAGCGACGCAAGCCGCACGGGCGTGTTCAATGCCGCCAACCGGGTCGGCTCGGCGGTCTATGGCTACCAGTTCGCGCCGGGCGGCAACCTCGTCGCGGTGAACAAGGGCATAGCGTTCGCCGCGCCCTATGCCTCGGGCGGGGACGGCTATCGCCTGTTCCCGTACTCGCAGGTGACCAGCGACGTGAAGCGCCACATCGGCAACCTGTTCATCAAGTACGACGCATCCGACGCGCTGAAATTCTACTTCGAGGGCAGCTACTATAACGCCCATGGCGACCAGCTCGTCGCGCAGCCGACCTACAACTCCAACCTGTTCGCCGGCAACAGCGCGCAGCTTACCTTCAGCGCGACCAACCCGTTCCTGACCCAGCAGGCCAGGTCGCAGCTGGCGGCGCTGGGCGTCACCACGTTCCAGCTGTCGCGCGGTTCGGACGACCTCGCCGACCAGTCGGGGGGTACGGACCTCGAGCAGTACCGCGCCGTGCTGGGTGTGCGCGGGGAGGTGAAGCTGTTCAACCGCCCGTTCAACTATGAGGCCTATGGCAATTACGGGCGCACCCGCCTCGACGACTTCGGCCAGAGCCTGAACCAGCAGCATTTCGTCAACGCGGTCAACGTCACGGCCAACGCGGCGGGACAGATCGTCTGCAACCCGACGCCGACCGTCAACGCGACGCCGGGCTACACGCCGATCGCGGACGCGGCCTGCGTCCCGCTCAACCTGTTCGGGCAAGGCTCGCCGAGCGCGGCGGCGCGCGCCTACATCGTTCAGAACACGCACACGATCAGCGTGTTGCAGCAAAAGGACTTCGTCGCGAACTTCGGCGGCAGCCCGTTCGCGCTGTTCGGCAATGATTACAGCTTCAACGTCGGCTTCGAACACCGCGAGGAGGACGGCCGGTTCACCCCCGACGCCTTTCAGCAGGCGGGCCTCGGCCGGTCGGTGGCGATCCCGGCGGTGAGCGGCAATTACAAGGTGAACGAAGAGTTCGGCGAGGTGCTGTTGCCCCTCCTGACGCCGTCCAACCACGTCCCGCTGCTCAACCTCGTCGAGATCGACGCCAGCGCGCGGCACGTCAACAACACGGTCAACGGCGGCTTCCTCGCCTGGTCGGCCGGCGGTCGGTGGAGGCCGATCGCCGACATCACGCTGCGCGCCGACTATACCCGCTCGTTCCGCGCGCCCGCGATCACCGAACTGTTCCTGCCGCGCTCCTCGTCGTTCGTGACGGTGCCCGACCTGTGCGCGCCCGGCACGATCAACGCGGGCGCCGCGCCCGCGACCCGGGCGCGCAACTGCGCCGCGTTCTTGGCCGCCTTCCCCAATGCGACTCCGCTCGACGCGGCGAACGCGACCGTGCCGGGCGTCAGCGGCGGCAACCCCGGCCTGAAGAACGAGGTGTCGTACAGCTACACCTTCGGCGGTATCTTTCAGCCGCGCTTCCTCAAGCGCTTCAGCGTCAGCGCGGACTATATCAATATCGTGATCCGCAACCCGATCACCAATCTGTCCGTCGCGCAGATCGCCTCCGCCTGTTTCGACAACACCAATTTCAACCTCGCCGACCCCGCCAACGGCAACAGCTTCTGCTCGCAGCTTCGCCGCTACACGACCGGCCAGGGCGGTACAGCCGCGAACGGCGGCGACCGCGGCGGGCAGGTGATCGCCGATCCCGCCAATCCGGGCGTCAGCAGCGGCTATGTCAACGGCAACCGCATCGCCTTTTCCGGCATCCAGGGCACGGTCAGCTACAGCCAGCCGCTCGACCGCTTCTTCCCAGGCCGGTTCGAGACGGACAACACGATCTTCTCGCTCAACAAACGGCTGGTCGACACTACCGGCGTCGCGCCGCTGCGCACCGACGGCACGTTCGGCGACCCCAAATTCCAGTTCCGCAGCGACAACCGCGTCGTCGTGCCGGGGGTGGGCGGGGTCGCCGCGTCGGTGAACTTCGTCGGCAAGGAGATCGCGGTACGAACCGCGCTGTCCACCGACCTGCGCGAGTTCAACACGCTCGACTCCTACGCCACGGTCGACCTGTCCTTCTGGGTCGAGGTTCAGAAGACGTTCCGGCTGACGTTCTCCGTCACCAATGTCGGCAACAAGACGCATCAGGACTATTACGGCTATCTCAATCCCGCGACGCTGACGGCGAACACCTACGACCTGTTCGGTCGCCGCTTCGCGGTGAGTGTCCGCGGGCAGTTCTGATCGGGTCGCACCACCCGAAGCGGGGTCGCCGGCCGCTGTCGGCGTCCCCGCCCGGGACGGCTTCGGGGCGATGTTGCGGCGCGGCACCGATCGGCCTAGCGTGACCCACGCGCGAGGGAGAAGCCGCATGAAGAAGCCCAATGACGGCGGCGTCGTCACGGTCAAGAAATACGCCAACCGTCGGCTCTACAATACCGAGACCTCGTCCTACATCACCTTGGAGCATCTCGCGGCCATGACGCGCGAGGGCCGCGAGTTCCGGGTGGTCGACGCCAAGACCGACGACGACATCACTCACAACGTGCTGACCCAGATCATCATGGAGGAGGAGGGGCGCGGCCAGACGATGCTGCCGGTCAGCTTCCTGCGCCAGCTGATCGCGATGTACGGCGATTCGATGCAGGCGATGGTGCCGGGCTATCTGGAAGCGTCGATGGACAGCTTTCGCCGCAACCAGACCCAGTTCAAGACCGCGGTGGAGGGGGCGTTCGCGCATTCGCCCTTCGCCGAGATCGCCAAGCGCAATTTCGCGATGTTCGAGGCGGCGACCAGCGCGTTCAAGCCCGAGGGCAAGACGTCCACCAAGCCCCCCGCGCCCGCGTCGAGCAAGGACGAGGAGATCGCCTCGCTCAAGGCGGAGCTGGCGGCGCTGCGCGACAAGGTCGACGCGCTTGGAACGCCCGGCGCGCGGTAGCGGTGGGTGGGGCTCGCCAACGGCCCGTCAACAATGAATTGCTAAGCTATCGCCGATAGTTCCGGCATCGTGCTTCGCCGCTTTCGCTCCCCCGCTCCGCCACCGCCGCAAGCGGACACCGAGACGGCGGCGCGCGCGGTGCGGCTGGTCGAGACATTCGAGACCCAAGGCATCGGCTGGTTCTGGGAGACCGACGACGAGGGGCGGCTCAGCTACATCTCCGACCGCGTCCGCGCCGTGCTCGGGGCGGAGCGTGGCGACCCGGTCGGGCGACCGCTCGCCGAGGTGTTCGAGCTCGACCAGGAGTCGGCGCGGGTGTCGCGGACGCTCGGCTATCTGCTCACCGCCAAGTCGGCCTTTGCCGACTATCCCGTGCGCAACGCGGGCGCGCCGGGGAGCGGCTGGTGGTCGATCTCCGGCCAGCCGCGCCGCGATGCGGAGGGAGAGTTCCGGGGCTTCACCGGCTCCGGCACCGACCTCACCGAAAAGCGCAAGTCGCAGGCAGCGATCACGCGGCTGGCCTATTCGGACGGGCTGACCGGGCTCGCCAATCGCGAGCGGATGACCACCACGCTGGAGCAGTTCCTCACCGTCCGGACGAGCGGGTTCCAGCCCACCGCGCTGTTCCTGCTCGACCTCGACCGGTTCAAGACGGTCAACGACACGCTCGGTCACCAGACCGGGGACGAGCTGCTGAAGCAGGTGGCGCACCGGCTGCAACGCATGGTGGGCGAGGCGGGGGTGGTCGGGCGGCTGGGCGGCGACGAGTTCGAGGTCGTGATCGCGCATGACGATGTGCGCGGGCGCCTCGACGCGCTCGCCCGCGACGTGATCCATTCGCTGTCGCAGCCTTACATCATCGCAGACCAGCCGATCAGTATCGGTTGCTCGATCGGCATCGCGGTCGCGCCCGAACACGGGCAGACCGGCGACCACCTGATCCGCAACGCCGACCTCGCGCTCTATGCCGCCAAGGAGGGCGGGCGAGGGCTGCACCGCGTCTACACCGACGACCTGCTCGCCGAGGCGCGGCATCGCAAGCAGCTGGAGGACGATCTGCGCGAGGCGCTCGCGCTGGGACAGCTGTCGCTTGCCTATCAGCCGGTGGTGTCGACCCGCGACCAGCGCATCGTCGGATACGAGGCGCTGCTCCGCTGGACGCATCCGGAGCGCGGCCCGGTCAGCCCGGCGGCGTTCATCCCGGTGGCGGAGGAATGCGGGCTGATCGCGTCGATCGGCGAATGGGTGCTGCGGACCGCGGTCGCCGATGCGGCGGGCTGGCCGGCCCCGATCCGCGTCGCGGTCAACGTCTCGCCGACGCAGTTCGCCTCGCCGCACCTCCCGTCGGTGGTCGCCAACGCGCTCGCCGCGTCCGGTCTGCCGCCCGAACGGCTGGAGCTGGAGATCACCGAAAGCGTGTTCCTCAACGAGGACGAGCAGGCGCAGCGGATGTTCAAGGCGCTGAAGGGCATCGGCGTCCGGCTGGCGCTCGATGATTTCGGCACCGGCTATTCGTCACTCGGCTATCTCAAGACCGCGCCGTTCGACAAGATCAAGATCGACCAGAGTTTCGTGCGCGGCGCGATCATGGCGGGGAATCGCAATGCGGCGATCATCAAGGCGATCGTCACGCTGGCGGAGACGCTGGGGCTGGAGACCACGGCGGAAGGGGTCGAGCAACAGGACGAAATCGCGTTCGTGCGCGACCTGGGGTGCAGCCACATCCAGGGCTTCGTCTACGGCAAGCCCGCGCCGGTCGCGTCGGTGGTGGGCCATCTCGCCGAACATGGCGCGTCGGCGGTGCCGATCGGCCACAAGGTCAGCCGCGAGCCCCGCGAGCGGGTGATCCGCAGCGCCCGGCTGACGATGGGCGAGCAGGCCAGTGACGTGGTGGTCCGCAACATCTCCGGCCACGGCGCGATGATCGAGGGCTCGCCGCTGACTGAAGCGGCGCTGGGCGTCGACGTGCTGATCGAGCTGCTCGAGGGGCGGCTGTGGTCGGGCAATGTCCGCTGGGTCAACAACGGCCGCGTCGGCGTGCACTTCGCGCGCAGGCTGGACGACGACCTGCTGGTGCCTACACGGAGCTGATGCGTATCTCGGCGACGATTTCGCCGTGATGGCCCACCGTGAGTGCGCTCCAAGCCTGACGACATCGCTGCGCGCTACGCAGCCGACATCGCCCTACAGACACGCCTCCAGATAGGCCTGGTCGAACCCGAACTGCTTCGCCTTGTCGAGCGTGTAGGGCCTGAGGCCCATCGAGCGGTATTCGCCGATGATCTTGCCGTCCGCGCTTTCGTCCAGATACTCGAATTTGAACAGCTCCTGCGTGACGATCACCGGCCCTTCCATGCCGATCACCTCCGTCACGTTGGTGACGCGGCGCGACCCGTCGCGCAGCCGCTTGACCTGGATGATGAGGTCGACCGAATCGGCGATCTGACGGCTGATCGCTTCCTTGGGCACCTTGATGTCGCTCATCATCACCATGTTCTCCATGCGCGCGAGCGCCTCGCGAGGGGAGTTGGAGTGGAGCGTGCACATCGAGCCGTCATGGCCGGTGTTCATCGCCGACAGCATATCGAAACATTCGGAGCCGCGAATCTCACCCAGGATGATCCGGTCGGGCCGCATACGCAGCGCGTTCTTGACGAGGTCGCGGATGCTGATCTCGCCCTGACCTTCGAGGTTGGCGGGGCGGGTCTCCAGCGGCAGCCAGTGCGGCTGTTGCAGCCGGAGTTCGGCCGCGTCCTCGATCGTCAGCACGCGCTCGCCCGGGTCGATCATCTTGGACAGGGCGTTGAGCATCGTCGTCTTGCCCGAGCCAGTGCCGCCCGAGATCACGACGTTGAACCGGCTCGCGCCCGCGATCTTGAGCGCGGTGGCCATCTTGGGGCTCATGGAGCCGAAGCCGGCCATCATGTCGAGCGTGATGGGCTTGGCCGAGAACTTGCGGATCGAGATGGCGGTGCCGCGCAAGGAGAGCGGCGGCACGATGACGTTGACGCGGGAACCGTCCTTCAACCGAGCGTCGGCGAGCGGCGTCGTCTGGTCGACGCGGCGGCCGACCGAGTTGCAGATCCGCTGCGCGATCTGGAAC
>CALMGC010000072.1 GCA_937863505.1 uncultured Sphingomonadales bacterium | reverse complement strand
GCGAAGACGGGGTCGCTGTCGAGCGCGACCGCGACGACATAGGCGTCGACCACGCCCACCCTGCCCGGCCTCACCGCATCGAGCGCGCGGGACAAGCGACGCTGCTGCTCCAGCAACGCTTGCGGCGATTGGTCGCGCTCGATCGACAGCCCGATCGCGCCGGCTGCGGCGGCCGCCTTGTCCGACAGCTGGCCGAAGATCGGCGCGTCGCGGGTATGCTCGGGCGGCTGCTCCTGCGCGGCGAGCGGGGCGGCAAGGAGACAGAGGGCGGCGAGCGCACGCAGGGGGAGTTGCTTCACGTTGCCAGCGTCCCTTTCCGCCCCGCGCAAGTCAAGCCGCAGCGGAACCAGCGCGACTCCCGGCGTGTTGGCGCGCGAAACCGGATCGGAGCTTTCCCCCATGAAACTAACCCTCAAGCCGCTCGCCGAACAGGTGATCGTGATCACCGGCGCAAGCTCCGGCATCGGCCTCGCCACCGCGCACGCCGCCGCCGCCAAGGGGGCTAAGGTGCTGCTCGTCGCGCGCAGCGAGCCGGAACTCCGCGAGCAGGTGGAGGCGATCACGCGGGCGGGCGGGACCGCCGATGCCTTCGCCGCCGATGTCGGCGACCCGGCGGCGGTCAAGGCGGCGGCGGCGCACGCGGTGCAACGCTTCGGGCGTATTGACACCTGGGTCAACGACGCGGGCGTGTCGATCTACGCCAAGCTGATGGGAACGCCGCTCGACGAGCATCAGCGGCTGTTCCAGACCAACTATTTCGGCACCGTCCATGGCTGCGAGGCCGCCGTGCCTGCGCTGACCGAACATGGCGGCGCGCTGATCGTCGTCGGGTCGATCGCCAGCGACATGCCCGCGCCCATCCAGGGCGCCTATTCGGCGAGCAAGTTCGCGATCAAGGCCTATACCGAGGTGCTGCGCATGGAGCTGATGGCGGCGGGCGCGCCCATCTCGGTGTCGCTGGTCAAGCCGTCGGGGATCGACACGCCCATCGGCCAGCACGCCGCCAACCACGAGGGCGGCGAGGCGCAGATCCCGCCGCCGATCTACAACCCCGAGCTGGTCGCGGATGCGATCCTGTTCTGCGCGACGCACCCCAAGCGCGAGATCACCGTCGGCGGCGGCGGGCGCGCGCAGGCGCTGTTCGCCCAGCACTTCAAGGGGTTGTACGAGAAGCTCGCGCCGATCGGCGCGCGCGCGTTCGTCGATAAGAAGCGCACTCAGCCTCAGCCGAGCAACTTATTCCAGGGCGTCCACGCGGGCGAGGTCCGCTCGGGCGAGCATCTGGCCAAGCCGTTCAGCCTCTACACCGCCGCCGCCAAGCACCCGGGCGTGACGCTGATGGGCTTGGGCGCGGTGGTCGCGGGGGCGTCGCTGCTACTGTTCCGGGGCGGCAAGGACGAGGCCGCCGCACCCGCGCCGCTGCCACCGATGGATCCGGAGAATGACGCGATCGTCGAGGTGCGCGCGGTGGAGGAGCTGGTGGAGCTGAACCGTCAGCACACCTCCGCCGTGGACGGCGGCAGCGGCCCGGGCGGCACGCGGGCCGGGCTAAGATAGGCCCGGTCGGCGAGGAGGTGGTGGCGCTCGCCATAGGCTGCGCGCAGCACCGCCGCGAGCGCGGGGTCGTAGGCGGACAGGTCCGTGTCCGACAGCACCTCGCGCCCGCCGAACGTCGCGACGGGCGCGTCGTTGAACCAGAACTGCGTCCCCACCGCCCAATATTCGGTAACGGTGGTGGAGGCGTACTCCCCCTTCCACAACTCGGCCTTGAGCGCATGGGCATAAGCGGCATCGACACGCGCGCCGAGCGCCGGGTCGGCGGCGCGGATCGCGTCGAGCACGTCGTGCGCGAACTCGTGGACGAAGATGTTCTGGCCATAATAGCGGCTGGCGCGCTCGCCAAGCAGGTCCTCCGCCGCGCCGCTAGTGAACACCCCCGCCATGCCGCGGGCGCGCGCGTCCCAATATTGCCGGTCGGACAATCGCCCGATCCGCTCGTCATAATGTTTGCGCTCGCACCGGGTCAGCCGCGGGTCATCGCGCGCGGGCCGGGTCCATGCGCGCTGCTCGGGCAAGTCGGTGGTAGTCTCGTCCACCGCCATGATCGCCACCCGCTGCCCCCGCGCGACCAGCGCGCGCGCGAGGTCGGGCCGATGCGCGAGCATGTCGGTGACGAGATCGCGCGCGACGGCGAGCGCTTGGGGCGGCACCCGCCCGGAGGCGACGATGGGGATGCCCTCGGCGGTGAGCGATTGCGTGTAGAAGGGAGCGGGCGCGCTTTGGGCTACGCTAGATTCGGTCGCCAGCAGCGCGAGCGCGGCAAGCGAATTGTACATTGTGCTTACGGTCATGCCGGTCCATTTCTCGCCCATGCGGACAACCTTGCGCAAGATGGGAAACTCGGTCGGGATGATCGTCCCCAAGGCGCTGCTCAAGGAACTGGGCGCAACCGCGGGCACCCCGATGGACGTGCGCGTGGAAGAGGGGCGGGTCGTTGCCACGCCGCTGCGCCGCGTCCGCGAGGGGTGGGAGGAGGACGCGAATCGGATCGGTGCCGAGCCGCTGACCGAGGAAGAGCGCGACTGGATGGCGTTCGGCGATGAAGGTGACGGTGAGCTCGCCTGGCGAAGCGGTTGGGCCGGGTCGACGCGGCGGTGCTGACGGCAACACTGGGGTGCTCGCGCGGACGTTCGCGGAGTGAGCGGGTCAGAACTTGATCTTGAGTCCCGCATCCTTGAGCACGCCATTGACGCTGTGGCGCGACATGATTTTCCCGTCGACCGTGAAGGGCTTTTCCGAGAGTGGCGACCACCAGACTTCGTGATCTCCCTTGCCGTGCCGGACGAAGGTGCATCCGTTCTCCCGCAATACCGCCTTGACCAGCGCCGTGTAGCCCTGAACCATTGTCAGGCGGCCACGTCATACTCGCGCTCATGGAACGCGACGACACGGATGCGGTGCGGCCCTTGCAAACGCTCCTTGTCAACCAAGTCGCTTGCATGAATGTCGAGCAGGTCGGGCAGCATGGCACCTGCCTTCTCCGCCAACAGCTCGATCGTCTCGGCATCGACGTTCAGACCCGGAACGTCGCCGTGCGTGGAATACCATACATGCGCTTCGTCGTCATATGAGGCGCTGATCGTCCAAATTGTCATGACTTCACCTCCAGCTACGTTCAGCATAACCGCTTGCGCCTGTGCACGACCTGACGCCTTCACCCTACTCCGTTGAACGCGATCTGCGAGACATCCTTAGCGTCCACGTCGTATTCCGCGCCGAACACCGCCCGACCGCCGTCACAGATAATTATGGCCTTTGCGCGCCAGTAACGTGAGTTGTCATCGTCGAACAACGGCGCATAGTTCCCATAAAGGAACCGATGCCCTTGCCGCCAATAACCGACATACTGACGCGCATAGCGGCGCGGAAAAGTCGCGCTCGTGCGTTGATCGGGATGCCGCCCGGTCACGACCGCCTCGTGGACCTTGCTTTCCATTTCGGCGATCAGCGCAGGCGACGGGCGCCAATAGCCGGTTCCCGTCGGGGGCACACGCCTGGAGCATTGATGCAACACTGCGCCAACTTGATCGGCAGGCAAGATCGCAACCTGCTCGGGGTCGATGACGGACCAGAATAGGCCGGCGGTGATCAACAGCGGAAGCATCGCTCCGCCGGACACCTCAATAAACTCGCTTCTTCGGCTTGATATGCTCCACGTCGTCGGTCAGCGTGTAATCATGCACCGGGCGATAGTCGATCGCGACCCGGCCGCCCTCGCCGCCCCAGCCTTCGAAGCCCGCCACCGTGTGCTTCATCCACTCGCCGTCATTGCGGTCGGGATAAT